>NZ_JBRBWD010000042.1:0-101367 GCF_052825245.1 Sagittula sp.
CGGATCGCCTTGCGCCAGCAAGGCGAAACGTCTCAGCAGTTCGGCACGTTGACCGCCAGACCTCCGAGCGAGGTTTCCTTGTACTTCTCGTGCATGTCCTGGCCGGTCTGGCGCATGGTCTCGATCACCGCGTCCAGCGGCACGAGGTGCGTGCCGTCGCCGCGGATGGCGAGCGACGCGGCCGAGACCGCCTTGATCGCGCCGAGGCCGTTGCGTTCGATGCAGGGCACCTGCACCAGCCCCTTCACCGGATCGCAGGTCATGCCGAGGTGGTGCTCCAACGCGATCTCGGCGGCGTTCTCGATCTGCGCGGGCGTGCCGCCCATCACCGCGGCGAGGCCGGCGGCGGCCATGGCGGCGGCGCTGCCGACCTCTGCCTGGCAGCCCGCCTCGGCGCCGGAGATCGAGGCGTTGTATTTCACCAGCCCGCCGATGGCGGCGGCGGTCAGCAGGAAGTCGGGGATGCGGGCGCGGGTCGCGCCCGGCACGTGGTCCAGCCAGTAGCGGATCACCGCGGGCACCACGCCTGCCGCGCCGTTCGTCGGCGCCGTCACAACCTGTCCACCGGCGGCGTTCTGTTCGTTCACCGCCATGGCGTAGACGCTCATCCAGTCGTTGCAGACGTGCGGGGCCGACTGGTTCATGCCGCGTTCCGCCACCAGTTGTTCGTGGATGCGCCGCGCGCGCCGCTTCACGCCCAGTCCGCCGGGCAGGATGCCTTCACCCTCCATGCCGAGGTCGATGCAGCGGTTCATCACCTCCCAGATCCGCGCGAGCCCCCGGTCGAGGTTGTCGGCCCCGCCGCGCGAGATCTCGTTGGCGCGCTTCATCTCGGCGATGGTCTTGCCGGAGCGGTCCGCCATCTCCATCATCTCTGCGGCGGATTTGAACGGGTAGGGCACCGGCGGGCCGTTGTCGGTGTCCTTGCCGGCGGCCAGCTCGTCGGCGGTCAGGACGAAGCCGCCGCCCACGGAGTAGTAGGTCTCCTGCAGGATCACGTCGCCCTGTTTGTCCAGCGCCTCGATCACCATGCCGTTGGCGTGGCCGGGCAGCGCGGCGCCGAAGTCGAACCGCAGGTCATGTCCCATGTCGAAGCGCATCTCGGGCAGCCCCTCGGGCGCCACGGTGCCGGTTTCGCGGATGCGGGCCAGCGCGGCCTCGGCAGCCTCGTGGTCGTAGGTCTGCGGCGCGAACCCGGCAAGGCCCAGCACCGTCGCGCGGTCGGTGGCGTGGCCCACGCCAGTGAAGGCGAGCGAGCCGTAGAGGTGCGCCTTCAGCCCGTGCGCGCGGAACGGCGCCTGCCGCAGCCGGTCGAGGAAGCGCGCACCCGCCACCATCGGCCCCATCGTGTGGGAGGACGACGGGCCGACCCCTACCTTGAACATGTCGAACACGGACAGGAACATCAGAGCGCACTCCCTTCTGGTGGCTGTGCGGGACGCGGATTGCTGAGCGGGGTCGGTCCCAACCCCTCGGCCAGGGCGGCCTTCTGTACAGACGGGCGGGTTTCCACCCTTTCCGCCAGCGCATTTAGCGCCGGGTAAGTGGCGAGCCGGAACCAGCCGGTGTCGCCATGCGGGTAAAGCGCGCACCAGCGCAGCAGGACCGCGACATAGATCGCAAGCGCATCGGGCGGCGCCTCCGGGTCGCGCCCGCCGATCACCCCGTCCAGCAGCGCCAGCGCGCGGGCCAGGGTCATGCCCGTCCCGTCCGCGCCGCGCAGGGTGGCCAGCAGCGCCGCCTGCGCCTGCGGGTCCGGCCCCACGTATTTCTCCGGGTAGAAGGTCATCCGCAGCCCGGTGTGCACGGTGTTCGACACGAAGACCAGCCATTTCAGGACATCGCCGCGCCCGGCGTCTTCGGACGCGGGGGCCAGCCGCCCGTGCCGGTCCGCCAGCCACAACAGGATCGCCGCCGTCTCGAAAAGCGTGCCGTCCGGCGTCTCCAGCGCGGGGATCAGGCCCGCGGGGTTCACCCGCCGGTACTCTGCGCTCTCCTGCGCGCGGGCCGCGCGGTCGACCAGCCGCGTGACATAGGGCACGCCAAGCTCTTCCAGCGCCAACCGGACGATCAGCGAGGCATTGTCGGGGGCATAGTGCAGCACGTAACTCATGCGCCTTACCTAGCCCGCCCGCGCAGAAGCGCCCGCATGAAAAGCGTCATCCGGGGGCGTAAATGCGGTGCTGCGCCTCACGCCGCCGTGATGCACCGTGACCCGGTCGTGTGAAACTCTGCCGCCGCGTCATCGTGGCTGGAGGTGAGCGCGGCCCGGGACGGTGCCGCTCCGGAACACAGGGAGACCACAAATGAAGACCTTTGCAGCCACCGCCATCCTCGCCCTCATGACCACGCCGGCCCTTGCCGCCGACGTGCCTACGGTCGGGGGCGCGCCGATGTATCCGGACAAGACCATCGTCGAGAACGCGGTAAACTCGCCGATCCACACCACGCTGGTCGCGGCGGTCAAGCAGGCGGGCCTCGTGGACACGCTCAATTCCGAAGGGCCCTTCACCGTCTTCGCGCCGACCGACAAGGCGTTCGGCATGGTCTCCGACGAGAGCCTGCAGCAACTGATGATGCCCCAGCACAAGGAACAGCTCGGTCAGATCCTCGCCTGCCACGTGGTCGCCGCCAACGCCATGTCCGATGCCCTCATGGGCATGATCGCGGATGACGGCGGCATGCACCCGGTGCCGACCGTGGGCGGCTGCACGCTCCAGGCGAAGATGAGCGGCAACAACATCGTCCTGACGGACGAGAACGGCCGCGAGGCCACCGTGACCCTCGCCGATGTCCGCCAGTCCAACGGCGTCATCCACGTGATCGACCGCGTCCTGCTGCCGAGGCAGTAAGCGGTCCCTCGAATGGGGTGGGGGTCCTCCCGCCCCGTCGAAAGGGCGCGCACCAAGCGCGGGGCCACCAGACCCTGGGCTTTGCTCCCGCCTCGCGCAGACGTGCGCGCCCTGACCTTGCCCGACACCGGGATGATGCGCATCCTTTCGGGCACAACCTTTCCCACGCCGACACACACCAGACAGGAGGAGGCACATCATGAACCGCAGAACCTTCATCGCCGCCGCCGCCGCGCTCGGTTTCGGCGCCCGCGCCGCCGAGGCCGCCAGCTTCGAAGTCAACCGGAGCGAGGCCGAGTGGCGCGCCATGCTCAGCGAGATCGAGTACAAGGTCATGCGCCGCGAAGGCACGGAACGGGCCTACACTTCGCCGCTGAACGACGAGAAGCGCGCAGGCACCTTCCTGTGCAAGGGCTGCGACCTGCCGCTCTACTCCTCGAAGACCAAGTTCGACAGCGGCACCGGCTGGCCGTCCTTCTACGAGGCGCTGCCCAATGCCATCGAGACGAAGCCCGACCGCGCGCTCTTCATGGTGCGCACCGAGTGCCACTGCCGCCGCTGCGGTTCGCACCTCGGGCATATCTTCGACGACGGCCCGCCGCCGACCGGCAAGCGGCACTGCATCAACGGCGTGTCGCTGACCTTCCAGCCGGCCTGACCTGCCGCAACGATCCCCCGAACGTAAAAGGCCCGGGTCGCTTCACGCACCATGCGTGAAATGACCCGGGCCAATTTCGTGTTTGGGGAAGGGCGCGCCCTTACTTGAAGTTGCGCGATTCCTTGATCTGGTCCCACGCCCAGACGACTTCCTGCAGCTGCTCTTCCTGGGAGCGGTCGCCGCCGTTCATGTCCGGGTGCAGCACCTTGATCAGCTTCTTGTAGACCTTGCGGAGCTCCGCCTTGGTCAGCGTGTCCTCGGCCTCCAGGATCTCCAGCGCGCGGCGTTCGGTCGGCGGCAGCTTGCGCCCGCCACCGGCCTTCTTGCGGCCCGGGTTGCGCGTCGCCTTGTCGCCCAGCACCTGGTGCGGGTCCTCGATGCCCAGCCGGGCCCAGGCCTTCGCCTCCGGATCGCGCCAGTCCTTGGTCTTGCGTTCCCACACCTTGTCGGACGAGGCCTGCGCGTTCATCTCGGCTTCGGTCTTGCCCTCGAAGAAGGACCACTGTGCGTTGTATTCGCGGACGTGGTCCTTGCAGAACCAGTAGAAGTCGTCCAGCACATCGGGGGCTTTGGGTGCGCGGAACTTGCCCGGTTCCTCGCAGCCGTCATGATCGCAGACGCGCTGCGATGTCTCGGATTCGCCGGTCATGCCCTTCCGGCCGCGCGGGTTCTTCTTCTTCGCGGACCTGACGGACATGTCGAAACCGAAGGGATCGGGTCTGCTCATCTCTCACCTCATCTCGACTCGGACGCCAGATTTTAGACATTTGTCGTCCGGAGAACAGGGGGCAGCCGGAAAAAATGTCGCGACCCGCGGGATGCTGCCCGTGCCTCCTGCCGTCCCATCCGGCAGGTCCGGCGGGCGCTGCGCAATCGCGTGGCAGCGCGGGAACGGAGGTCAGGCCGACCCCTCGGGAGAGGAGCCGCCGTCCATCGGGCCGGTCAGCGCCGTGCGCAGCGCCACGTCCGCCGCATCGCGCGGACCGACCGGCGTGCGCGGGGGGCGGGCCGGCGGGGCAGGCGGCTCTGCCTCGGGATCTGCGTGCGTGTCCTCCACCCGCCATAGTTGCGGCGCAGAGACCGTGACGCTGGCGGTCTGCGGTGGCTCCAGCAGGCGCGGCTGGAAGACGCTCGCATCCGCCGCGCGCGGCCTGCGGAACACCAGAAGGTTGCGCCAGACCGTCTCCGCCCCCGTCAGCCCGGCGCGCTCGGTTGCGGGCAGGGTGTCGGTGCGCTGGTACTCCCAGCCCCGCGCGGCCATGTCGTTCAGCACACGTTCGACGGCGGCGGCAAAGCGCGCCTCCGCACTGGCGCCCTTCAGCTTCTCGCCCTTCTCCGGGGCCGGGACGATCCGGTATTCGTACCTCATGTCGGGCAGAGTATCAGCCCAACAGGGCGAGTGAAGCGAAAACCTGCCCCCTTTAGGCGCCGCATACGGTCCGCACATGCCCCGTGCCGCAACCGTGGCCACACGCAAAAAGGGGCCGGTCTCACGACCTGGCCCCTGTCAGCTCTGAACAAACGGATCAAATCCCCCGCTGCCAATCTTTTGCGTGTCGCCCCGACCAATCCTGGGACTGCCTCGGGGTGAACTACCCTTCGGTACAGGGAAGATAACGCAAACATCACGGGTTTGTCAGTCAGGGAATCCTTACGTAGCGGAATTTGAATGCGAGAAAGGGCGCCTGCGCGCAATGATCTTGCCGCGATGGGCGGCCGGGCATTGCGAATACGGCATGACTTTGCTGTCCCCCAAGTTCGGAAGACCCACGATCGGACAAACGATTTGAGGGAGTCAGAAGGTGGCCAAGGGACCACCGCGCGGCGCCTTGCGGCGCTGCAGTCACTTCGTGGGGCGCTTTTCGGCGCGGGCTTCCTCGAGGCGGCGTTCAAGCACCTTGCCCTCGTGCCGCATCCACAGGACGCCGAGGGAACACCCGCCCAGAAGCACCAGCGGCATCCAGAATTCATAGGCTGTCATCGGCAGACTCCTTGTGCAGTCTTCCCAACATATAGTGCGAAAGCGCGTGAAATGCCAGTGCAATGACCGCCCACCACAACGAGGACAGCTCCAGCGAGAGCGCCGTGTCGGTCGCCGGACGCAGCACCGCAAAGCCCAGAAGCCCCAGCGCGATGGCGTTCAGCGACGTCGCGACCAGCTTGATCCGTTCGTTGTAGACCAGAAGCTCGTCGCGCAGCCGTTTCATCCCGAGGTTCCCCCGCCGGATCGCATCACCGGTGCCGCGTCACTGCGCCAGCTTCTGCGCGACGATCTCGTTGACCGCCTTGGGGTTGGCCTTGCCGCCGGTCGCCTTCATCACCTGGCCCACGAACCAGCCCGCGAGCTTGGGGTTCTGCTTGGCCTTCTCCACCTGCGCGGGGTTGGCGGCGATGATCTCGTCCACCGCCGTCTCGATCGCGCCGGTGTCGGTGACCTGCTTCATGCCGCGCTCTTCGACGATCTTCTCCGGGTCGCCGCCCTCGGTATAGACGATCTCGAAAAGGTCCTTGGCGATCTTGCCGGAAATCGCGTCCGACTTGATCAGCTTGATGATCGCCGCCAGCTGGCCGGGCGCCACCGGGCTGTCGGTGATGTCGCGGTCGTCTTTCTTCAGGCGGCCGAAAAGCTCGTTGATGACCCAGTTGGCCGACAGCTTGCCGTCGCCCGCCTCCGTCACGACCTGCTCGAAATAGGCGGCGTTCACCGTCTCGGCGGTCAGCACGTTGGCGTCATACTCCGTCAGGCCGAAATCGCCCATGAAGCGCGCCTTCTTCTCGTCCGGCAGTTCCGGCAGCGAGGCGGCGATGTCGTCGACCCAGGCCTGCTCGATCTCCAGAGGCATCAGGTCGGGGCAGGGGAAGTAGCGGTAATCGTGCGCCTCTTCCTTCGACCGCATGGAGCGTGTCTCGTTCTTGTCCGGATCGTAGAGCCGCGTCTCCTGGTCGACCTTGCCGCCGCCCTCGACGATGGCGATCTGGCGGCGCGCCTCGTATTCGATGGCCGCCTGGATGAACCGCATGGAGTTCATGTTCTTGATCTCGCAGCGCGTGCCGAGGTGGCCGAAGTCCTGCGTCTCCTGGTACTTCTCGTAGGCGCCGGGCAGGCAGATCGACACGTTCACGTCGGCCCGCAGGTTGCCGTTCTGCATGTTGCCGTCGCAGGTGCCGAGGTAGCGCAGGATCTGGCGCAGCTTGGCGATGTAGGCGGCGGCCTCTTCCGGCCCGCGGATGTCGGGGCGCGAGACAATCTCCATCAGCGCGACGCCCGTGCGGTTGAGGTCGACGAAGGACATGTTCGGGTCCATGTCGTGGATCGACTTGCCGGCGTCCTGTTCGACGTGGATGCGCTCGATCCGCACCTTGCGGGCGATCCCCGGCTCCATGTCCACGAGGATCTCGCCTTCGCCCACCAGCGGGTGATAGAGCTGCGAAATCTGGTAGCCCTGCGGCAGGTCGGGGTAGAAGTAGTTCTTGCGGTCGAAGGCAGAGACGAGGTTGATCTGCGCCTTCAGGCCAAGGCCCGTGCGCACCGCCTGCTCGATGCAGTATTCGTTGATGACCGGCAGCATCCCCGGCATGGCCGCGTCCACGAAGGACACGTTTGAGTTCGGCTCTGCCCCGAACTGGGTCGAGGCACCGGAGAACAGCTTGGCCTTGGACGCGACCTGCGCGTGCACTTCCATCCCGATGACCAGTTCCCAGTCGTGCTTCGCCCCGGCGATCACCTTGGGTTTCGGGGTCTCGTAGGTCAGATCCAGCATGTCGGGGCCTCGCGATGCTCAAGAATGGGTTGCGGTCTAGAACACCGGGCGGGGCGGAGCAAGGCCCCGGCGCCGGACCGCCCGCGCATCATGGCGCGGGGCCGCGCGCTGCGCCAGCCGGAACCCGCCGGGCGAGGGGCTCTTGCGCTGCATCTGCGCAAAATCCGGCCTGTCCGGTCTCCGGTCACGGCACACGCCTGCGGAGGCAGCAAATCCGCGGCCAATTGGCTACGGCCCTCAATCCCCCTTCAGCATCCGCACGCCGTCCGGCGTGAAGACGAGGCGTCGGCCCACGTCCAGCGCCGGGGCGTAATATTCGGCCATGGTGGAAATCGCCCGCACCCGGCCGCGGCGGACGGTGTCCTGCGAATCCTCCGGCGGCATGGGGCGACCGGGGGAGGGGGCGTTGGCCCAGATCTCCGGGTGCAGTTCGCGCAGGTAGTCCTGTGTGATCCAGCCGAAGGCATCGGCAAGGCGACGGCGGGCAGAGCCCGGGTCGGACGGGCCGCCCAGCGTCAGCCCGGTGAAGGCGGCCATCCGGTTGGCCATGTCCTGCGTCGGATGGCGTTGCAATATGTCGTGCAACCCTTCGGTGAAGATCTCGGCATCGACCCGGCGCAGCGCGCCCGCGTCACGCTCCAGCGCGCCGATATAGACCCATGTGTAGCCCGCCATGCCCCAGATGTCGCAGGTCTGGCCGATCACGCGGCGGGCCTGGATGTCGAGCATTTCCCAGCTGCCGAAGCGGCGCGGGCGCAGGTCGTGTCCCAGCGCCATCATGTGGGCGGGCACCTCCGGCGCCAGTTCGACGAGGTCCTCGTAATCGTCGGCGACACGGGCGGCGGGCGCCGGGTCCGCCTCCAGCACGGCGCAGCGCAGCGCGGCCCAGTAGGACGATCCCGCCTCGAACGCGTCGTGACGGTCGGCGAGCGCGCGCGCCTCTCCCATGTGCCAGGCATAGGCGGCGCGGCGCTGTGCCGAAAGCTGTGCCGGGGCGGAAGCGCCGCGCCACGAGAGCGCCACGTCCACATGCGCCAGCGCCGCCAGCCCGTCGAGCGGAGGGCCCGCGTCCTCATCCTCCAGAGCCGCGCGGAAGGCGGCGAGGATTGCGCGTGCCGTCTTCGGCTCTCCGCGGCGGACCAGTTCGCGGGCGGCCTGCACCACGTCCGACCGCGCCCCCTGCGCCAGCAGCAGCGCCACCGGGAACAACCCGTCGGTCAGTTGCCCGCCCCGGTCGGCGGCGGCGATCAGTTCGGCCAGCTCGTCCCAGGCCTCCTGCCGCGCAAGGTGGCGGCCCCGTGCGATGTGGTCGGCCCGCTGCGCCGCGTCAGGGCCGGGTGCGCGCACCGCGATCTCCACCCGAGGGCGCAGCGGCGGCAGCGTGGCCGTGCCAAGGCGGGCGCGCAGGGCTCTCTGGTCGGCATAGCGGTTCGGGCGCATGGTGAGGACGGTTCCGGGCAGGCAGCAGCAGGATGCAGGCCCCCAGTCTGTCGGCGCATGTGGGCCAAAAGACGGCGGCTTCGCGGAACCGCCCCGACCTATATCCGACGTTTTTCGGAACGTCTGCCTGCGGCCGCCGCATTGGTTACCCGACCGTTAACAATCCCCGTCCCGGGCCATGCCGTCCGCAAAACGGTGCGATCTTCATCAGCGCCTTCGCGGGTGCGGCAATCCTGCGCAATTTTGCATCATTTGGCGGTATTGCGAATCCGGATCGTTTCCGGCAGGGTGCCGCGGTCATGTTGCGTGCTGCTGCCCTTATCACGCTCATCGGGACATCGTCGGTCTGGACCGCTGCGGATGCCAATCCGTTGCTGTCACAGGTCGGGCCCGTGCCAACCGTAGCTGCCCCCGAGCAGGCGGTGATGGCATCGGTGCGCCCGAAACAGCGTCGCCTCGCCGTCCCGGATGCAAGATGGGACACCAAACCCGGTCGCAAAAGCTGGACACTCGCCGTCCTCAAGGGATTGCGGAGCCACGCCCACGCGCTCCCCGATATTGTGCCGAGGGATATCGCTTCGTACTGCCCGGCGTATCCGACCGCAAGCCGCGAACAGCGCGAAGCCTTCTGGGTCGGGCTGATTTCTTCGCTGGCGTGGCACGAAAGCACACATCGCCCCACCGCGGTGGGCGGCGGCGGCCGCTGGTACGGTCTGACGCAGATCCTGCCCGACACCGCACGTCGCTATCAGTGCAAGGCAAAGAGCGGATCGGCCCTCAAGGACCCGGAGGACAACCTCTCCTGCGCGCTGCGAATCATGGCCGTGACGGTCAAGCGCGACAAGGTGGTCAGCGCGGGCATGCGCGGCGTCGCCGCCGACTGGGGCCCGTTCCACTCCTCGCGCAAGCGCAGCGACATCATGGACTGGACCCGCAGCCAGAGCTACTGCCAAGGCATCGCCCGCTCGCTGCGCCCCGTCGCGCGGCCCGACGAACTCCAGCAGCAGTGGGAGACCGAGCGCATGCGCACGATCCTCGCCTCGTTCGAGAACGTCCGCCCGGAGGCCCGCCCGATCTCCGTCTTCGCCCGCGCCCTGAAGGACGCGCTGCCGCCGGTGGAAACCCTGCGGGAGGCGATGGACAACCCGGTCCGGATGCTCATCAGCACCCAGTCCGAAGGCTGATCGCCGCAAGCCGCCAGACATCCGGAAAACAAAAAGGCCCGCCAGAGTGCGGGCCTTTCGCTTGTCAGATGTGCAAAGCCTTCAGGCCTTCAGCCAGCTCGGCCGCCGCGTCGCGTCCAGAAGGCTCACCGCAGGTGCCTTCGGCCCGCCCAGCGACAAGGTCGCCCGGCGCAGGATCTCGATGCCTTCCTCGCTCTTCGCCGGCAGCGCAGAAGGAGAGATCGGCTCGCCCACGGTGATGCGGAACGGCTGGCGCGCCTTGTTCAGCGTCTCGTGGAACAGGGAAATGTCGCGCAGCGTCGGGTGCAGCAGGTCGAACAGGTAGAACATCACCGAGTTGCGCGCGCGGATGTTCACCGGGATCACCGGCAGGTCCAGCTTGCGCGCGATCATCGCCGCGCTCGCCATCCAGGGCCTCTCGTGCAGCGACAGGCCGCGCCGCTTGGCCAGCCGGCCCGAGGGGAAGATCACGCCGAGCCGGCCGTCTTCCACCGCGCGGCGGCAATAGGCCATGGTCTCGCGCGTCTTGGCATGCGACCGCTTCTCCTGCCGCCATTCCACCGGGCAGACGATGTCGTCGAGCTGCGGCAGGACGCGCACCACGTCCTTGTTGGCAAAGAAATAGGTGTCGGGCCGGATCGTCCCCAGCGCATTGTAGAGGATCACACCATCGGCCAGCCCGGTAGGGTGGTTCGACACGATCAGCGCCGGTCCGTGGCGGGGGATATTGTCGAGGCCGGAGATCTCCACGTCCTTGGCGATCAGGCTGCCCAGCAGGCGGAAACCGTCCTGCGCCGTCATGTGGTCGAGCTGACCGGCCACCTCCAGCGTGTGGTCATATGTCAGCAGCCGTTCGAGGACGGCGCGGGCAGCGGCAACGAAAGAATTCTGCCGCGAGAACCATGGCGCGCGTTCCTCGATCAGGGGGTCGATACGGTCTTTCATTCGTCAGCCATGATCACAAGTTGTTAAAGTTTCCATGACAGACAGGGGCGCAGCTGTCCAGACGACAGTGCACCGCTGCGTCATGGCGGTTAACAGCCGCCGGCGGGGACAGTCCGACCGGCGCTCCGGAATACGTCCTGCTATACATAACGCACCGGACGTGCAGGGAAAGGGCGGCTAACGGTCCGGGCGCAGGCCGAAATGGTGACGCTCCGTCGTGACGTTACGTCGCCTCAGCGCCTCCTCCAGCGCGGGCGGCTTCGGCAGGCAGTCCTGCGGCAGGGTGATGCGGCGTCCGTCGTCGGTGACGAGCCGGGCGCGCACCGACAGGTCCAGCCGGGTCTCGAAGCGTGCGGTCCGGATGCGCTCCAGCGCGATCTCCCCCTCGCTGCCGCCCGACCGCCAGGCCAGCGTCCGGTCGTCCAGCCGGAGCCCGGCCTGCCGGTCGCGGGCAAAGTCGAGCGCGGCGGGCAGGGTGACCAGCATCAGCAGCGCCACGATCCAGCCCGCGGCCTCCAGCACCAGCCAGAGCGTCAGGATCGCCAGCCACACGAGGATCAGCACCAGCGCCGCCCAAGGCGTCCGCCCCGAGGCGCGATGTTCCAGAACCGGCAGGGGTCCGGTCACCGCCCCCCGGCCACGTCGAGGATCGTGCGGGTGACATAGGAGGCGCGTTCCGACAGCAGCCAGAGGACCGCCTCGGCCACCTCGTCGGCGGTGCCGGGGCGGCCCATGGGCGGCGTCTTCCCCAGCTTCTCCAGCCGGTCGGGCACACCGCCCTTGGCGTGGATGGCGGTCTCGATCAGGCCGGGCCGGATGGCGTTGACCCGGATGCCCTCCGGCGCCAGCTCGTCCGCAAGCCCCAGCGTGAAGGTGTCGATGGCGCCCTTGCTCGCGGCGTAATCGATGTACTGGTTGGCCGACCCCAGCCGCGCCGCCGCAGACGAGATGTTGACGATACTGCCGCCCTTGCCCCAGGCCCGCATCAGGCCCACCGCCTGCCGCGCCACTTCGATGGCGCCCAGGACGTTGACGGCAAAGACCTTCTCCACCCGCTCCGGCGTCAGGTCCGTGATCGTGCCGGTCTGCGCCACGATGCCTGCGTTGTTCACCAGTCCGACCCGCCCCGGCTTCATCCCCGAAATGGTGTCGAACATCTTCTGGACGGCCTTCGGTTTCGAGACATCGGCCTGCAACAGGTAGGCCTGCGCCCCCATGCTCTCCACCACAGAGGCAGTGTCCTCGGCGCCCGCCTTGTCCTGCCCGTAATGCACCACGATGCGCGGCCAGCCGTTGAACGCGGCGTTGCGTGCCGTGGCAGCCCCGATCCCGGCAGAGGCACCGGTGACGATCAGCACCCCGCTCACGACGCACGTCCCGTCATGAAATTCCCGAAATCTCTGTTGCTGCTCATGGACCCCATTCTCCCGTCTGACCGGCGCGCAAGGCTAGACCCGGCCGTCCCACATCTGCAAGGCGCGCCCGGCCCGAAGGCCCCGGCGCGCGCGCCATTGCCAAGCGAATATGCTTCATCTTGGCCCAAATACCTTGGGGGTGTGGGGGCAAGGCCCCCACCGGATCGCTGCCGCAGGCAGCGAAACGCCCCGAATGGCCGAAGGCTCCGGCCGGACGCCCCGCCCTCAGGCGCCGAGAATACGGCTCACCATCTCGTCCACGTCGCGGCTCAGCTTCGGCTTCGACCGGATACGCTCCAGCTCCGCCCGGATCATCTCCTGCCGCCCGGCATCGTAGCGCCGCCAGGTCTGGAAGGCCGAACACATCCGCGCCGTGGTCTGCGGGTTCACGTCGTCGAGCCGGATCAGCCAGTCCGCCAGCAGGCGATAGCCCGCACCGTCCACCGAATGGAAACCGGCATGGTGCATCATCATTGCCCCCATGACGGCCCGGAAACGGTTGGGGTTCTTCCAGTCGAAAGCCGGATGCGCGGTCAGCGCCTCGGTCCGGGGCACCACCTTCTCCGGCGTGGTGGCCGCGATCTGCAGGCCGAACCACTTGTCCATCACCAGCCGGTCGCCCTGCCACTGGTCGTGGAAGGCCTCCAGCGCCGCATCGTCCCGGCCCGCGCGGATCAGGTTCGACAGGGCCGAAAGCTGCAGGGTCATGTTGTCGGCGCGGCCAAACTGCGCCTCCGCCGCGGCCCCGCCGTCGAGCCGGGTCTGCAGCGACAGCACCGCCGCGCCAAGCGCCCGGCGGGCCGACTGTTCGGCGTCGGCGCTGTAGGGGGCGGTGACCTCCGCCTCCGCGGCGAGGCGCGGCAGGAGGTCGGTCCAGCGCTCCGCCTTGACCTGCGCCAGCGTCTCGGCGGCCTGCCAGATGGCGTCGGGGTCGGGAACGTGCCCGCGGTCGGCCAGCACCTGCGCCAGCTCCGACTGGGAGGGCGTGCCCATCATCAGCGCCCGGTAGGCGGGGTCGAGGGTTTCGTCGCGAAGCACCGCCTCCAGCCCGTCGATATAGGCCATGTCGGGCGTCGCGCCGGTCAGGACCATGTCCACCAGCGTCTCGCGGGCAAGCTGCCGGCCGGCGTCCCAGCGGGTGAAGGTGTCGGTATCGTGGGCCAGGAGGAACGCCTGCTCGTCGCGGCCTGCCTCCCGGTCCAGCACCACGGGGGCGGAGAATCCGCGGAGCAGGGAGGGCACAGGTTTCGCCGCGAAACCACTGAAATTAAAGGTTTGTTCAGACTGGTTAAACTCGAGGAGCGTCGTCGGCAGCACCTCGTCGCCGTTGGGATTCAGCAGCCCCACGGCCATCGGGATCACCTGCGGCGCCTTCTCGGGCTGGCCCGGGGTGGGCGGGGTCTCTTGCCGGAAGGTCAGCGAATAGGTGCCGTCCGCAAAGGATTCGGACACCGACACGCGCGGCGTGCCCGCCTGACTGTACCAGCGCTTGAACTGGGCAAGGTCGCGGCCCGTCGCATCCTCGAAGACCTTCAGCCAGTCCTCGATCGTGCAGGCCTGCCCGTCGTGGCGGTCGAAGTAGAGGTCGAGCGCCCTGGCATAGGCCTCGTCCCCCACGAGACGCTTGAGCATGCCGATCACCTCGGCACCCTTCTCGTAGACCGTGGCGGTGTAGAAGTTGTTGATCTCCTGAAAGCTTTCCGGGCGGACGGGGTGCGACAGCGGGCCCTGGTCCTCGGGGAACTGGCGGCCGCGCAGGTCGATCACGTCGGAGATCCGCTTGACCGGCTCCGACCGCATGTCGGAGGTGAACTGCGCGTCGCGGAAGACCGTCAGGCCCTCCTTCAGGCAAAGCTGGAACCAGTCGCGGCAGGTGATGCGGTTGCCGGTCCAGTTGTGGAAATACTCGTGCGCGATGATCGCCTCGACCCGTTCGAAGTTCGCGTCGGTCGAGGTCTCCGGCGAGGCCAGCACGCAGGAGGAGTTGAAGACGTTCAGGCCCTTGTTCTCCATCGCGCCCATGTTGAAGTCGTCGACGGCCACGATGTTGAAGATATCAAGGTCGTATTCACGTCCGTAAACGTCCTCGTCCCACTTCATCGACTTCTTCAGCGCCTCCATCCCGAAGGCGCACTTGTCCTCGTCGCCGGGGCGGACCCAGATGTTCAGCTCCACCTCCTTGCCGGACATGGTGGTGAAGGCGCCCGGAAAGTTCACGAGGTCGCCGGCCACCAGTGCAAAGAGGTAGGCGGGCTTCGGCCAGGGATCGTG
This sequence comes from Sagittula sp., assembly GCF_052825245.1. Taxonomy (NCBI): domain Bacteria; kingdom Pseudomonadati; phylum Pseudomonadota; class Alphaproteobacteria; order Rhodobacterales; family Roseobacteraceae; genus Sagittula; species Sagittula sp. Next base: position 14,527 of record NZ_JBRBWD010000042.1, read on the forward strand.
CCATTCGGCAAAGCCCTCTCCCGCTTCCTGCGGGTTGCCGTTCGACAGCTTTACCTTCTCGTCGCCCTCGATCCGGACGGTGAAGGTCGACATCACGTCGGGGCGGTCGGGGTAGTAGGTGATCTTGCGGAACCCCTCCGCCTCGCACTGGGTGCAGTACATGCCGTTCGACATGTAAAGCCCTTCGAGCGCGGTGTTGCCTTTCGGGTCGATTTCCACCTCCGCTTCCCAGAGGAAGGCGCCGGAGGGGACGGTGACGGTCAGGCCCTCGTCGGTCACATCGGGGGTGACGGGTGCGCCGTCGATCTTCGCGCCGATCAGTTTCAGCATCTCGCCGTGCAGGAAGAAGTCCTGCGCCGGGGCGTCGGGGTTGGGGGCAAAACGGATCTTCGACAGCACGCGGGTGCTGTTCGGCGCCAGACGGAAGGTGAGGTGCACGCTTTCGACGTGCCAGCCGAACGGGGTGTAGTCCTTGAGATAGATGGTCTGGGGGGCTTCGGCCTTCATCGCGGTGCTCCTTCTGGTCGTGCCCGATGGAACCCGGGCGGCTGCCCGAGTGTTATTCCTGTAACCGACGAGCGGCAACCGCGCCGCAGTTGCAAATGGAAAGAGGTTGATATGTCCGCCCCAGAGACGAACATTCACAAACAAGAGAAACGCCACGCAGGCCCGCTGACGGGAATGCGCGTACTTCTGATCGTTGTCGGCATCATGCTGCTGGGCTGGGTTGGCTGGGTCGTGATCCAGGGCCAGGACCCGCAGGGCGCCGAGACCCAGATCGAGGTCGTGCCGGGCGTCGGTGCCGAAGAGGTGCCGGGACCCGCTGCCGATTGATCCTCGCGCAATCGTGTTTCAGAACGCGTCCGGTTTCCGGGCGCGTTTTTCGTATGTGAGGACGATGGCAAAGGCTGTGAAGAAACGCGATCTGCCTGTGAAGACCTGCGCCACCTGCGGGCGGCCGTTCACGTGGCGCAAGAAGTGGGCGAAGGTCTGGGACGAGGTCCGCTATTGTTCGGAACGGTGCAGGCGGGAGCGGTCCGAAAAGCGGTAGGCCGTTAAGGGAGCGGTTTGCCCTTCCGGGCACGATAGTCTTTATTTTCCATCGCTTTAATTGAATAAGCGGCGATTGGTCCTTTAACCTGACAGCACACGTCCTTCACCAGTTGTTAGCGCTTTTTGTGCACCCTCCGGAAACATTCCATCGGAATGCAGAAAGGAGGAAAAATGTCCGAAAACACCTATCGCGTGCTGACTGTCGGTCTGATGGTCCTGACGATTGTCGTCATGGTCCTGATAGGCCGATAAAAGCAGTCCCCGGGATGCGGCAACATCCCGGGGACACTTAGAAAGCAGGTGTTTGTCCGAAACAAACCTATCGCTACACCCAATTACCTTTTCCTTGCGAAAAAATCAAGATCGGCAGCGTTCCATGGTTACTCCGCCGCGCGCAGCGGAAGGTCGAGCTGCGGGTCGTCGGTCGACGGTTCGGCGGGCGGGGCAGGGCGGCCGATCTCTTCCCACAGGATCTCCGGCGCCTTGATGCGTCTTGCCTCGCGGGCGAGGGCCCAGTCGCGGGCGATGCGGCTGCCGCGGCCGAAGGACAGGCGGGCGAGCAACTGGGCGAACCACTTGACGTAGGTCGTGAACCAGACGCGGATCGCCAGCATCGAGGGGGTGAAGACCAGCGTCAGCACCGTCGCGATGCCAAGCCCGAAGACCACTGCCGTCGCGAGGTTCTTCCACCAGAGCGCGGTGGGGCTGTCGATGGAGTAGCCGCCCGCGAAGAAGTCGAGGCTGAGGCCGAACATCATCGGCGCGAGGCCCGCCATCGTCGTGATGGTGGTCAGCAGCACCGGGCGGATGCGGTCCTCGGCGGTGCGGGTGATCGCTTCCAGCCGCGGCATGTAGCGCGCGTATTCCTGGTAGGTGTCGATCAGCACGATGTTGTTGTTCACCACGATCCCGGCGAGTGCCACGATCCCGGTGCCGGTCATGATGATCGAGAAGAACTGCCCCATGATGATCATGCCCCAGAGCACACCCGCGACCGACATCACGACGGCCAGCAGCACCAGCACGGAGTTGTAGAAGCTGTTGAACTGCGCCAGCAGGATGATGAACATCAGCCCCAGCGCGCCCGCGAAGGCGGATTGCAGGAAGGCCTGGGATTCCGCCTGATCCTCCTGGTCGCCGGTCCATTCCCAGTCGATGCCAACGGGGAGCGGGCGGGTGTCGAGCCACTCGGTCATCAGGGCGATGCGCTCGTTGGCGGTGATCGGCTGGGCGGTCAGGTCGCCCTCGCGCAGCGCCGTGCCGAGCTCTTCGGGCGAGGTGCCAGTGTCGAGCGACAGGACCTCGTAGCGGCGGTCTTCGAAGCCGGTGACGGTGGCGTGACCGGGTTTTGCCTCTGCCCCGTCGACAAGCTGGCGGAGGGTGGCGCCGGCCTCGGGCACCTTGAAGAGGTTCGGGCTGACGTCGGCCTTCAGGTCGAAGTAGCGCTTCTGGTCGATGCGGTTGATCTCGGCCAGTTTCTCGACCGGCGTGCGGGTGATGAAGTTCGAGAGCGGCACGAGGCCGTCGGCGGTGCGCACCTTCAGCGTGTCGAGGGTCGACAGGACGCGGTATTCCTCCGGCAGGCGGACGCGGATGTCGATTTCCTCGTCGGAGCTTTCGACCCGCATGGTGTCGAGCAGGATGCCGCGGGTGACAAGCTGGACCATGGCGCCCACGGTGGCGACGTCGGCGCCATAGAGGCCAGCTTTCTCCACGTCGACGTCGATCTGCCAGTCGATGCCGGGCAGGGGGCGCGTGTCCTCGATCAGGGTCAGGCCGGGGGTGTCCTCGAACCGGGCGCGGGCAGTGGCGACGGCGGCCAGCAGGTCCTCCCAGTTGTCGCCCTTGAGCCGCAGGTGCAAGGGCTTGCCGGAGGCGGGGCCGCGGGCCTGGGCCAGGATCTCGATCTCCGTGCCGGGGATCTGTTCCAGCTTGGCGGTCAGGTCCTCGATGATGACGTCGCCGTCGAGCTGGTCGAGGGTGATGTCCTCCGGATGGGCGGCGGCATAGGCCGGGCGGTCCTCCCACGGGATGGTTTCGAGCTGGACCTGCCCGATGGTGTCCTTGGGGGCCTCGGCGCCGCCGGTGTTGTTGTTCAGCCCGCCGTCCCCGGCGAAGGCGAAGGCGTTCTTGATGCCGGGGTGGTTCAGCACGATCTCCTCGGCCCGCTTCACGATGGCGTCCTTCTCGGTCAGGCTGAGGTTGCCCCGGGCGCGGACGTAGACGATGGCCTGTTCCGGCTCGCTCTCGACGAAGAACTCCACCCCGTTGTTGTGGGTGCCGAAGTAGCTGAAGGTGAACATCACGAAACCCACCACCGCGCCGACGGTGACGATGGGCATGATCGGGTTGCCGGAGATGAAGTTGATGAAGTGGCCGAAGAGCGTGCGGCGGTAACGGCCGTCGACGCGCTTGGGTTTGCGGCGCGGCGCGGCGGCGTCCATCACCACCGAGGAAATGACCGAGAAGATCATGAAAACCACGACGCCGGGCAGGCGGGCGGCAAAGCCCGTGGCCTCCGTCGGGCCGAGGTAGTCGGGGTTCAGCACCATCATCGCGCCGACGAACAGCCCGAACAGCGCCACCGGCACCAGCGCCGCGCGCAACCACCAGGGCGCGGCGGCGCGCAGGGCGTTGCCCATCCGGCCGACGTTGCGCGACCAGCGGCCCGAGACGCCGCCCATCACCGGCAGGTAGACCAGCGCCACCACGAGCGACGCGGACAGCACGAAGATCAGCGTGACGGGTAGCATCCCCATGAATTCGCCCGCGACGCCGGGCCAGAACAGCATCGGCAGGAAGGCGCAGAGCGTCGTCGCGGTCGAGGAGACGACCGGCCAGAACATGCGGTGCGCGGCCTCCACATAGGCGTGCATCGGGCCGGAGCCTTCCTCGATACGCTTGTCGGCGTATTCGACGACCACGATCGCGCCGTCCACCAGCATCCCCACGGCAAGGATCAGACCGAACATCACGATGTTGGAGATCGACACGCCCATCAGCGCCAGCAGCAGGAAGCACAAGAGGAAGGAGGTCGGGATCGCGAAGCCCACCAGCAGCGCGGGCCGGAGGCCCAGCGAGGCGAGGACCACGATCATCACCAGCGCGATGGCGGTCAGCACCGACCCTTCGAGCTGGCTGACCATGGAGGCCACCTGCCGCGACTGGTCGTTCGACGCGCCGATATCGAGGATCGCCTGAAGCTCAGGCGGCCATGCCTTCTGCGCCTCGTCGATCACCGCGCGCACCTCGTTGGCGGTGTCGATGATGTTGAACCCCTTGCGCTTGACCACCTGCAGGGCGACCGTCGTCTCGCCGTTGAAGCGGGCGGTGCCCTTGCGGTCCTCGAAGGTCAGGCGGATGTCGGTCAGCTCGCCCAGCGTCACGGTGCGCTGGCCGTTGGTCTTGACCGGCAGGTTGTAGATGTCCTGGCTCTCCTCGAAGGAGGCGGGGATCTTGATGGCAAAGGTGCCCTGATCGGTCTCCACCTCGCCCGCGGCGATCAGCTGGTTGTTGTTCTGGACCGTCGCGATCAGTTCGCCCGCGGTGACGTTGTAGCTTTCGAGCCGGAGCGGGTCGATCACCACCTCCACCATCTCGTCGCGGTTGCCGGCGATCCCAGCCTCCAGCACGGAATCGAGCCCCTCGACGCGGTCCTGCAGGTCCTTGGCGACCTTGGTCAGCGTGCGCTCCGGCACCGGGCCGGTCAGGTTGACGATCAGGATGGGGAATTCGGAGAAGTTGATCTCGTTGATCGAATAGTCCTCGGCGCCATCGGGGAACTGCCCTTCGGCGTTGTTCATGGCGTCGCGGACATCGGCCAGCGTCTTGGTCTTGTCCCAGCCGAACTCGAATTCCAGCGCCACGCCCGCATAGCCTTCGGAGGCGGTGCCGGTCATGGTCTTCAGCCCGTCGAGGTCGGACAGCTCCGTCTCCATCGGCTTGACCAGCAGCTTTTCGCTGTCAGCGGCCGAGATGCCGGGGAAGGGGACAGAGACGAAAAGCGCCGGGATCTCGATGTCCGGTTCGCCCTCCTTGGGGAGGCTGACGTAAGCGTATCCGCCCACGGCAAGGGACAGGACGATGAAGGCGATGACCATCCGGGCGCGCGCGGCGGCCCAGTCGATGATTCCGGTCATTGGATCACTTCCTCGAAGCTGGGCACCACGGGGACGCCGTCGGTGACGTATTCCTGTCCGAGGACGATCACGTCCACGGTGTCCGGCAGGCCGGTGACCCAGACGCCGTCGCGGGTGTCGCGCAGGATGGTTACGGGGATGAACTTCGCAGTCTCATCCTCGGTCACGGTGCGCACGCCGAGCGCGCCCTCGTCGTCGAGCGTGAGGGTCGACTGTGCGACGAGGTGGCCCTTGGCGCCTTCGGCCTCGATCAGGATGTCGGCGGTCTGGCCGTCGCGGATGGTCAGGTCGGGGTTGGCGACCTCCAGTTCCACGCGGAAGGTGCGGGTGGCCGGATCGGCGGAGCGGGAGACGAAGGCGACGATGCCCGCGACCTCGCGCCCGTCGGCAAGGCGCGCCCCGGCCTGCGCGCCGAGGTCGATGCGCGAGACGGAGGTTTCCGGCACGTAGGCCACGATCTTCACCGGGTCGAGCTGGATGACCGTCGCGCAGGCGGAGCCGGGCTGCATCAGTGCGCCCAGTTCGGCGGTGTCGGTTTCCAGCAGGCCCGCGAAGGGGGCGGTGATCGACAGGCGGTCGATGTCCTTCTGCGCGGCGGCCACGGCGGCCTCGGCGGACTGGATGGCCGAGAGGGCGCTTTCCTCGCCGGTCCTGGCGGACTGGATCCCGGCCTGCGCGCCTTCGAGCTGGCTGTTGGCGGAGATCACGGCGGCCTTCGCGCCCTCGACGTTCGAGAGCGCGGTGGAGACGCGGGCGCGGGCGCCCTCGACCTGGCTCTGCGCGGTCTGGACCCCGGCCTTGGCGTTCTCGATCTGGGTCCGGGCGGCGATCACCCCGGCCTCGGCGTTGCGGATGCCGGAGCGGGCAGCCTGCACCGCGGCGCGGGCGGCCTCGATGTTGCTGCGCGCGGTCTCGACCCCGGCGTGGGCGCCTTCGAGGCCGGAACGGGCGGCCTGGATGCCGGAGGCGGCGGCCTTCAGCCCGGCCTGCGCGGTCTGGACGGAGGCCTTGGCGGTCTCGTAGGCGGCTTCGGCGGAGGCGAGGCGGGTCTGGGCGGCGAAGCCATCCTTGGCGAGCGAGCTGGCGGCGGTCAGGTTGATCTCCGCCTCGCGGACCTGAGCCTCGGCCTGCCGGACGCGGGCCTCGGCCTCGGGGACACGGGATTCGGCCTCTTCCAGCGCGGCTTCGGCGGCGGGGACGGCGGCTTCGGCCTCCCTCAGGCGGGCCTCCGCGGCGGGGACGGCGGCCTCGGCCTCTGCCAGGCGGGATTCGGCTTCGGGGACGCGGGCCTTGGCCTCTTCGAGACGGGCCTCGACCTCCGGCACGCGGGCCTCGGCCTCCTTCTGCGATGCCTCGGCCGCGGGGATGCCGGCGCGCGCTTCGAGGAGGGCTGCTTCGGCGGCGGGGACGGCGGCCTCGGCCTCCGTGATGCGGGCGCGGGCGGCGGGGATCTGGGCCTCTGCCTCTGCCAGGCGGGCGCGGGCCTCGGGCACCATGGCCTTTGCCTCCGCCAGACGGGCGCGCGCCTCCATCAGCGTGACCTCGCGGGTGCCGGGGTCGAGTTCGCACAGAAGCTGGCCCTCCTCAACGAGGGCACCCTTGCGCAGCGGCGTGGAGATCACCTTGCCCGCGGTTTCGGCGCGGACCTCGACCTGGCGCAGGGCCTGCGTCTCGCCGCGGAGCTGCACGGCGCTGTCGATTTCCTGCGCGACGGAGCGGTTGGCCATCACCCGGACGGCGTTTTCAGGGGTCTCGCGCGCCTCCATGGCGCTTTCGACGGGGGCCGCTTCGGGGGCGGGGGCCGGATCGGTGGCGGCCTCGGCGCGCTCCTCGGCAGAGGGCGACAGCCGCGCGGTCCAGGAAAGCAGCGCATCGCGTTTCAGGACCACGCCGTAGAGGACGGCCGCGACAAGGATCGCCGTGATGATGGACACAATTCGCATGCTTCGTTTCCCGTCGTCCTGAGGCGCCGCAATCCCGGCGATGTCACACTTCTTACGGTCTCTACCGAGAGGCGGACCAATCGCCCTGGCAAATGGTGAACCGTTTGGTTCAGTTTCTTAGGGTGCCGTAACGGCGTCTTCAAGACGGAGTGATCGCCGGAGCCCCTTTATAGGTGTATTTTTCACGATTTCCTGTCAGCAACTGGCAAGAGTGTCACGTTTCCACGCCGGTTCTCCTTCGGCCTGTCCTGCGCGACGTGATGGCGGGGGTGTTGGCAAGGCCGGGGGCAGCCTGTAAGAGGGGCCAAAATCAGGCCCGCGCGCGGGTTTGCGACGGGTCGGCCCTCGGGGCGCCCTGGGCACATTTGGGGGGACGCAGGTGAGCGACACCGACAGTTTCATCGACGAGGTGACCGAAGAGGTCAAACGCGACCGGCTGTTCGCGATGATGAAGCGCTATGGCTGGATCGCGGTGGTGATCGTGCTGCTGCTGGTCGGCGGCACCGCCTGGCGCGAATACCAGATCTCGAGCCGGGAGTCGGCGGCGCAAGCCTTTGGCGACAGCGTGCTGGACGCCATGGACGCAAACGACGCTGCGGCGCAGGCCGCCGCCCTGGAAGAGCTGTCTTCGGACACACCCTCGGCGCGCGCCGTACTGGAAATGCTGACCGCCGATGCGGAGCAGTCCGCCGGCGAGAAAGCGGCGGCGGTCGAGCGTCTGCAGGCCGTGGCCGCGGACGCGGAGGTCCCCAACATCTACCGCCAGATCGCCAGCTACAAGGCAATGACGCTGGGCGCGGAGGTGCTGTCGGTCGAGGAGCGGCGCGCCGGGCTCGAGGCGCTGGCCGTGCCGGGGCAACCGCTGCGCCTGCTGGCCGAAGAGCAGCTCGCGCTGGTCGAGGTCGAGACGGGTGAGCGGGAAGCCGCCCTCACGCGGCTTCAGGGGATGCTCGACGATTCCGAGATCACCGCGGGCTTGCGTCGCAGGGCAAGTCAGTTGATTGTGGCTCTGGGCGGCGACCTGCCGGAGAGCTGACGCCCCCGCGCCGCCGGATCGGCCTGATGCGGCGGCGGACTTGGGACGGGAAGACGGGCCCGGGACGGTGGCACATTGAAGGCCACGCGGGTCCGGCGGGCAGAATGAGGACGAAACGATGCGGCGCAAGGCTATTCTTCTGACCACGCTGGGTGTGCTGGCTCTGGCCGGCTGCGAGGAGAAGGACCCGGTGCTGGCCGGTGAACGCCTCAACGTGCGCGACGTGCTGGAGACCCGGGCCGGCGCCGACGAGGCACCGCAGCCGGTGAGCCGCGCGTTCTCCACCCCGCAGATGGTCAACAACGCCAGCTGGACGCAGAGCCCGGTGTCGCCGTCGGTGCGCACCACGAACGCCGCGCTGTCGAGCGCGCCGCAGCCGCTGTTCTCCACGCCGATCGGCACGGGTGACAGCCGCCGGATGCGGCTGGACGCGGAGCCGGTGGTGGCCGACGGGCGGATCTTCACGATGGACGCGCGCAGCGTGGTGAAGGCCATCGGCCTGAACGGCGAAACCCTGTGGTCCACCGACCTGACGCCCGCGCGCGAGAAGACCGCGCTTGGCGAGGGCGGCGGTCTGGCAGTGGGCGGCGGGCGTCTTTATGTCACGACCTCTTACGGCGAACTGGTGGGGCTGGACCCGGCGACGGGCGCGACGCTCTGGACGCAGGGGTTCGGCAACACCTCGACCGGCGCGCCGAGCTATGCCGACGGGCTGGTCTACGCGGTGTCCGGCGACACGACCGCCTGGGCGGTGGAGGCCACGGACGGCAAGGTGCGCTGGCAGATCGACGGGCAGGGCGACGTGAGCAACGTTGCGGGCGGCCCGGCACCGGCCTTCGGCGACCAGCACGTGGTCTTTTCCTACGGGTCCGGCACGGTGCAGGGCGCCTTCCGGCAGGGCGGCCTGCGGCTCTGGAGTTCCGAACTGCTGGGGCGGCGTCCGGGTGTGACGCTGGCGGGCTTCGACGACGTGACCGGTGATCCGGTGATCTCGGGCGACACGGTCTATGCGGGCAACCATTCGGGCCGCGTGGCGGCGATGTCGGTCTACACCGGCGAACGGATCTGGGAGGCGCCCTATGGCGCCGAGGGGCCGATGTGGCCCGCCGGGGATTCGGTGTTCTTCGTCTCCGATCTCAACCAGCTTGTCCGCCTCGATGCGGCGACGGGGCAGGAGATCTGGACCACGGATCTGCCGGGCTACGTCCCGCGCCGCAAGCCGAACAAGCGTCGCGACCGGGCCTATGCCAACATGGGGCCGATCATGGCGGGCGGACGGCTGATCGTTGCCGGGTCGGACGGGCTGATACGGGCCTTCAACCCGGCGGACGGTGCGCTGGTCCAGACCATCGACGTGCCGGGCGGTGCGACGACGCGGCCGATTGTGGCCGGGGGCACGCTTTATGTCGTCTCCAAGAAGGGCGTGCTGCACGCCTATCGGTGATCGCCGGACGGGCCGCGCGGGGTGATCCCGGGGCGGCCAGACAGGCGTGGATGCCCCGTGCCGACCAGTGCGGTCCGCGGGGCCTTTCGCAGGCGCGGAAAATGCGTTACATGCGCGATCTGATCCGCGGAGCCTTTGCATGTCCTTCTCCCTCGCCATCGTCGGGCGCCCCAATGTGGGCAAGTCGACCCTGTTCAACCGTCTCGTCGGCAAGCGGCTGGCGCTGGTCGACGACCAGCCGGGGGTGACCCGCGACCTGCGGGAGGGCGAGGCGAAGCTGGGCGACCTGCGGTTCACCGTGATCGACACGGCGGGCCTTGAGAACGCCAACGACGATTCCCTTCCGGCACGGATGCGGCGCCTGACCGAGCGGGCAGTGGACATGGCGGATGTCTGCCTGTTCCTGATCGACGCGCGGGCGGGTCTGCTGCCGGACGATCACGTCTTTGCCGAGATCCTGCGCAAGCGTGCCAAGCACGTCATCCTCGCGGCCAACAAGGCCGAGGGCTCTGCCGCCGACGCCGGTGTGTTCGAGGCCTTCGAGCTGGGTCTGGGCGAGCCGATCCGCCTGTCGGCGGAGCACGGCGAGGGGATGCCGGAGCTTTACTCGGTGCTGGCGCCGCTGGCGGACGGGTACGAGGAGGAGCGCGCCGACGACGCGCCGGAGGTGGATGTCGCCGTCTCCGAAGACGACGAGGACGACGACAGCGTGCCGGTGCCGACCCGCGCGCGGCCCCTGCAGATCGCCGTTGTGGGGCGCCCGAACGCGGGCAAGTCGACGCTGATCAACCAGATCATCGGCGAGGACCGGCTGCTGACCGGGCCCGAGGCGGGGATCACCCGCGACGCCATCTCTCTGACCCACGAGTGGGGCGGTGTGCCGATGCGGATCTTCGACACCGCGGGCATGCGCCGCCGGGCGAAGGTGCAGGAGAAGCTGGAGAAGCTGTCGGTCTCTGACGGCATCCGGGCGGTGAAGTTCGCCGAGGTGGTGGTCGTGCTGCTGGATGCGGCCATCCCGTTCGAGACGCAGGACCTGAAGATCGCCGACCTTGCGGAGCGCGAGGGGCGTGCCGTGGTCGTGGCGGTCAACAAGTGGGACATCGAGGGCGAGAAGCAGGAAAAGCTGAAGTGGCTGCGCGAGCAGTTCGAGCACGTCCTGCCGCAGCTTCGCGGCGCGCCGCTGGTGACGGTCTCGGCCCGGACGGGCAAGGGGCTGGACAAGCTGCAGGAAGCGGTGATGAAGGCCTACACGGTCTGGAATAGCCGCGTGTCGACCGGGCAGCTCAACCGCTGGCTCGAGGGCATGATCTCGCGCCATCCGCCCCCGGCGCCGCAGGGCCGCCGGATCAAGCTGCGCTACATGACGCAGGCGAAGACCCGGCCGCCGGGCTTCGTGGTGATGTGCTCGCATCCCGACAAGCTGCCGGAGAGCTATTCGCGCTACCTGGTGAACGGACTGCGCGAGGACTTCGACATGCCGGGCACGCCGATCCGTCTGCACATGCGCGGGCAGGGCGACAAGAACCCCTACAAGGGCCGCCGGACGAAGAACGCGGGGGCGCTGAAGAAGCACCTCGGGTCGCTCCAGAAGAAGAAGGACTGATCCTGTGGAATGGGCGCCCGTTGGGCGCCCATGCTGTTTGCCTCACCGCCCGCCTTCGGCGGTCGGCTCGGGTTGGCGGGTGTCCGTGTGGGGGCGATACCGTTGACTGTGGAAGGCCGCGCAAACCGGAGTGCCGGACGCTGCGCGTCTGACGTGGTGACTGACGTTTTCCCGACGCGATGCGTGACCTTGCGTTTTCACTGCAGTTGAAAGGTGCGGCTGTTCCAGGCCGGGCGTGCGCGGCGGCTCTCCCAAGGGGCCGGTCTCGGGACATTGCAGCCGTTTCGGTGCGGCGCTATAGAACGGCCCTTCGCCAGCCCGGAGGATGACCGTCATGCCAAAGCTGTATCTGCTGGGGGCCTCGTGTTCCGGCGTGTCGACACTGGGCGCGGTTCTGGCTGAACGACTCGACGTCCCGCAGATCGACGTCGACGATTACTACTGGATGCCGACCGATCCGCCGTTCAGCGTCAAACGCGATCCCGAAGAGCGCGTCCGTTTGATCGGCGCGCGCCAAGAGATCGCCGAGGGCTGGGTGCTGACTGGCTCATTCATGGGGTGGGGCGATGCGCTTGTCGAAGAGGTCGATCTGATCGTCTTTATCCATACTCCGACACCGATACGCCTCGAGCGCCTCGACCGGCGCGAGGCACAGCGCCATGGCGCGCGCATTCTGCCGGGCGGCGACATGCACCCATCCCATCTTGCGTTCCGGGACTGGGCGTCCCGGTACGACGATCCATCGTTTTCCGGGCGCAACCTTGTGCAGCACGAGCGATGGCTGGAGGCGCAAGGCGCGCCGGTTCTTCGCCTCGATGGTCAGCGCCCGGCCGGGGAGCTCGCAACGCAGGTCCTGGAGGCGTTTCCCCATCCAACTGACCGGCGCAATCACTGAGCTGAGGCGCGGACTGGGCAGGAAACTCCTGCCCGGCCGGGTGTCACGCCCTCAGATGAAGCGCCGCGTTGGGGCATGGATCGCCGGAATCGTCCACATCCCGGCGCGACACCTCGGTAAAGCCGAGCGTGCGGTAGAAGCGGACGGCCTGCTCGTTGGCGGTGTAGACCTCCAGCGACAGCTCTCCCTTCAAGGCCAGCGCATGGGCGATCAGCTTGCGGCCGATGCCCAGACCTTGCCGGTCGGGCGCAATGAAGATCCCGCCGACAAAATTGCCGAGCAGGCTGATAAAGCCGACCGCGTCCCCGCCGCAACAGGCGACCCAGGTCTCCGATTTCGGCAGGTATGTCTCCTCGATCAGCTTGCGCTGTTCCACGAGCTTCGGCTCACCGATGAAGGGATGCGCCTTGAGCGAGGCGGCGAACCAGATGTCCGACAGTCTTTCGGTATCCGTAGCCCCGTCGAAGGGCCGGATCGATACGTCGTTGTTCTCCATGAGAACTCCACAGAATTCATGCAAAAGGGATCGGCAGCGATGTGCCGATGCGACGCCGCTACATGCGGTTCAGTTGGGGCCTCTGTGCATGAATCTCCTTCTGTGACGGCCACAGGATAGATGGCCATGTCATCATGTTCAATGAACGCGACAGGGATCGGAGGGGTCCGAGCCGGATGGATGCGGCGGGCAGGCGCGGACGCCCGCCCGGTGGTCATTCCGTGTCGGTGGCGCGCAGCGACAGGATCGCGACGATGCCCAGCAGGGCGAGGCCCGCAACGGCGGCGTTGAACGGCTGGGAGTTCTGGATGATCACGCCCACCAGCGCCCAGATCACCGTGATGCCGTATTCCGGCGCGCGGTGCAGGCGGTACTGGACGATGACGGCCAGCGCCAACGCCAGAGAGAGCGAGATCAGCGCGGCGATCGTCGGCGAGAAGATCTCGTACCCGCCGAGAACCACGCCGAGCGCCACGAAGGCTGCGGCTGTCAGCCAGCCGGAGTAGATGGCGACCGGCGCCTGTTGCAGCCAGCGGTCGGTGTCGCCGACGCGGAAGAGCGCACGCAGCGCCGCCGCCAGCATCAGGAAGATGAGGACGGTTGCCGCCAGCGGCGAGACGCTGGCCACGGGCAGCCATGTCGCCCCCAGCGCGAGGCTGAGCGCCAGCCACGGGCGCATCGGCATCCAGTCCTCGTCGTCGGAGCGGCGGACCGCGCCGAAGACCGCGCCGACCAGCAGCCAGACGTAGATCAGGCCCCAGATCGCGAAGGCGTAGCCCGAGGGCTGGACCGGCGGTTCCTCGATGACCTTCGGAAACTGGTCGGGGGTGAAGCCGTTGAAGTCGGGCACGACGAAGTAGGAGGCGATGAACGCCAGCGTCGCCAGAAGACAGGCCCAGGCCCAGAGACGTTGCATGATCGCGCCCCCCGGTCTCAAACCAGGTTACCGGAGGCGTCGAGGCGGGTCTTGCCGCGCAGCCACGGGTGCAGCGCCTCGGGCAGGTCGACGGAGCCGTCCGCCTGCTGGCCGTTCTCCAGCACCGCGATCAGCGCCCGGCCCACGGCGAGGCCGGAGCCGTTGAGCGTGTGCAGGAATCCGGGCTTGCCACCCTCCGCAGGCTTGTAGCGTGCGTTCATCCGCCGCGCCTGGAAATCGCCGCAGGTGGAGACGGAGCTGATCTCGCGGTAGGTGTTCTGGCCGGGAAGCCAGACCTCGATGTCGTGGGTCTTCTGCGCGCCGAACCCCATGTCGCCGGTGCAGAGCACGACGGTGCGGTAGGGCAGTCCCAGCTTCTCGAGGATGGTCTCCGCGCAGCGGGTCATGCGCTCGTGTTCGGCCAGCGACGTGTCGGGATGGCAGACGGTCACCATCTCCACCTTCTCGAACTGGTGCTGGCGAAGCATGCCGGCGGTATCGCGGCCGGCGCTGCCCGCCTCCGACCGGAAACACTGCGAATGGGCGGCGTAGCGGCGGGGCAGGTAGCCCTCGTCCACGGTCAGCCCGTTGACGATGTTGGTCAGCGTGACCTCCGACGTGGGGATCAGCCACCAGCCGTTGGTGGTCTCGTAGCTGTCCTCGCCGAACTTCGGAAGCTGGCCGGTGCCGTACATCATCTCCGGCCGCACGAGGACCGGGGTCCAGGTCTCGGCAAGCCCGTGTTCCTCCACGTGGGTGTCGAGCATGAACTGCGCCAGCGCGCGGTGGATGCGGGCGACCCCGCCCGAAAGCAGCACGAAGCGCGAGCCGGAGAGCTTCGCGGCGGTTTCGAAATCCATGCCGGGCTTCACGCCGTCGAGCTCGTAATGCTCCTTCGGCGTGAAATCGAAGCTGCGCGGCTCGCCCCAGCGGCGGATCTCCACGTTGTCGTTCTCATCGGCGCCGTCGGGCACCTCGGCCAGCGGCAGGTTGGGGACGCCCATCAGGAGGTCGGTCAGCTGCGCGTCGAGCGCCTTGGCCTTCTCCTGCATCTCGGCGACCTCGGCCTTCTTCTCGGCCACGAGGGCGCGGAGGCGTTCGAACTCCGCCTCGTCGCCGGAGGCCTTGGCCTTGCCCACGTCCTTCGAAGCCTTGTTCTGATCGGCCTGCGCCGTCTCGGCGGCGAGGATCGCGGCGCGGCGGTCGGCGTCGAGGGCGAGGATGGCGGACGACATCGGCTCTGCCCCGCGGCGGCTGAGGGCCGCATCCCAGGTTTCCGGGTTCTCTCGGATGGCGCGGATGTCGTGCATTTGGGTCTCCACGGAAGAATGCTGTCGAGTCGCAGCGCTTATGCCCGAAGTTTCAGGGGGAGTGTAGGGGCCAGCCTGCCGCGGGTCCATCTGGCGTCCGACGGCCATTGTTCAATGCCCGTCGACAATCCTTTGCCGTTTAACGGGATTTTTTCGTTTGAAGGCCATGATCCCCGAAACCGCGGGACACGGGCGCCCGGGATCGAGGAGCAATCACATGGGGTTCGGCCTGATGGCGGTCGTCGGTGCGATGGTGCTGATGGCTCTGCAAGGAATGATGGAAGACGTCCCGGAACCGGGCGAGGACGTGATCCGCGAAGACGACACCGTGGTCGGCAGCGATGACGACGACGTCATCATGGGCAACGGCGGGGCCGAACTGCTGCTGCCGGACGACGGCAACGACCTGGTGCGCGGCGGGGGAGGGAACGACACGATCTCTGACCTTCGCTGGGACGAGGACGCGGTGATGACGGATGCAGGCGCCGTCAATCCGAACTGGAGCAGCGACACGCTGTTCGGCGGCACGGGCGACGACGTCATCACCGCGACCGGCGGGCAGGACGACGTGAACGGCGGGCCGGGCGACGACCGGATCAACACCATCGACCTGCACCCCGACCAGCCCTTTGCGCCCGACCGCCTGTTCGGCGCCGCGGGCGACGACTGGCTGGTGGGCGACGACGGCGACACAATGATCGGCGGGGAGGGGACGGACTTCTTCTCCAACCTCGTCGACGAGCCGGAGGACCAGCCGGTGATGATCCGCGACTGGCAGAGGGGCGAGCAGGTGGAGCTGCTGCTCTATCACCCCTCGCTGATCCCGGCGGACGGCAGTGCGCCGGTGGCGGAACTGCGCGACAGCGACGAGGGCGCGGTGCTGTCGGTCAACGGCCACGACGCGGCGGTCTTTGCCGACGCTCTTGCGCGCGACCTGAACGGGCATGTCCGGGTGGTGAGCCGCGTCTGAGGTGTCCGGGTTTGACTGTCGAGCTGGTGACCGGCCGGACATTCGTGTGTCTGGCCGGTTTTTCCTTGTCGCTCCGGCGATCTCCGTGGCGAGACCGGGCGGGCAGAGCGCGTAGGTATCGGGCGATGCGGGGAGGCCTGTAAGGGTTTCAGGCCTGTATGCCGGAGTTCCCCTGTCTTCCGTGTCGGTTGAAGGGCTGGCTCTCCACCGTCTGTCGCTCAGCGAGAAGTCAATCGCGGAGGTTGGCGAGTTGGGTGAGGAGCCAGCTGTCGACGGGGACGACGATGGCTTCTTCCTCCACCACCGCGGCGATGACGGCGACGATGCGGCGGGCGCGGTCCTCGCCCAGGAAGACCGGACCGCCGGACTGGCCGGGTTCCACCCGGCAGCGGAGCCGCCAGAGCGGGCCTGTCTCGTCGCCGTAACACAAAGGCGTGATCGTCAGCCGGTGCGGGACGGAGCGGCGGTAGCCCATCAGGGTCATCGGTCCCGGCGGAACGCCAATGCCCACCGGCAACGGCGCGACTTCCAGTAGCTGGTCGAGCGTCACCAGAGCGATGTCGTGGGCGATGTCGAAACGCCCGTTGTCGTAGGCCTTCGGATGCACGGTCACCGACTTGATTCGCGCAGCCCCCGCGTGATGCTCTCCGTCCCAGCCCGCGACGAAGGTCATGTCCCCGATCCGCTTGAGATATCCGTCGGCGGGCGTTGTGACGCAGTGCGCCGCGGTGAGCGCGATATCGGGGGCCACGAGCGTCGCCGTGCACATCTCGCGGTGGCGGTAGCCGGCGAGGTTCAGACGGCCCACCGCGTCCTCCGCAGGGGCGGGGACGGGCAGGAGGGCGGCGGCCAGCGCCAGGAGCAATACCCGTAACATGGCCGCAGCATAGCGCGGGACGGGCCTGCGCGACCATCTGCCAGCCTGCCGCGCACCTTGCATCCCGGCGCAGGGCCGCATAGGTAACGGCCAATTTAGCGGGGGATGCCCCGCAGATCCGCCACAGAGATCCAGCAGGGAGCATCCAATGGACCAGAACGCCCTTTCCTCTTTCGTGATGATGGGCCTGATCTTCGCGATCATGTATTTCCTCCTCATCCGCCCGCAGCAGAAGAAGGTGAAGGAGCACAAGGCGATGATCGAGGCGATCCGCCGCAACGACATCATCGTCACCCAGGGCGGGATCATCGCCAAGGTCGTCAAGGTCAAGGACGACGCCGAGGTCGAGGTCGAGATCGCCGAAGGCGTGAAGGTGCGCATCATGCGCTCCACCATCGCGGCGGTGAAATCCAAGACCGAACCCGCAGAGGCCTGAGACCCAAATGCTGCAGATCGACGCCTGGAAGCGCTGGCTGATCTGGCTCACCGTCGTGGTGGGCCTGCTTCTGGCCATTCCGAACCTGTTCTACGGACGGGTCGAAAGCCACAACGACGCCGTCAAGGCCATCGAGGCGGGCGCCGACACGTCGGAGAACCGCGCGGCAGAGGCCCAGTGGCCGTCCTTCCTGCCGTCGGGGCTGGTGAACCTCGGGCTCGATCTGCGGGGCGGTGCGCACCTGCTGGCGCGGGTGCAGACCACGGATGTCTACAAGTCCCGGATGGAGTCGCTCTGGCCGGAAGTGCGGGACCTGTTGCGCGACGAGCGTGACACGGTGGGCACGATCCGCTGGAACTCCGAGGCCGTCGACCGCGGCGAACTGCGGGTCAAGCTGTCGAATCCGGAAGGCATGCAGCGCGCCATCGAGGTGGTGCGCGGGCTTGCGCAGCCGGTCGTGACGCTGACCGGCGCGGGCGCGTCCGACATCGAGGTGCGCGGCGAGGGCGACGAACTGGTCGTCACGCTGTCGGAAGCCGAGAAGCAGGCAACCGACGACCGCACGCTGCAGCAGTCGCTGGAGATCATCCGCCGCCGCATCGACGAGGTGGGCACGCGAGAACCGACGATCCAGCGGCAGGGGTTCGACCGCATCCTGATCCAGGTGCCGGGCATCGGCTCGGCGGCGGAACTGAAAGAAATCATCGGCACCACGGCGCAGCTGACCTTCCAGCCGGTCGTCGGCCGGACCACCAACCAGAACGACGCGCCCGGACCGGGCAACGAACTGCTGCCCTCGCTGGACGAGCAGGGGCTGTATTACGTGCTGGAGCAGACCCCGGTCGTGACCGGGGAAGAGCTGACCAACGCGCAGCCGACCTTCGACCAGAACGGCCGCCCGGCGGTGAGCTTCAACTTCAACCCCGGCGGCGCGCGCAAGTTCGGCGACTACACCGCCGAGAACATCGGCTCGCCCTTCGCCATCGTGCTGGACGACGAGGTGATCTCTGCCCCCGTGATCCAGAGCCACATCGGCGGCGGCGCGGGCATCATCACCGGCAACTTCACGGTCGAGGAATCGACCAACCTTGCCGTGCTGCTGCGCGCAGGCGCTCTGCCCGCGGGACTGGAGTTCCTCGAGGAACGGACCATCGGTCCGGAACTGGGGCAGGACAGCATCGAGGCCGGCAAGCTGGCGACGGGTGTTGCCTTTGTCGCGGTGCTGGGCTTCATGGTGGCGAGCTACGGCCTGTTCGGTGTCTTCGCCAACATCGCGCTGATCCTGAACGTCGCACTGATGTTCGGCCTGCTGAGCCTTATCGGGGCGACGCTGACCCTGCCGGGGATCGCGGGGATCGTGTTGACGGTCGGCATGGCGGTGGACGCCAACGTGCTGATCTTCGAACGCATCCGCGAGGAGCTGAAGACGGCGCGCGGACCGGCGCGGGCGATCGAGCTGGGCTATGAAAAGGCGCTGAGCGCGATCGTCGACGCCAACATCACCACCTTCATCACTGCCGTGATCCTCTACGTGATGGGTTCCGGCCCGGTGCGGGGCTTCGCGGTCACGCTGGGTTTCGGCATCATCACTTCCGTCTTCACCGCGATCTTCGTGACGCGGGTTCTGATCGTGACGTGGTTCGAACGCCGCCGCCCCAAGACCATCGAAGTTTGAGAGAGAGCCTGACATGCGACTGAGACTGGTCAAGGACGATCTGAACTGGGACTTCTTCTCGAGATCGAAGCTGTGGCTCGGCATCTCGGGGGTGATGGTGGTCATCGCGCTGGCAAGCTTCTTCATCCAGGGGCTGAACTACGGCATCGACTTCCGCGGCGGCACGACCATCCGGACCGAGAGCGCGGAACCGGTCGACGTGGGCGCCTACCGCGATGCGCTGGCGCCGCTGGGGCTGGGCGACACGGTGATCTCGGAGGTGTTCGACCCGAACTTCCGCGACGACCAGAACGTCGCCATGGTGCGCATCGGTGCGCAGGACGGCGAGGAAGCGGTCAGCACCGACGTCATCGATTCCGCCGAAGCGGCCCTGAAGGAGGTCGCCCCGGACATCCGCTTCACCTCTGTTGAATCGGTGGGTCCGAAGGTCTCGCAGGAGCTGATCCATACCGCCGTGCTGGCGGTGTGCCTCGCGATTGCGGCGGTGCTGGTCTACATCTGGCTCAGGTTCGAATGGCAGTTCGCGCTGGGGGCGGTGATCGCGCTGATCCACGACGTGGCGCTGACCATCGGCATCTTCAGCGAGTTGCAGATCCGTTTCGACCTGGCGATCATCGCGGCGCTGCTGACCATTGTCGGCTACTCGCTGAACGACACGGTGGTGGTCTTCGACCGGGTGCGCGAGAACCTGATCAAGTACAAGTCGAAGGACCTCAAGGAGGTCCTGAACATGTCCATCAACGAGACCATGAGCCGGACGGTCATGACCTCGCTGACCACGCTTCTGGCGCTGATCGCGCTTCTGGTGCTGGGCGGCGACGTGATCCGCGGCTTCGTCTTCGCCATGACCTGGGGCATTATCGTCGGCACCTATTCGTCGATCTTCGTCGCCTCCGCCATCCTGCTGCGGCTTGGGGTGAAGCGCGACTGGTCGAAACCCGCGGACACGCCGGGCACGCAGTTCGGTGACGTCGACGCCTGAACGACGGAGGCCACATGCGCCTGAACGAGATCATCTATACCGACGCCCGGCCTGTGGACGGCTACGGACCGGGCTTCTTCCGTGTCGGCGGCGAGGTGCACGAAGGTGCGCTGCTGCTGTGGGACAAGGGCAAGGCCGGTTGGGGCGGTTTCGAGGACGAGGGCAGCCTGCTGAGTTTCGTCGACATGGTGGACGTGATCCTCGTGGGCACCGGGGCCGAGATCGCCTTTCTCCCGACGGAGTTGCGGGAGCGGCTGGAGTCCGAGGGGCTGGGGGTGGAAGTGATGAGTTCGCCCTCTGCCTGCCGGACCTACAACGTGCTGATCAGCGAAGGGCGCCGCGTCGCGCTGGCGGTGCTGCCGGTCTGAGGCGGAGGACGCATTTCCATGACAAGTCAGGGCCTTCGGTGACGGTTTTGCAGGTATCCGGTCTGGGGGTCGCGCGCGGGGGCGTGCCGGTGCTCGAAGGGCTGAACTTCGGGATCGGCGCCGGCAGGGCGCTGGTTCTGCGCGGTCCGAACGGGTCAGGCAAGACGACGCTGTTGCGCACCATCGCCGGGCTTCAGCCGCCGCTGGAAGGGCAGATCGAGGGCGCCGGAGAGCGCATCGCGTACGCTGCCCATTCCGACGGTCTGAAGTCCATGCTGACGGTCACGGAAAACCTGAGGTTCTGGGCGCAGGTCTTTGGCACCGCAGACATTTCCCATGCAATCGAGGCCTTCGACCTGATCCCGTTGCGGGACCGGCTGGCGGGCAGCCTGAGTGCCGGTCAGAAGCGGCGTCTGGGGCTGGCGCGGTTGATGGTGACGGGCCGCCCGGTCTGGGTGCTGGACGAGCCGACGGTGTCGCTGGACACGGCCTCCGTCGCACTCTTCGCCGATGCGGTGCGCGCGCATCTTGCGGGCAGGGGATCGGCGCTGATGGCCACGCACATCGACCTCGGGCTGGAGGCGGACGTGCTGGACGTGACCCCCTTCAAGGCAAAGCCGCGCGTCGCCGTGGAAGACGAGGCCTTCCTGTGATCGCGCTGCTGGTCAGGGACCTGCGGCTGGCGGTGCGGGCGGGTGGGGGCTTTGGCCTCGGGCTCGCGTTCTTCCTGATCGTGACGGTGCTGGTGCCCTTCGGCGTGGGGCCGGAGACGGGCCTCCTTTCGACCATCGCGCCCGGCGTGCTGTGGATCGGCGCCCTTTTGGCCTGCCTCTTGTCGCTGGACCGCATCCTCGCGCTCGACTGGGAAGACGGATCGCTCGACCTGCTGGCCACGGCGCCGCTGCCTATGGAGGGGATCGTCAGCGTGAAGGCGCTGGCGCACTGGATCACCACGGGTCTGCCGCTGGTGGTCGCGGCGCCGATGCTGGGCGTGCTGCTGAGCCTGCCGGCCGAGGGCTACCTGTGGGTCTTCGTCAGCCTCGCCCTGGGGACGCCCGCGCTGTCGGTGATCGGCACCTTCGGGGCGGCCCTGACCGTTGGGCTGAAGCGCGGCGGCCTCCTGATGTCGCTGCTGGTGCTGCCGCTTTACGTGCCGACGCTGATCTTCGGCGCAGAGGTGGCGCGGCGCGGGGCAGAGGGGCTGCCGGTGGCGACGCCGCTGGCGATGCTGGCCGGGATCAGCTTTGGCGTCATCGCGCTCCTGCCGTTTGCCAGCGCCGCCGTCCTGCGGATCAACCTCAGGTGAGGTGGTGCGTCGGGCGCCCGGGGACATATTGCCTCGGGCCGATATTTGGGGTTCATGGAAACCGGAGGCGAAGGTAGGGAGAGCCATGGCGTCGATCTGGGAATATGCCAATCCGGTCAAGTTCATCCGGACCACGGACAGGGTACTGCCCTGGCTGTCGGCCGCGGCTGTCGTGGCGCTGGTGGGCGGCCTCTTCTGGGGGTTCTTTCTGACGCCGGACGACTACCGGCAGGGATCGACCGTCAAGATCATCTACCTGCATGTGCCTGCGGCGCTGATGGCGATCAACGCCTGGCTGATGATGCTGGTCGCCTCGCTGATCTGGATCGTGCGGCGCCACCACGTGAGCGCGCTGGCGGCGCGGGCCGCGGCGCCGGTGGGGGCGGTGATGACGCTGATCGCACTGGCGACGGGCGCGATCTGGGGCCAGCCCATGTGGGGCACGTGGTGGGCATGGGACCCGCGGCTGACATCCTTCCTGATCCTGTTTCTCTTCTACCTGGGCTACATGGCGCTTTGGGAGGCGATCGAGAACGACGACACGGCGGCGGACCTGACGTCGATCCTGTGCCTCGTGGGTTCGGTCTTTGCGATCCTCAGCCGCTACGCCGTCAACTTCTGGAACCAGGGCCTGCACCAGGGCGCCTCGGTCATGCGCGCGGGCGCGCTGGCCGGCGACACGGAAGAGCGGGTGTCCAACGTCTACGCTGTGCCGCTGTTCGTCTGCATGGCGGGCTTCGTGCTGCTGTTCATCGCACTGGTCTTCCTGCGGACCCAGACGGAGATCCGGGCGCGGCGGACAAGGGCGCTTCTGGCGCGGGAGCGGGCGGCATGATCCCGGAACTCGGCAAATACGCGGGGCCTGTGCTGGCCTCTTACGCGGTGTCGCTGGCGCTGTTGGGGCTGCTGATCGTGGCTTCGGTCCTGCGCTCGCGGCGCGTGAAACGCGAACTGGAACAGGTGGAGGGCCGCAAGGATGGCTAAGGTGTCGCCGCTGATGATCCTGCCGCCGGTGATCTTCGCCGCCTTCGGGGTGATGGCCTACCTCGGGCTGAAGAACAGCGACGAGACGCACCGGCTTGAATCGGTCTTCGAGGGCAAGCCCGCCCCGGCGGTGACGGATGTCGCGCTGGAGGGCTACCCCGGCATCACGCCGGAGATGCTGGCCCGCGGCGAGGTCGTGCTGGTCAACTTCTGGGCCTCTTGGTGCCCGCCGTGCCGGGCGGAGCATCCGCAACTTCTGGCGTTGCAGGCCGACGGGGTGCCGATCCTCGGCGTGAACTTCAAGGACCAGGCGAAGAACGCCAGGTCCTACCTCGAGGACGAGGGCAGCCCCTTCGAGGCAGTGGCCTTCGACCCGAACGGCCGCACGGCCATCGACTGGGGTGTGACCGCGCCGCCGGAGACCTTCATCGTGGACGGCGACGGCACGGTTCTGTTCAAGTTCGTTGGGCCGCTGGTTGGCTCGGACTACGAGCAGCGGTTCGTGCCGGAGCTGGAGAAGGCGCTGGCCGACTGACCCTTGCCCGGCGCGGGTGCGCGCGGGCAGGGCTGATGCCTCCGGCGGAGGTATTTTTCACCAAGATGAAGGGGGGCGTCGTCAGAGATCGCAGACGGTGGTTTCCTGGCGGGTGTCGCAGGGGGCCTTGCTGTCCTGCGTGCCTGCGTATGCACCGATCACGGCGAGCAGCAGCAATGCGCCTGCCTGCAGAAGGGTAATCACTTTCATCTCTGGGCGCCTCTCTGTTCGGTCTCTTTCGTGGGCCGTGGCTGTGAAATGGTCCCGTCGCCGGGGAATTAAAGGGGTCGTGCCTGCGGGCATAGGGGATGCCTTGCGGGGCGAGGAAAATCTGCGCGGTGGCCTGCCGGTTGCCGCGAAATTCGGCAAGCTCCTGCCGAGGCGGGAGCGGCGGGCCCGTTTGTGATAATTGATACTGATGGCAAGCGGCAGGTCAGGAAAGCCTGACCCATGGGCTTGTCCCGTGCGGGTGGGGTGGCTATCTAGGACGCCAAGGCCCGATCCCGGGCCGATGGAGTTTGCATGTTGGAGAATGTGGCGGGCCGCTGAGGGCCGGGCTCACAGGATGAACACCGGTCCCGACGAGACCTGACCTTCCGCGCGCCGGCCGGAGGGTTGGCGGCTGACGTCTGATCCGGACATGACTTCCAATGAACATCTCGAAATACGAACAGCGCGTGTTGCACGTGCTGGCTCAGGGCGGCGCGATTTCCTTCGAACGCGGCGCCAACGGCAAATTGCTGGACGTGACCTGCGTGACGCGCGACGGCCACGTGCTGAACGACTGCACGCTGGCGGTGGTCGAGCGCCTGAAGAAGCGGCGGCTGATCCGGTCGCGGGGCGGGGCGGCTTACCGCGTCACCCGGGCGGGGCTGGCCGCCGTGCGGGCGCAGCTCGACCAGCGCTGAGCGGGGCTACATGGGGTAGGGCGGGGCTGTGCGCCGCCCTTCCTTGAACGAAGAAAGCGCCCCTTTTCGGGGGCGCTTTCGGATCATTCGGCAGTGGGTTCAGGCCGCGGCCCGGCTCATTCGGCTGCCACGGAGCCCTCGGCTGCGAGGTTGCGCAGCACGTAATGCAGCACGCCGCCGTGCTCGATGTATTCCACCTCGATGGCGGTATCGATCCGGCACTTCAGCGTGATCTCCTTGGTGGAGCCGTCCGCGAAGGTGATGGTGCAGGGGGTTTCCTGACCCGGCTTCACATCATCGAGGCCCTTGATGTCGACGGTTTCGTCGCCCTTCAGGCCCAGCGACTTGCGGGTGTCGCCGCCGGTGAACTCGAACGGGATGACGCCCATGCCGACGAGGTTCGAACGGTGGATACGCTCGAAGTTCTCGGCGATCACCGCCTTCACGCCCAGGAGCGCCGTGCCCTTGGCCGCCCAGTCGCGCGAGGAACCCGCGCCGTACTGTTCGCCGCCGAAGATCACCAGCGGGGTGCCCTGGTCCTGATAGGCCATGGCCGCGTCGTAGATCGAGGTCTGCTCGCCGTCGGGGCCCTTGGTGTAGCCGCCCTCGACGCCGTCCAGCATCTCGTTCTTGATGCGGATGTTGGCGAAGGTGCCGCGCATCATGACTTCGTGGTTGCCACGACGCGAACCGTAGGAGTTGAACTCGCGCACGGGCACCTGGCGCTCGGTCAGGTACTTGCCCGCCGGGGTGGTGTCCTTGAACGAGCCCGCCGGAGAGATGTGGTCGGTGGTGACCATGTCGCCGAGGATCGCCAGGACGCGTGCACCCTCGATGTTCGAGATCGTGCCCGGCTCCTTGCCCATGCCCTGGAAGTAGGGCGGGTTCTGGACGTAGGTGGAGGTCGCCGGCCAGTCGTAGGTCTCGCCGCCGTTCACCTCGACCGACTGCCACTTCTCGTCGCCCTTGAAGACGTCGGCGTACTTGGACTGGAACGACTCGCGCGTGACGGTCTTTTCGACGAGGTCGGCGATCTCGGCGTTCGAGGGCCAGATGTCCTTGAGGTAGACGTCGTTGCCGTCCTTGTCCTTGCCCAGCGGATCGGTGGCGATGTTGACGTTCATGTCACCCACCAGCGCGTAGGCCACCACCAGCGGCGGCGAGGCGAGGTAGTTGGCGCGCACGTCCGGGGAAATCCGGCCTTCGAAGTTGCGGTTGCCCGACAGCACCGAGGTCGCGACCAGGTCGTACTTGTTGATCGCCTTGGAGATCGGCGCGTCCAGCGGACCGGAGTTGCCGATGCAGGTGGTGCAGCCGTAACCCACCAGGTTGAAGCCGATCGCGTCGAGGTGCTCCTGCAGGCCGGCGGCCTCGAGGTATTCGGACACCACCTGCGAGCCGGGGGCCAGCGAGGTCTTCACCCAGGGCTTGCGGTTCAGGCCCAGCTCATGCGCCTTCTTCGCCACCAGACCTGCGCCGATCATGACGTAGGGGTTCGAGGTGTTGGTGCAGGAGGTGATCGAGGCGATCACGATGGAGCCGTCGTGCAGCTGGTAGGCGCCGTCGGCGGTCTCCACGAAGCCGCGCTTGTGCTTGCCCTCGTCGCCGGGGATGTCGCGCGGCTCGGGTGCGCCGCCTTCACCTTCCCAGCGGACTTCGTCCTTGGCCGGGACGTCCTGCCCGTCGCGCACGCCCTTGATGTACTTGGCGAATGCCGGGGCGGCCTTGTCCAGCGCGATGTAGTCCTGCGGACGCTTGGGGCCGGAGATCGCGGGCACGATGGTGCCCATGTCCAGTTCCAGCGTGGAGGAATAGACCGGGCTGTAGCCCGCGTCGCGCCACATGCCGTTTTCCTTGGCATAGGCTTCGACCAGGGCGATGCGGCTTTCCTCGCGCCCGGAGACGCGCAGGTAGCGCAGGGTCTCGTCGTCGATCGGGAAGAAGCCGCAGGTCGCGCCGTACTCGGGCGCCATGTTGGCGATGGTGGCGCGCTGCGCCAGCGGCAGGTTGTCGAGACCGTCGCCGTAGAATTCGACGAACTTCGACACCACGCCGTGTTCGCGCAGCATCTCGACGACCTTCAGAACGAGGTCGGTGCCGGTGGTGCCTTCGACCATCTCGCCAGTCAGCTTGAAGCCCACGACCTCGGGGATCAGCATGGAGATCGGCTGGCCCAGCATGGCGGCCTCGGCCTCGATGCCGCCCACGCCCCAGCCCAGCACGGCCGCGCCGTTCACCATGGTGGTGTGGCTGTCGGTGCCGACGAGGGTGTCAGGGTAGGCGACCATGTCACCGTTCTGGTCCTCGTCGGTCCAGACGGTCTGGGCGAGGTACTCGAGGTTCACCTGGTGGCAGATGCCGGTGCCCGGGGGCACGACGCGGAAGTTGTTGAACGCGGTCTGGCCCCACTTGAGGAACTCGTAGCGCTCCATGTTGCGCTCGTACTCGCGGTCGACGTTCATCTGGAACGCACGCGGGTTGCCGAACTCGTCGATCATGACGGAGTGATCGATCACGAGGTCGACGGGGTTCAGCGGGTTGATTTTCTGTGCGTCGCCGCCGAGTGCCTTGATGCCGTCGCGCATCGCGGCGAGGTCAACCACGGCGGGAACGCCGGTGAAGTCCTGCATCAGAACGCGTGCCGGGCGGTAGGCCAGTTCCCGGTCGCCCTTGCCGCCGTTCTTCGCCCAGTCGGAGAAGGCCTTGATGTCGTCCTGGGTCACGGTCTTGCCGTCCTCGAAACGCAGCATGTTCTCGAGCACCACCTTGAGCGCGGCGGGCAGCTTCGAGAAGTCGCCGAGCCCGGCGGCTTCGGCGGCGGAAATCGAGTAATAGGAGACGGTCTGGCCGCCCGCTTCGAGCGTCTTGCGCGTCTTGGCGCTGTCGTGGCCGACTTGAATGGTCATGGGAACCTCCGATGGGTGACGGAATGTGATAGCCGTGTCATGCCGCAACGCCGCAAACAACTCAAGGGGTCTGTGGCGTTTTGTATGCCATTGTACACAAAAAATTGTCGCAGCCGCGCGTCCTGTCCAGATTGCCGGTTTCCCTGTGTGTGTCACGGGTCAAGCGCCGCCGCCGGGCGGGGCAGGGGCCCGATTGGTGAAGAATGCGGCGGCCACCGTTGCGGCCTTGGGGTCCACTCGAAGAATGGTGTGAGACCCTGCCTTCTTCGGGACGGAAATACCTCTCGTGCGTGTTCGAAGAGGACGGGGCAGCGCCCCTATGCCGCCCTATGGCCGCAAGATGCGGTGCTCGACCCGACCGGTTCCGGCACGCGTCCCCCGAACGTATCGCGCCACGGCTCCCGGGAACCGTGGCGCGATGACACTTCCGACTGGAAGAGGGGCTACCCGTATCAGGCCACGCGGGTCGGACCGGCGGGGTCTCCGGTTCCGGTGATGCGGTAGAGCGCGGCGTCGCCGGTCATGGAGGGCGCCACACGGTAGGAAAGGTTCTCGGGGACGCTCATCGTGTCGCCGGGGGCGAGGATGGCGTGTCCGTCCGCCCAGTCCACCCGCCAGTGGCCGGTCACCGGCATCAGCACGGTGGGGTGCGGCGCGGCGGGCTGTTCGCCACCGGCGGAGGCACGGGTGATGAAGTCGACCTCGAAGCCGGGCCGGTCCTTCAGCAGGCCCGTGGCGCCGATGACCTTGCAGGGCGCGCGGTCGGCCAGCGCCACCATGTCCCAGTAGCGTGCGACGTGGTTGGGCAGGACCTCGGCCGTGGTGGGCTCCGGCCGCTTCGCCAGTTCCTCGTCCGACATCAGCGGCATGGGATTCACGCCCTCGGGCAGGCGCTGCTGTCGCTTGGTGTCGTAGAGCTTGCCGTCGTCGCCCAGCACGAGCCCGTGCGCGCGGGCATCCTCGATCACCTGCGGCGCCCACATGACACCGCCGCCCGCGTCGTCGCCGCCGAGGATCGCCATGATCATCCCGTAGTCGGTGCCGATGTTCTCGAACCCGCGGAAGATGCCGGTGGGGATGTTGAAGATGTCGCCCGCCTCGAGCACGACCTCGCCGGCGGTGCCCCAGCGGCCCCAGAAGAACCGCCACCGGCCCGAGAGGACGAAGAACGCCTCGGCGGTGTGGTGGTCGTGGAGCGAGTTGCGGCACCGGGGCGGCTGGCCCGCGGCACCGATGTTGAAGCCGTGCGGGATCGAGATGTGGACGTGCTGATCGGGCGATTCCGACACGCCGCCGCCGATGATGGTGAAGTTCTCCTTCTGGTCCGAGCCCGGCGTGTGGGCGTCGATGAAGGCGGTCTTGCAGGGCTGAAGTTCGCCGTAGCGGACGATGCGGTCAGAGAGATCCATGGGTCAGGCTTTCTCGGGGGTTGCGGTTTTCTCGGAGGGCAGGACGGGCGCCGCCTCGGCGTAGGGCACGTTGACGCCGCCGTATCGGCGCACGCGAAGGTTGCATTGCTCGGCATGCCCGGCGAACCCCTCCAGCATGCACAGCCGGGAACCGGCGGCGCCGATGCGGGCGGCGGCCTCGTCGGTGGTGATGCGCTGGTAGCTGTGGGTCTTCAGGAACTTGCCCACCCAGAGACCGCCGGTGTAGCGGCCCGCCTTCCGGGTTGGCAGGGTGTGGTTGGTGCCGATCACCTTGTCGCCGTTGGCCACGTTGGTGCGCGGCCCAAGGAAGAGCGCGCCGTAGCAGGTCATGTTCTCGAGGAACCAGTCGTCGCGGTCCGTCATGACCTGCACGTGTTCGGAGGCGATGTCGTCCGCGACCGCCAGCATCTCGTCGTAGGTGTCGCACAGGATCACCTCGCCGTAGTCTGTCCAGGAGGCGCGGGCGGTGTCGGCGGTTGGCAGGATGGCAAGCAGGCGCTCGATTTCCGCAAGCGTGTCGTAGGCCAGCCTCTGGGAATTGGTCAGCAGCACGGCGGGGGAGTTGTAACCGTGTTCCGCCTGTCCCAGCAGGTCCGTGGCGCAGAGCTCGGCGTCCACGGTGTCGTCCGCAATGACCATCGTCTCGGTCGGGCCGGCGAAGAGGTCGATGCCGACGCGCCCGAAGAGCTGGCGCTTGGCTTCGGCGACGAAGGCGTTGCCGGGACCGACGAGCATGTGCACCGGCTGCATCGTCTCGGTGCCGATGGCCATGGCGCCGATGGCCTGGATGCCGCCCAGGACCCAGATCTCGTGCGCGCCGCCGAAGTGCATGGCGGCGATGACGGCGGCGTTGGGCTTGCCCTTGAAGGGCGGGGTGCAGGCGACGATGCGCGGCACCCCGGCGACCCGCGCCGTCGCCACCGACATATGCGCGGAAGCGACCATGGGGAACTTGCCGCCGGGCACGTAGCAGCCGACCGACTGCACCGGGATGTTCCTGTGGCCGAGGATCACGCCCGGGAGGGTCTCGACCTCGATGTCCTGCATGGAGGCGCGCTGCGCCTCGGCGAATTTCACCACCTGTGCCTGTGCAAAGCGGATGTCGGCGATCTCCTGTTCCGACAGGGTGGCGATCAGGGCGTCGATCTCGTCCTGCGACAGGCGGAAGCTGTCCGGCGTGTAGCCGTCGAACTTCTGCGACAGGTCGCGGACGGCGGCATCTCCGCGCGCCTCGATGTCGGCGAGCGTGGTTTCGACCGCAGTGCGGACCTGCGCATCGTCCTGTCGGCGGTCCGCATCCGCCTTGCCGCGTTTCAGATACGTGATGGCCATGATCCCCTCGCCACTTTGCATACGTTTGCAATGATGGATAGCGGCACGGCGAAGCTGCGGCAAGCGTATTTTGCATACGATTGCAAAATTGATCGGGCGAGGGGACAGAATGAACGAGGGGCCGCGCGGGCCCCTCGGTCAGTCGCGGGTGGTGCCGCGCGGGATGGGGACGGGCATGATCCGCAGCTTGGTCGCGGGCCTGTCCTCGCCCTCTATCGCGCTGATCAGCTCGTCCACGGCGGTCGAGACCATGACGTTCAGCCGCTGCCTTACGGTCGACAGGTTGAAGGACGGCCAGGCCGCCTGCGGGATGTCGTCGAAGCCCACGACGGCCACGTCCTCCGGCACCCTGAGGCCAAGTTCGTGCCGGATCACGTCGAGCGCGGCCAGCGCCATGTGGTCGTCGGTGACAAACAGGGCGTCGGGCGGGGTGTCCCCCTCGAAGAGTTCGCGGGTCGCATCCGCGGCGTCGCTGTAGTGGAAGTTGCCCACCGCGCGGGCCACGACGCTCTTGCCGGCCTCGGCCAGTGCCGCGGTGAACCCGGCCTCCCGGTCGATCTGGGTGGAGGCGCCGTCGAAGCCCGCCAGATGCGCGATCCGCTGCGGGTTGCCCTTCAGCAGCATTTCCGCGGCCAGGCGCCCGCCCGCGACGTTGTCGGAGGTGACGGCGAGTAGGTCCTCCCTCGGCTGGTCGCGGTTGAACAGCATCACCGGGATGTTGCGCTCCCGGCAGCGGTCGGCCAGCGTCGAGGACATGGAGACCGACACCAGGATGATGCCGTCGACGCGGTAGTCGAGGATGGTCTGCACCACCGGCTCCACGTCGCCCACGGTGGTCGACGCCATGAACAGCAGGACGTGGTAGCCGTTTTCCTGCAGGGCGATCGACAGCTTCTCCACGGCTTCGGGATAGAACTGGTTCTCGAGGTAATAGACCACCAGCCCGATGATACGGCTCTTGCCGGTGATCATCGCGCGGGCCAGCACGTTGGGGCGGTAGCCCAGTTCGTCGGCGGCTGCCTTGATCTTTTCTGCCATTTTCTTGGACACCGAGGCGCCGGGCGTGAAGAAGCGCGAGACGGCCGATTGGCTGACGCCGGCCCGGCGGGCCACGTCGACGGAGGTCACAGGTTTGCCGCTCACGCCGGTTGAGTCTCTTTGACCATGAAAATCCGTCCTCGTCCCTGTCCGGCCTCTTTACCCTTGCACACCGTCAGCGGCGCGTCAGATTCTTTCCCGTCTCGACATCGAAGAGGTGGCAGGTCTCGGCCGGGATATCGGCATGTATAGTCTTGCCGATCTCCGCGCGGAAGTCCTTGGCGGCCTTGAGGTTCACAAGATCGCCGCCGACGCGCACCGCGGCCATCGACGCCTCGCCCAGAAGCTCCAGCGCGTAGATCGGCGCGTGGATGTCGCCGCCTTCGGGCACCAGCGTCACGTCCTCCGCCCGGAAGCCGAGGATCACCTTGCCGTGGTGGCCCTGCGGCAGGCCCGAAAGGCGGATGTTCTCGGCCGAAAAGGTGCCGTTTTCGATGGTGCCCTCGACGAGGTTCATGGCGGGGGAGCCGATGAAGCCCGCGACAAAGGTGTTGGCGGGGTTGTCGTAGATCTCTGTCGGGGTGGCGACCTGCTGCACCACGCCCCGGTTCATCACCACCACGCGGTCTGCCAGCGTCATCGCCTCGATCTGGTCGTGGGTCACGTAGATCGTCGTGGTCTTGAGCCGGTGCTGGAGGTTCTTGATCTCGGCCCGGGTCGAGACGCGCAGCTTGGCGTCGAGGTTCGAGAGCGGCTCGTCCATCAGGAAGACCGTGGGTTCGCGGACGATGGCCCGGCCAAGCGCCACGCGCTGCCGCTGGCCGCCCGACAGTTCTGCGGGACGCCGGTCGAGCAGTTCAAGCAGGTCGACCTGTTCCGCCGCCTTCATCACCCGGTCGTGGTGCTGGTCCTTCGGCACCTTGCGGACCTTCAGCGGGAAGCGGATGTTCTCGTAGACCGTCAGGTTCGGGTAGAGGCCGTAGCTCTGGAACACCATGGAGATGTCGCGGTCCTTGGGTTCGAGGTTGTTGACCACACGCCCGCCGATGATGATCTCGCCCTCGGTGACGTCCTCCAGTCCGGCGATCATCCGCATGGTGGTGGACTTGCCGCAGCCAGAAGGCCCGAGCAGGACGAGGAACTCCTGATCGGCGATGTGCAGGTCGAAGTTGTCGACACCGATCACCGGGCCCCACTTCTTGGAGATGTTTTTCAGGTGAATGTCGGCCATTTGGCTTACCCCTTGACGGCGCCCGCGGTCAGGCCGCTGACGATCTGGCGTTGGAAGAACATCACGAGGATGAAGAGCGGCACGGTGGCGGACACGGTCGCGGCCACGGCATACATGATGGTGCCCTCGGTCTGCACCGTCCCGAGGAAGGAGTTGATCTTGGGCACCATGGTCTGGTTGTCCTGGTTCAGCAGCATCGCGGTCACGGCGAAGTCGTTGTAGGCCAGAAGGAAGCTGAACAGCCCCGTTGTGATCACCCCCGGCCACATGACCGGCATGATGGCCCATCGGAACGCCTGGAAGCGGGTGCAGCCGTCGACCATGGCAGATTCGTCGAGGTCCTTGGGGATCGACATGAAGAACGAGTGCAGCATCCAGATGGTGAAGGGCTGGTTGATCGCCACCAGCACGATGATCGCGGTGGGCAGGTAGCCCCAGATGTTCATCTCGAAGAACGGTAGCAGGTAGCCCGAGACCAGCGTGATGTGCGGCATGGCGCGGAACACCAGCGCGGCGATCAGGATCCAGAAGGTGTACTTTCGGGTGGATCGCGACAGGGCGTAGCCCCCCAGCGTGCCGAACAGCAGCGAGATCGAGGTGACGCAGACCGTGACGATGACGGTGTTCCAGACAGAGTGGTAGAACTCCCGCTCCACCCATGCGCCGCGGTAGCCGTCCAGCGTGAAGGCGCCGCCGGTCTGGCGCTGGGTGGCCGGGCCGAAGATCGCGTTCCAGAAGGACTCGCGGCTGAAGAAGTCCGCCTGCACCTTGAACGACCCCCAGACCGTCCAGAAGAAGGGGAAGGCGGCAAGGATCAGCCAGACCAGGAGGATCAGGCCCGAAGTCACGGCCAGCGTGCGGGAGTGTCCGATTTGCGTGCTCATCAGCGGGCCTTCCGGTTGAAGTCGCGCCAGGTGCGGATCAGCACCGGCATCAGCAGGACGATCACGCCCAGCATGGTCAGGATCGAGGTCGCCGCCGCCGAACCGAAGAGCTGGTCGACCGAGCCGTTCAGGTCGTTGTAGATCGACCAGGACAGCGATGTGGCGTTGGCCTCGGACGAGAAACCGATGATCGGTTCGAAGACGCGGAAGTTGTCCATCAGCAGCACGAGCCCCACGAAGGTCGCCAGCGGTGTCAGGTGCGGCATGACCACGTATCGGATGCGCTCCCACCGATTGGCGCCGTCGATCATCGCGGATTCGAGCGTGTCCTTGGGCAGGGTCTGGAGACCGGCGTAGAAGACGACGAAGGCGAAGGGTGTCATGTGCCACGTCCCGTAGACGATCAGCGTGACCCAGGTGAGGAAGGGCGAGGCCTTCAGCGACAGCTCCGGATCGTCGAACACCCATTGCAGCGTCGCGCCGATCACCCCGTCGGAGTTGATCATCCAGAACAGGATCAGCGAGCCCAGAAGCGGCGTCACGATGTAGGGCAGGAGCGACAGGAAGATCACCGGCCCCTTCCAGAACTTCGGGATGTTGTTGACCCCGAGCGCCACGGCAAAGCCCATGATCATGCTCAGCGGTGTCACGAGGAAGGTGTAGACCAGCGTGAAGGACAGCGCCTTGTAGAACGGCAGGTTGTAGACGCGGCTGACCACGTCTCCGAGACCATCGTTGTCCGACAGGATCGCACCCAGTTCGTCCACCGCGAGGTGCGCGCGGTTCAGGTAGGTGCCCAGACCGTTGAACCGGCCCAGAGGGTCCGCCTCCTTCAGGGCGGCGGTGGCGTCGGGGTCGACCTTGGTTTCGGTCTGGCAGCCGAAGGGGCCGCAGTTTTCCACCGACACCAGCACCTGCTCATGCTCGACGAACAGCGACTGCACCGCCACCGACACGATCGGCAGGGCGATGAACAGGAGCATGGCGAGGGCAGAGGGGAAGATGAAGGCGGTGAAGTCGCGATGGCGCATTTCCGTCTCCTGATGGAAGGACGCCCCCGGCGGAAGAGAGACCGGGGGCGTGAGAGGCGATTACTGGAGGAAGCCCGCCTCTTTGGCCGCGGTGCGGTAGGCGGCCTCGACGTCGGCTAGGGCCTGCTCGGCGCTTTCGGTGCCCTGCATGAAGTCCGACAGTTCGGCCCCGAGCGCAGTGTGCATCAGGCCCATGTAGGGGGACATCGGGTAGGGCTTCGCACCGGCAGCGGCGGTGCCCAAGACACCCTGCGCGGAGGCAGGCGCGGCGAAGTCCTTCATCAGCCACGTCGCGGCAGACGGGTTCTCCTGCGCGATTTCCGGGCGGATGCCGTGGACCATCGCGATGAAGGAGGCCTCTGCATCCTCGTCCGAGATGTTCTTGGCGATGGTGAAGCCGTCCCACCACAGCGCCGCCGCCGGGACCGAGCCGCCGCCGACGGTGGGCGCGGGGGCCAGCACGGTGGCTTCGCCGATCTCGGGGGCAGGGCCCGCGGGGTCGATATGTCCGTTCACCATGGAGCCCCACTGGGTCATG
This sequence comes from Sagittula sp., assembly GCF_052825245.1. NCBI lineage: Bacteria > Pseudomonadati > Pseudomonadota > Alphaproteobacteria > Rhodobacterales > Roseobacteraceae > Sagittula > Sagittula sp. The sequence goes on from NZ_JBRBWD010000042.1 coordinate 48,796, forward strand.
ATCGCCACGTCGCCCGAGAGGTACATCGCCTTCATCTCGTCGGCGGTGAAGGTCATGTACTCGGGTTCCATGAACTCGGTCATGGCCTTCATCATCTCGAGCGTCTTGATGCCCGCCTCGCCGGAGATTGCCGGTTCCGCGCTGCCGGCGGCAAAGAACTCGCCGCCGTAGCCCAGGTAGGTGTTGACGAATTCATTGGCCAGGTACCAGCCCGCCTGATCGGCGGCGGCCAGCGGGTATTCCATTATGCCCTTCTCGCGGATGATCTTGGCGGCCTCGAGGATGCCCTCCATGGTCGTCGGCTGCTCCAGACCGGCCTCTTCCAGCACGTCGCCGCGGATGAAGAGGTGCTGGCCGTTGCCCATGAAGGCGATGGCCATGGTCTGCCCGTCGATCTTGATGAGCTGCGAGGGCTGGAGCGTGTCGCCGTATTTCGCGACGAGGTCGTCCAGCGGACGGATCAGCCCGTTGTTCAGCAGCGGCACGATCGAGTTGTTGGCCACGACCGCGACCGTGTACTGCGCCGGATCGACGGTGAGCGCGGGCACCTGCAGGGCCTTGTGTTCGGTCGTCATGTTGCTTTCGACGGTGACGCCGTCGCCGGCGCAGGTGGCGGCTTCGTCGATCACGATGCCGAGCGCATCGAAGTCGTTGGCGAGGATGCGGACCGAACCGCTCTCGATGCCGCAACCCGCCTGAGCGGCTCCGGCAGCAAGGATCACGGCCAGCGCCGTGGAGGTCAGTGTTTTCATGGGCTCACTCCTTGTCGGGGTCCGGCGGCGTGTTGGGGCCGCCGCTCGGATGTGGTGCGTGGGGTCATCCCCACGCTGGTTTCAGTTGTCCAGCGCTTCTTCGGCGGATGGTTTGTCGGCAAGCTGCGCGATCCTGATCTGCGCGAGCAGGGCAAGCTCGTCGTAGACCGTCCATTCGTCGACGATCTTGCCGTCCTTGTAGTGGTAGTGGCTCATCCCCATGACCTGCACACGCTTGCCGGTGGGATCGCCCAGAGAGTCGAGCCCGCCGAAGCCCAGATGATGACCTTCCATGACCCAGCGCACGGCAACCTTGGTGCCGCCTTCATTGCAGGGGGTGGAGCAGATGTGCTGCGGCGCGAACTGGGCATCGGGGAAGGCGCCGACCAGCGCAAGCGCCTGATGGGTGACCGAGGCCACGCCGTAGAGTTCCTTCATCAGCGGGCCGTGCCACATGACTGTGGGGGCATAGATTTCGCGATAGCAGCCGAACATCTTCCTGTTGAACGACTCGTGCAGCCAGGTCAGCGTATGGCGTTCCAGATCGGTGTGCGCGATCGACAGGTCGGCCTTCTCGGCGGGCGGGTACTGTCCCAGCATCAGGCCGGTTTCGCCGATGTCGAGCGTTTTGAACCCCTGGGCCAGCCGGCCCTCGGCGATCTTCGTCGCGTAGGCGTCCACGTCGAGACCGAGCTGCCGAATGATCGCCATCTGGTCGGACACCACCCATTCGCGGTAGATCTTGTTGCGGTGGATCATGCAGTCGGCCACCGTCCGGCTGACAAAGGGACGGCCGTTCGCCGGGCCGTAGTGGCCGTTCTGCGTGTAGCGGCCCGATCCAGTGACGAGGTGCGAGGTGTAGAACCCATCCTTGTCATTGCCGTTCCACACGACCTGGGTGGCATTGCCGCGCCGCTCAGGCAGGGAGACGAGCCGCTGGATGGTGTCACGCACCACGTCCTCGCGGTTGTAGATCGTCATCGTCGGCAGGTAGAGCACGATGTTGTGGGTGTAATGGGTATAGATCAGGCCCACGTCCCGCTCGTCCCAGATCTTGTGGGTGCAGCGGATGATGTAGTCGACGATATCGCTGTAACAGGGATCGAAGCCCTCCATCCCCTGCACGGGCGCGCGGCCCTCAGGGACAAGGTCGGTGAAATCGGCGCGCTCGACATTCATCACGTTGCCATTGTGCGGGCCATCGTCGCGTTTGTCCCGCGTGGTGACGGATTTCGCCGATTTGGCAAGTGTTGCGCTGTCGTCGTGAGAAGCCATGTCGTCCTGTCCATTTCGCGGGATGCCCCGCGTCTTGCATACCTATTCAATCCAAGGTGACGCAGGTGCGGGCGGCAAGCAACAAGAAAATGAATACCTATGCAAAATATTCTCCCGGCGGACAGGATAAGCGATCTGACGCTTGCGCAACGGTTGTTGAATACATATGCAAAATCAGGACGTACGCGGGTTTCGAAAGGGATCGGGATGACTGCCAGGGACTTTGCCGAATTGTTGCGCGCCGCCGGGATTGTGCTGTCCGAGCAGGAGGTTCAGGCCGCCTGGCCTTCGGCCCGCAAGTTGCTGGACCTCGCGAATCAGCTTCCCGGGCCGCGCGATGATTGACGCCCCGATCCGCGCGCAGGCCGCTGCCGTGGCTGACGGCATGGTTAAGGCCTCCGACCTTGCACAGGCCACGCGCGACCGCATCGCCGCACGGGACGCCGTGCTGCGCAGCGTCGTGCATCTGGCCGACCCCACGGCGCTGGACGGACCGCTGCACGGTGTGCCTTTCGGGGTGAAGGACATTATCGACGTGGCGGGGCAGCCGACGCGCTGCGGCTCTCACGCGCATGACGTCACAGGGCCGGAGGCCACCGCCGTCACCCGGCTGCGTGCGGCGGGCATGGTGCCGATGGCGAAGCTCGCGACTTATGAATACGCGCTCACCGGCCCGGCGTGGGACCAGCCGAACCTGCCCGCGCGCAACCCGTGGAACCCGGAGCACATCACCGGCGGGTCGTCGTCCGGCTCTGCGGCGGCGGTGGCGGGCGGGCTGTTCCGCGTGGCGCTGGGGACCGACACCGGCGGCAGCATACGTGCCCCTGCGGCCTATTGCGGTATCGTCGGCCTGAAGCCGACGCATGGCGCGGTGCCGGAGGACGGATGTTTCCCTCTGTCCCCCAGCCTCGACGTGATCGGCCCGTTGGCCGCCACGGTCGAGGACGCCGCCGTCACGCTGGAGGTCATGGCGCCGGACACCCGCGCCGCGCAGGCGCTGGGGCAGGGGATCGACGGTCTGCACATCGGCTACGCGCGTGACTGGTTCGTCGAGGACCCGGCCTGCTCGCCCGAGGTGCTGTGCGCGATGGACGACACAGCCGCCTTGTTGTCCCGCCTCGGCGCGCGGATCGAGCTGGTGTCATTGCCCGACTATCCGCAGCTTGAGGCCGCCGGGACCGTGATCCTGCAATACGAGGCGTGGCAGGTGCATCGGTCGCGGCTGGCCGAGCGCTGGGACCGTTACGGCGTGGATGCCCGGCGCAACCTCGTCACCGGCGCGGTGCTGACCGAAGACCATGTCGCACGGGCGCGCGCCCTGGCCGTGGCATTCAGGGCTGCCGTCGACACGCATCTGACGCGCCACGCCGCGCTGCTGACGCCGACGACCCTGTCGCCGGCGCCCAGGTTCTCGAATTTCGAGGATGGGCCGGTCTGGACAGCGATGCGCACGTTGCCATTCAACATGAGCGGGCATCCGGCGATCTCCGTGCCCTGCGGCTTTGCCGACAACGGGCTGCCCCTTGGCGCGCAGTTTGTCAGCGCACACGGGCAGGAGGCGCTGCTTTGCCGGATCGCCGCCGCCTTCGAAGGCGCCTGCGCCGCAACCGCCTGCCGGGCCATGCCCGCCGATCCCGTTGTGATCGGCGCATGAGGCGGGGCACAGCGTCGGGCGGGGATTGACGCAAGGGTCGGATACGGGTTCGCTGACGCGAAAAGGAGATCGCCCATGCCGGAAGAGATCTACGAAGGCGGTTGCCTCTGCGGGGCGTTGCGCATCACGGCGCGCGGACAACCGCTGCGCGTCGGTATCTGCCACTGCCCCGACTGTCGCAAGCACCATGGCGCGCTGTTCTATGCCGCCGCGCAGTACGCCCCCGAACAGGTCATCGTGATCGGCCCCTCACACAGCTTCAAGGGGCGTCACTTCTGCCCGACCTGCGGCGGCTCCGTCTTTGCGGAAAGCGATGGTGAGGTCGAGGTGCATCTGGGCGCACTGGACGAACCTGACCGGCTGACACCCGATTACGAGCTCTGGACCGTGCGCCGCGAAGGGTGGTTGCCGCCCTTCGCGCAGATGGCTCACTATGATCGGGATAGAGAGGAACCGGACGCGGCGGCGGATGGCGCGCCCGGCTTCCCGTGACGGATCAGGCCTGAACCTGCATCCGGTCCAGTCGCAGTTGCGCAGCTCGGCGGTGGCCTTCGAGGGTTTCCGAGGCCGCCTGACGTGCGGCCGGGGGCGCCACCTGCTTCACGCCCTCTTCGGTCAGCCACTGGTGGGTCACCGTCTTGATGTAGGTGCCGACCCACAGCCCGCCGGTGTAGCGACCGGCGCCCATGGTCGGCAGCGTGTGGTTCGTGCCGGAGCATTTGTCGGAATAGACCACAGAGGAGTTCGTCCCGATGAAGAGCGAGCCGTAGTGGCGCAGCCGTTTGCCCAGCCCGTGCGCATCCTCGGTGTGGACCTGCAGGTGCTCGGCGGCCACGATGTCGGAGTAGGCAATCATCGCCGCCTCGTTCTCGCAAACGACGATCTCGCCGTAGTCGCGCCACGCCTGACCCGCGGTCTCGGCGGTCGACAGGGTTTCGAGCTGGGCGTCGACTTCCTTCAGCACGGCATCTGCCAGCGCGGCATCGGTGGTGATCAGGCCGACACGGGTGCGGGTGTCATGCTCGGCCTGCGCCAGAAGGTCGGTGGCCAGCATCTCGGCATCGCCGGTGTGGTCGGCAAGGATGAAGATCTCGGACGGACCGGCAAGCTGGTCGATGCCCACGGGACCGAAGACCTGGCGCTTGGCCTCGTTGACGAAGGCGTTGCCCGGCCCGACGATCTTGTCCACCGCCGGGACAGTTTCGGTGCCCAGTGCCATGGCGGCGATTGCCTGAGCGCCGCCGATGCGGAAGATCCGGTCGGCGCCGGACAGGTGGCAGCCGGCGATCATCGCCTCGTGCGCGTTCGGCGGCAGGCAGGCGATGACCTCTTCGCAGCCGGCAACCTTGGCGGGGACGATGGTCATGATCGGCGCCGACAGCAGCGGGTAGCGGCCGCCCGGTACGTAGCAGCCGACGCGCTCCAGCGGGATGTTGCGGTGGCCGAGGTGGACGCCCGGGCGCACCTCGATCTCGATCTCCGACAGCGACCCAAGCTGCGCCTCGGCAAAGGCGCGCACGTTGGCAATGGCGAACTCCGTGTCGGCGCGGGTCTGCGGGTCGAGGTTGGCCAGCGCCTGTTCGCGTTGCTCGGCAGTGACCTCGAAGCTCTCCAGCTCGGCCTTGTCGAAGCGGGCGGAGTAGTCGCGCACGGCGGGGTCGCCCTCTGCTTCGACCCGGGCGAGGATCTCGGCAACCAGCTTCTCGACCGGCGCGTTGTCGGCGACGGCGTCGCGGGCGGGGGATTTGACGAAGGTCAGGCCTTCGGGAAGGGGGAGACGGGGCATGTGTGTCCTCTGGCGTTACAGGTAGGGGCGGTCCGGTAGAGCCGCCTCAGGTTCTGGCATTCTCGAAGGCGGTCCAGGCCGCCTCGAAGCTCTGGAAATCGAAGTCGGGGGCGCGGGCCGCCTCCATCACGATGGATTCCGTCCGCTGCATCTTCGCGATGGCGGCGGGCAGTTCGGCAAGGTGCGTCTCGGGGATGACCAGCGCGCCGTGACGGTCGGCATGGACCCAGTCGTCGGGCCGGAGGGTCAGACCGAAGACCGTCACCGGACCCGCAACCTCGACCACGTGGACAAAGGCGTGGGAGGGCCCGATGTGCCCGGCGACGACAGGGAAGCCGGTGGCCAGGTCGCCCAGGTCGCGCATCACGCCGTTGGTCAGCGCACCGCTCAGGCCGAAGCCCTTGTGCACGGTGGTGTTGAGTTCGCCCCAGTAGGCGCCGACCGGGTGCGGGTCGATGTCCTCGACCACGGCGACGCGCGGGCCGGTGCCGTCCGCCATGTGGCGGTAGTAGTCCATGCGGCGGGTGCGGATCGTCGCGGCGGGCTCGGAGGGGGGCGCCGCAGCGCTGATCCGCGCGGTACGCGCCCGGCCGACCATGACGCCTTCGGGATCGCTGGACAGCGGCGTGCCACGGGTGAAGGCATCGAAGCCGCGTTTGCCGTCGATCACCTCGATGGCGTTGCAGACGGTCGGCGTGTCGACGCTGCGCAGCAGGGCGAGGATGTCGGTCAGGTCAGCCATTGGATCAGGGCCTCCGTTGTCGTGTCGGGTTGTTCGAGCGTGGGCAGATGGCCCGCCCCGTCGATCACGCGATAGGTGGCGTGGGGCATGCAGCGGTGCATCAGGTCGTGCCTGTCGCGCGGACAAAGCCTGTCCTCCGCTCCGGTGAGGATCAGCGCCGGTCCCTTGTAGGCGCGCAGCGTGTCGCATTGGTCGGGCCGGTCGCGCAGGGCGATGCTCTGCCGGGCGAAGACCTCCGGCCCAAGGTCCAGGGCCATGTAGAGGCAGGCCCGCTCGATCCCGGCATCGGGCGCGGCGAGGTAGCGGGGAATGAAGGTGTCGCGCATCATCGCCGCCAGTTCACCGGCCTGCGCACGGGCGATCTGCGAGGCACGGCCGGCCTGAACCTCCGGCGGCTCAGGCAGAGGGTTGGTGTCCAGCAGGGCCAGCCGTGCGACGCGGTCGGGGGACTGGCGGACGACCTCCATCGCGACGATGCCGCCCATGGAAAGCCCCGCCAGGGCGAAGCGGTCGGGCGCGTCGGCCAGCACCCGGGCGGCCATGTCCTGCACCGTGTCGTCGCGCGACAGGTCCGCACACCTTGGCATGTGATGGCTCAGCGCGGCCATCTGCCGCGCAAAAAGCCGGTCGTCACACATCATGCCGGGCAGGAAGAGCAGCGGCAGCGTCATGCGGCGGTCCATCCCCCGTCCACCATCAGCGCGGTGCCGGTCACCAGCCGCGAGGCGTCGGAGGCGAGGTAAAGCGCGGCTCCCATCAGGTCCTCGACCTCACCCACGCGGTTGAGGGCGATCTTGCTCATCACCCATGCGCGCTTGTCCGGGTCGTTGAATGTCGGCTCCGTCAGCGGGGTGCGGACGAATGTCGGGCACAGCGTGTTGATCCGCACGCCCGCCGCGCCCCATTCCAGCGCCATTGCCTTCACCATGCCCTCCAGCGCGTGTTTCGAGGCGCAGTAGACCGCGCGGTCCGGCCCGCCGACATGGCCCATCTGCGAGGAGACGTGGATGATCGACCCTGGCTTGCCCGCTGCGATCAGCGACCGCGCCGCCTGCTGCGACAGGAAATACGCGGCGCGCAGGTTCACCGCCATCACGGCGTCGAAGTCCGCAGCGGTGGTGTCGAGGGCAGGGGTGTGCCGGGCCATTCCGGCCGCGTTGACCACAACGTCGAACGGCCGGTCGAAGAGGGCGGTTACCTGATCCGTATCGGCAATGTCGCAGGCCTGTTTCCGGATGGCCCATCCCTCCGCCTGCATGGCTTCGACCGCTTCGGTCAACGGGGCGGGGCGGCGTGCGACGCAAGTGACCTCCGCCCCTGCCTCGGCCAGTGCCACGGCGCACCCCAGCCCGATCCCCGAGGAGGCCCCGGTCACGAGCGCGCGGCGCCCGTCCAGTCGGAAAGAAGGTGTACGGGGCAGCATCGTCGAGTCCTCGGCAGTCGTTTTGAATACGTTTGCAATATCGGTATCCGCGACGCCGCATTCCTGCAAGCGATTTTTGCATACGATTGCAAAATGAACTCGACCATAGTTGCGCTTGTCGGTCTCGTGAGCGTGAAGACCGGCGGGCAGGGCCCTTGCCAACAGGGCGGAGAGGCGCCCGGTCGGAGGGACGCACATCAGCGATACGCCAATGTTCGAAGGGCCGGGAGCACTGCCGACGGACCAAATGACCGGCGCCCAAAGCTTGCGAGGATGATGCGCCGGAGCGACATGTGTCACTTTCCTCGCCAAACCTTGATTGGCGTTTGAGGCAGGCTGTCGTTAGATCGGGTTGGTCCGACAACAACAGCAGGCAATCTCATGCGAAGGCTTCTCTCACTCGGGATGGCGATCTGGATCGGGCTCGCCGGCAGCACGGCCGGCGCAGAAACAACCCATCCTGTTGTCGTGGAGTTGTTCACCTCGCAAGGTTGTTCATCCTGTCCGCCGGCCGACGAGTTGCTGGCGGAACTCGCCGACCGCGAAGACGTGATCCCCTTGGCCCTGCATGTCGACTACTGGGATTACATCGGTTGGAAGGACGTGTTCGCGACGCCCAAGGCCACCAAGCGCCAGAAGGGTTATGCCCGCGCCAACGGCTGGAAGATGATCTACACGCCGCAGATCATCGTGAACGGGCGCGAGGACGTGGTCGGGTCCCGTCCGGGCCAGGTCGCCGCCCTGATCGAGGAACACCGCAGCGATGTCAGCCATGTCGAGCTCTCGCTGGAACGGATGGGCGACCGTGTGCTGATCCGCGCGACCGGCGACGGGACAGAGCGCCCCTGTGACATCCATGTCGTGCGCTACCTGCCGTCCGAAGAGGTCTCGATCGGGCGGGGCGAGAATGCTGGCAAGACGATAACCTACACACACATCGTGCGCGACTGGGACGTGGCGGCACGCTGGGACGGGCTCGGCACTTTCGAGGGCGCGGTCCCGGTGCCTGCGGGCACACCTGTCGTGGTCATCCTGCAGGAGCCGAAGAACGGCGCGATCCTCGCGGCACGTCGACTGCGCTGAGGCGTACAGGTCAGTCTGGCGGGGCGGTCTCTGCGGCGCGGTACTTTGCCACGCGCTTGGGTTTCCAACGCCGATGCGTCCACATCCACTGGCCGGGATCCTCTTCGATCCGCGCCTCCAGCCGGGCCGTGACCTCCGTCATCATGGTGACCGGATCGCTGTGCGGCACCGGCTCCTCGAACACCGCGTCAAAGCCGTACCGGTCCGCGTGCCGGATGCCGAAGTAGGGCAGCAAGAGCGCGTTTGTCCTGAGCGCGATCTCGGCGGGCGACGTTGCGGTGGGTGCAGGCTGGCCGAGGAAGTCGATCAGTTCGCCCGAGGATTCGAAGACGTCGAACAGCATCGCCGCCATGCCGCCGCCACGCAGGTACTTCATCAGCCCCAGCGTGCCGCGGCGTCCCTGCACGAAGACCTCTCCGCCCACGTCGCGGTAGTTCTGCACGTAGCGCTCGTTCATGTAGGGGTTGGACATGGCCCTAAGGAACCCCGCCGTCTGGTAGCCGCGAGCCAAGAGCGCCGCACGGGGCAGGACGGGACTGCCGTAATGGCCGCTGATCAGCAGCACCGGGCGACCCGCGGCGCGCGCCTCTTCCAGCGCGGGCAGCCCCGGTCCGGTCAGCGGGTAGCGGCCGCCGCGGGCCAGCATCTCCTTGGGGTCGTAATTCTCGATCAGCGCGCGGGCGAGGTTGTCGATGGCCTGTTCCGCGATCTCGCGCCTGCGCTCGGGCGGGGTGTCCGGCCAGACGAATTCGAGGTTGGCGTCAGCCCGCTTGTACCATCCCAGCGGCGGCGCGAGGCATTTGCGCGTCGTCCACCCGGCGAGGGCCAGCCGCTGGCGGGCGGGGAGCAGCCGGATCGTTCTGATGAACACGCTGAAGGCGATGTCGGCGAGCCGCTCGCTGAACCGGCCTTCGGGCGCGTCCTTTGATGTGTCTTCGCCAGTCGCCAAGGTCTGCCTTCCCGCGTTTGGCGGTGTTTTAGGTCGGGCGCCGGGCAGCGGCAAGGGGGCGGGCGCAACCTGCCGCGCACAGGACGAAGCGGTCCGGACCGGTGCGCCAACCGGCTGGGATATCCCGGAGCGCGGCGGTACAACTGCGCGGGACAAGAGGGAGGTACAGGACAATGAAAAGCGCGATCACCGCGGGCGGCGCGATCTTCGGCAAGCTGAAGGCCCTTGGCATCGACTATGTCTTTGCCAACTCCGGCACGGATTTCCCGCCCGTGATAGAAGGGCTGGTGGAGGCGCGGCGTCAGGGGCTGGATCTGCCGATCCCGGTGACGGTGCCGCACGAACACGCCGCCGTCTCGATGGCGCATGGTGCGTGGCAGGTCACTGGCCGCCCGCAGGCGGTGCTGCTGCACACCAACGTCGGGCTTTCGAACGGGGCGACGGGGCTGATCAACGCCTGGTGCGACCAGGTGCCGATGATCGTGATGTCCGGGCGGACGCCGGTGACGGAACACACACGTTTCGGCGCCCGGACGGTGCCTATCGGCTGGGGGCAGGAGATGTTCGATCAGGAAGCGCTGATCCGCGAGACCACAAAGTGGCACTATGAACTGCGGTTCCCCGAGCAGATCTCCGACCTTCTGGACCGCGCCTGGGCGATTGCCAATTCAACGCCGAAGGGGCCGGTCTACCTCAGCCTCCCGCGCGAAGTGCTGTGCGAGCCCTGTCCGCCGGAAGGTCTGGACCGCCCCTCGCGGATTGCGCCCGTCGTCACCGCGCCCGAACCTGCCGCCGTTCAGAGGGCGGCAGAGGCGCTGGTCGGCGCGGAGCGGCCGCTGATCCTCTCCCAACGCGGCGCCGGCAGCGCAGAGGGGTTCGCGGCCCTTGCGCAGTTGTGCGACGACTTTGCCCTGCCGCTTTCGCACTACTGGTCGAACCAGATCGCATTGCCCATCGCGCATCCCATGCAGGTCGGCAGCGATCCGGCGCCGTGGCTGGCAGAGGCCGACGTCGTGCTGGTGCTCGACGCGTTGGCACCGTGGTTCCCGGACAAGGTGACCCTGCGCGACGATGTGACGGTGATCCAGGCGGGGCCGGACCCGCTCTTCTCTCGCACGCCCGTGCGGATGTTTCCGGCCGCCATCACGCTGTCCGGACCGGTGGACGGAACGGTTGCGGCGCTCGGGGCGGCGATGCGGGCGCTTCCGCTGGACGCCGCGCGGGTGGAGGCGCGGCGAACCGTTGTGGCACAGGCGTCGGATGCGGCGCGCACCGCCGTTCGGGCGCAGGCAGAGGCGGGCCGGGGCGCCCCGATGAGCAAGGAATGGGTTGCGCTCTGCCTGGGCGAGGTGGTGAAGGGGCGCAAGGCCACGGTCTTCCACGAGTTGGGCTGCCCCCTGCAACCGCTGATGCTGGACCAGCCCGACAGCTATTTCCAGGAGCCGCATTCCGGCGGGCTGGGTTGGGGGTTGCCTGCCGCCATGGGGGCAAAGCTTGCCGATCCGGAGCGGCTTGTCTTTGCCACGATCGGCGACGGCAGCTACATGTTCGCCAACCCCACGGCTTGTCACCAGGTGGCAGAGGCGCAGGGGATCGCGGTCGTCACGCTGGTACTTAACAACGAGGAATGGGGCGCGGTCCGGCAGTCGGTGGAGGGGCTCTACCCGGACGGGCACGCGCGGGCGACGAACGAGGTGCCGCTGACCTCCCTCCGGCCCAGCCCGGACTTTGCGCTTACCGCCGCCGCCAGCCGCGCCTGGACAAAGACGGTGACGGACGGGGCCGATCTGCCGGCCGCGCTGGAGCGCGCGGTGGAGGCCGCCGATGCAGGACGGCAGGCGCTGCTGAACATCGCCATTGCCCGGGTTACGTAAGCTCCGGGGAGGTGCCCGGATGGCGGAGGTGACCGACGTGCACATACCGGGGACTGCGGAACGGACGCTTGGCTGGTTTCCCTGATGCACGCGGTGGGCGGAGCGGCGCCAAGCGTCTCCGCTGAGAAAGAGGGCTACCCACCCGAGCGACCTCCGATCCAAGGCGGGCAATCCACCAACGGCACGCAAACCGCCCTCTATTCGTCGGCGTCGGGGTCCAGCAACTCGATCTCGCCAACCGAAACCAGGTCGCGGATGGCAGAGACGACCGCCGCCATGGCCTTTTCCCCGACCTTCGGCTTGACGGATCCCTTGTTGCCGGCCTCTTCGCGCAGGTTTTCCGCCAGACGTTTCGACATGTTGGACAGCAGGAATTCCGCGGTGCGCCGGTCCTCGTCCGAGGTGGCGGCGGCGAGTGCCACAGCAAGCGTATCGGGCGGCACGTCGCGGGTGATCTTCGGTACGTCGATGGCATTCAGCCGTTCCGGGATGTTGGCGAAGGTGAAGATCGCCTTGCGCACCGCCTCCGCAAACTCGGCGTCTTCCTGTTCGAGCTGCTGGAGCAGTTCCTCGCGCACGGCGCTGTTGGAATAGTTGAGGATCGCGCCGAGCCGTTCGTCGGGACGTTTGACGAAGGCCTTTTCCGGCTCCGCGTCGATCTGGGCAGCAAGCGACAGGCCGATCCGATCGACCGCATCCGGCGTGACCCCGGTGGTCATCGACACCGCGTAGGAGATCCGGCGCGCCTTGTCGCCGGGCAGTTTTGCCAGCACCTGCGCGGCCTTGCCCACGTCGATCTTTGACATCATGACCGCCGCGACCTCGGTGCTTTCGGACAGCACGAGCGCCTCCAGCCGTTCGACGGCAAGATCGTTGATACGGTCCCAGGGATCGCCGGTCTGGCGCACGCCGGCCTTTTTCCTCAGTCGGGACGCGGTGCGGGGATTGATCCGCCCGTCCAGCGCTGTCAGCGCACCGGCCATGTCGCCGGGAAACGACAGACCCACCGATTCCAGCTCGTCTGAGAATTCCGTCACCACCTGGTTCAGGGTCTCGCGGTCGATATAGCGCATGTTGCCGAGGAGCATGGTCAGCTCCTCCTGCAGGTCGTCGGGCAGCGAGGCGAGCGGCACATCGCTTTCCTCGTTCAGCAGGAATTGCACGATGATCGCCGCCTTCGCCTTCCGGGAGAGGGGCAGTCTGCCGCCGCCAAAGGACGGGCTCGGCAGGGCGGCGAGCGCATGCATGTTGGTCATTCGCGATCTCCGGGATAGCGGTCCGGATCACTTGCTAGCGGCTCAAGGTTGCTGGCCCGTTAAGGACGGCGTCCGAGGGCACCGGATTCACGGGATCTCCGGAGAGTTCGAGACAAAGCCGCGTGGCTTCCCCCCGATCGCTTAAGACGGCGTTAGGGAGGCCCGGCACACGATGCGGCAAGGACCGGGATTTGATGTTCCGTGGGGCAAAGCGAGAGAGGTTTCAGATGCAACGGATTGCCCGAAAACTGGAGTTCCCCGAACCGCAGGCGGTCGCTACGCCGCGGACCCGTTGCCTTGTCGTGGACGACGATGTGTTCGACCGGGCGATGCTGGGCCGTTGTATCGGCAAGGGCGTGACAGAGGTGGAGGTGCTCGAGGCCGATTCAATCGCGGCGGCGCGCGCCCATCTGGACCGGGTACGGCCGGATATCGTGCTGGTCGATCACCGGCTGCCGGACGGGCAGGGCACTGATTTCGCCAGGGAACTGATGTCGGATGAGGCGTTTGCCGACGTGCTGATCTGCGTTGTCAGCAGCGTCGATCCCAGTCTACTGGATCCCGCCGTCGCCACCTTGCCGAAAGACGCGCTGAGCCGTGTTGGCCTGACGCGCATGGTTGAGGAGTTCCTGGAGCGGCGGCGCCTTTCACGGGCATCCGCCGACGGCGCGCTCGTCGCGGATTTCGGCGCCCATGTGAGCGACAGCCTCGATGCCGCCGTGGCGCGGATGCTACGGACATTGCGCCGCGCCAAGTCTGGGGCGCGCAGGACGATCCCGCGTAGCGCGATGAACGATCTCGATCAACTGGAGCAGATGCTTCTCGCGCTGTCCGACGTGCGGCAGCGAGTGCATTGAAGCGGGTGGACCGTACCGCGCGACGCCAGGGCGAGAGGGAAGAAGCCCCGGCGCCACTGCGATACGGGCAAGGGGTCAGCCGGTGACGACCTTGCAGCTGTGGGTGTCGGCGTCGTAGGCGGAACCTTCGGCGCAGGTCATGGCCTGCTTTTCATGCCACTGGCAGGCAGAGCCCAGCACCGGGACAAGGGTCAGGGCGGCGGCAGTGAGAATCGTCGTGATCTTCATCGGGTCGTCCTCCTGTTGGGATGGACGAAAAGGTAGCACGCAAATGTAACTTCTCAAAACGCCGGTGCGGAGGAGGGCATCTCACCATTCCGTGATGGCGGGTCGGGGTGTTGAGATTGGGCAGTCCCAATGCGCGAGAAGTCCCAGAAACGACCAGAGGTCGGCCAACGGGCGGAACGACAAATTCTCGGTCGCGTCCGCCGGCACGTCGATGGGTCACAAACGCCCGCCCGTTGCCAGCAAACCGGTCAAGGGCGCATGGCACGTCAGTAGGTGTAGGTCGTGCCGGTGGTGATCGCGTCGCGGAGGGAGGCCTCGGCCCATGTGCCGCGCCCGCCGCGGGCGATGATCTCGTCGTACTGGCGCTTGGCACCGACCCAGTCACCTTCCAGCACGAGGCCTTGGCCCATGTAGCTGCGGGCGAGAAGGTTGTCGGGGTTCTGCGCCAGCGCGGCATCGTACCAGCGCTTCGCACCGTCCATGTCGCCCGACATCCGCGCGATGAAGCCGCGATAGGTCAGCACGCCGTCCGCCTTCTGGTCGTCCATGGCGTCCAGAACCATCAGCGCGTCGGCGAGCTTTCCCTCGTATGCATAGCCGCGCACCGCTTCCAGCCGCATCATGTCGTCGACGTGTCCGCTTTGGGGTTTGACGCACTTGTCCGACATCACGTCGTAGACGTAGCCGGCCTTGCAGGCGGATTTTGGCGGCGTGGAACTGTCGGTGCCTGCGGCGAAGGCGGCGACGGGCAGCAGGCTTGTCAGAAGGGCGAGGCAGCGCATGGCGTTTGTCCCTGTCGATTGCATCCTGCAACAGAGATTAGCATGCGCCTGCCGCTTTTCGAGTGGGGAATAGCCGGGAGTATGGAATACCCCCGGCTTTCAATGTCCGCGGCGTTTCGGTGAAACCGCGCGCCCGGTCAGGGCGTGAATGGCGCCTCAGTCCTCGTGGAAGACCCGGGCAAAGATCGTGTCGACGTGCTTCGTGTGGTAGCCGAGGTCGAACTTCTCGTTGATTTCGTCCTCGGACAGCGCGGCGCGCACCTCGGCGTCGCCCAGCAGTTCCTCGCGGAAGTCGGTGCGGTTGTCCCAGACCTTCATCGCGTTGCGCTGAACGAGGCGATAGGCGTCCTCACGGCTGACACCGGCCTGCGTCAGGGCCAGCAGCACACGCTGCGACATGACCAGCCCGGGGAACTTGTTCATGTTGTCGAGCATGTTCTGCGGGTAGACCAGCAGCTTGTCGATGACGCCGGTCAGACGGTGCAGGGCAAAGTCCAGTGTGATCGTAGTGTCGGGGCCGATATTGCGCTCCACCGAGGAGTGGGAGATGTCGCGCTCGTGCCAGAGGGCCACGTTCTCCATCGCCGGGATCACGGCCATGCGGACAAGCCGTGCGAGGCCGGTGAGGTTCTCGGTCAGGACCGGGTTCTTCTTGTGCGGCATCGCCGAAGAACCCTTTTGCCCCATCGAGAAGAACTCCGCGGCTTCCAGCACCTCGGTGCGCTGCATGTGGCGGATCTCGATGGCGATGTTCTCGATCGAGGAGGCGATGACGCCGAGCGTCGCGAAGAAGGCGGCGTGACGGTCGCGCGGGATCACCTGGGTCGAGATCGGCTCCGGCACGAGGCCCATCTTTTCGCAGACGTGTTCCTCGACCGCCGGATCGATGTTGGCGAAGGTACCGACCGCGCCGGAAATCGCGCCGGTGGCGATCTCGGCCCGCGCATCGCGCATCCGGCTGAGGTTGCGGTCCATCTCGGCATAGAAGCGGGCGAAGGTCAGGCCCATTGTGGTGGGCTCGGCGTGGATGCCGTGGCTGCGGCCGATGCGGACAGTGTCCTTGTGCTCGTAGGCGCGTTTCTTCAGCGCGGCGAGCAGCGCCTTGAGGTCGGCGATCAGGATGTCGGAGGCGCGGACGAGCTGCACGTTGAAGCAGGTGTCGAGCACGTCGGAAGAGGTCATCCCCTGGTGGACGAAGCGCGCCTCGTCAGACCCCACGTGTTCGGCCAGGTGGGTGAGGAAGGCGATGACGTCGTGCTTGGTCTCGCGCTCGATCTCGTCGATGCGGTCGATGTCGAACTCGACATCCTTGGCCTTCCAGACGGCCTCGGCGTTTTCGCGGGGGATGACGCCCAGATCGGCCATGGCGTCGCAGGCGTGGGCCTCGATCTCGTACCAGATGCGGAACTTGGTTTCGGGCGACCAGATGGCGACCATGTCGGGGCGGGAATAACGGGGAATCATCTGGGCCTCCTGCGGATGTCGGACGCAGGCGGTTTAGGGGCGGCGGGCGCAGGTCTCAAGAGGGTGTGGGGACTTGCGACGAATGGCGGCGGGGCGGGGCCGTGCATGCGCGGGGGCGGCGTGCGAAACGGCGACAGGTCTGGCGGACCGTGCTAGACAGGAAGACCAAGGCGGATGGAGGCGTCCATGGCAGTGAATTTGGCGGATTTCATCGGGTGCTGGCGGGTGGAACGCGAGATCGCCCACGGCGACGGGTCGCGCGGGCGGTTCACCGGGACGGCGGAATGGGTGCCGGGAGATGAGGGTGCGGATTACGTGGAGCGCGGCGTGCTGGAAGTCGGCGGAGGTGCCTTCCAGGCGGAGCGAAGCTACCGCTGGGGGCCGGGGCTGGACGTCTATTTCGAGGACGGTCGGTTCTTTCACGCGGTGCCGCCGGAGGGCGGAGAGGCCGCGCATTGGTGCGATCCCGACCAGTATGATGTCACCTACGATTTCACCCGGTGGCCGGAGTGGACGGCGCGCTGGCAGGTCCGGGGGCCGCGGAAGGACTACGTGATGACAAGCCGCTATGCCCCGTTGGTCGGGTAAGGGCATGTTTTGCCGGGGTTTTCCCGCTATGCCGTCCGAGACCTTTGGCGGTATACCGTCGTATCCATGTAACGTGTTGAAATGCTTGCGGAAATGGCTTTACATTGATGCTGCGGCGCGGCATCAACGTGACCGACCCTTGGAGACCTGACATGCCGCCGATCACCGATCACCCGCTGCGGTACAAGCTTGCCAACGAGCTTCACGCGCGGCCGTTTCCGTCGCTGACGACGCCGTGCCGGGCGGTCTACCTCGCGGTGAAACAACCCAAGGACGCGGCGTCCCGGGACCGCGACGAGGACTTTGCCCACCTGATCGACCTGCTGGACCGTCACGGCACCGCGCACCCGTCGCCGGGGGCCACGCATTTCAGCGCGCGGATAGGTCAGAACACGGTGAAGTGGGAGCAACATACGGAGTTCGTGACTTATACGGTTTTCCTGCCGGGGCTGGGGGAACGGCCCTTCGACCCGGCGGATTTCGCGGTTTTCCCGCAGGACTGGCTGGACAAGGCGCCGGGCGTCCGCGTCACTTCCGCCATGATCCGGGTGGAGCGGCGGATGGACGACGAGGAAATCCGTGCCCGGCTTGAAGACTGGCTGGTGCCTGAGAGCATTGCCGTCAGCGAGGTCATCGACCGGGAGGCGGTGATCGCCGGGGATTTCCGCATCGACTCCGCCGGCCACCAGAGGTTTGCCGTCTTCACCAAGCCGTCGGTCGGCCAGCGGCGCGCCGGGCGCATCGTGCAGCGGCTGTGCGAGATCGAGACCTACAAGAGCATGTCCATGCTGGGGTTCACCCGGATGAAGGAGGTCTCGCCGCGCATGGGCGAGATCGACCGCGAGCTGACGCGCCTGATGCAGGTGATGACGGAAAGCGAGGGGCACGAGGAGGCCACGTTGAAGACCCTGCTGGCGTCCTCCGCGGAGCTCGAGAAGATCTCGGCACAGGTGTCCTTCCGGTTGGGTGCGACGGAGGCCTACGAGGCCATCGTCGGCCAGCGGATCGCGGTCCTGCGGGAAGAGCGGTTCCAGGGGCGGCAGACCTTCTCGGAGTTCATGATGCGCCGGTACGATCCTGCCATGCGCACGGTGAAATCCTCGGCCCGTCGGCTGGAGAGCATGACGGCCCGGGCCACCCGCGCGGCGGACCTGCTGCGCACGCGGGTCGAGGTTGGCCGCTCGGCGCAGAACCAGCGGCTCCTGGAGAGCATGGACCGGCGGGCGGAGCTGCAATTGCGACTGCAGCACACGGTCGAAGGGTTGTCGGTGGTGGCGATCAGCTACTACGCGGTGTCGCTGGTGTCCTATCTGTTGTACCCGGTGGCCGAGGCTTTGGGTCTCTCAAAGGGCACGATGACGGCGGCAGCGGTGGTGCCGGTGGTGCTGGTGGTCTGGCTGATGATCCGGCGCATCCGTCATCACGTTGAACGGGCGGGCCCGGACCTCTGATTTGGCTGCCCTGCGGCGGTGATCATGCGGCCTGCGCCTGCGCGCAGACAGGAAAAGCCTGGGCTGTGCCCGGGCCGCAGGAGGCGCTGCCCCCGCCTTCGGCTCCCCCGAGGTAATTATGCCAAGATGAAGGCCAGGGTCACTCTGCCGGTGCCATGGCGTGGGCGCCGCGGGGGGCGGTCTTGAGAACCGCGTTGGTGAGAAGCCCGCCCGCGGCGATGCTGCCAATGGCGAGCAGTGCGGCGAAGGAGAGAGTAGGGACGCCTGAGAGGCCCGCGCCCACCGTGCAGCCGCCCGCGAGAACCCCGCCGAAACCCATCAGCATGGCGCCGGTCAGGTAGCGGCCGGTTTCGCGGGGCGTGGAGAAGCTTTGCCACTGCAGGCGCCCTGCGGCCGCGGCGGAGAGGAAGCTGCCACCGAGCACGCCGAGGACGAGGCCCACGCCGAACCCTGCCGGGACCGCCGTGGAAGCGATGACCCAGAAGAGCGTCTCGGACCAGGTGGAGGTGAAGGCGAGGCTCTGCATTACCACCGGGTCGAAATCGTCGTAAAGGATGAAGCCGGTGCCCGCCCAGGCGGCGGGGACGAGGAGGCCCAGCAGGGCCGCACCGATGAGCGACAGCGGGCTCGCCTTGGAGCGGGCCACGATCAGCAGGGCCAGGATGGCGAGGACGGCGGTCCAGAGCCATGCGCCGCCGGGCAGGCTGGCGAGGCCGGTCGTGGCGCCGAGGTCGACGGTCACGCTGCCGAGCGTGGTGCGGATCGGGGAAGCGATGCCCTTCAGCAGGGAATGGGCGGTGATCGCGAAGATCGCCAGAACGGTCAGCGCGCGCAGGTTGCCGGTGGCGCTGAGCACCGTCAGGCGGGAGACGCAGCCCCGGGTCAGGACCATGCCAGCGCCGAAGGCCAGACCGCCCACGAGCACGGCCAGCCACGGCAGATCGGAGGCCATGAAGCGATGATCGTCGAAACCGATCAGGCCTGCCGCCACGGCGGCCTGCGTGCCGATCAGCGCGGTGGCCAGCGCCATGAACCAGACGCCGGACGCGGCGCGGCGGTCTTCACCGACTAGCGCGCGGCGGAAACAGAACTTCGTACGTTCGGCGAGCACGCCGAAGAGGAGCCCGAGGCCCACGGCCAAGTAGACCGCGGCCTGCGGCGCGGTGAGATTTTCGAAGCCGAGAGATTCGTACATGGGGGCCTCCATCAGGAACAGCGTTCCATCTGGGGCAAAAGGACCGGGCAATCAACACTTCATACTATGTAGCGCGGTCGGAAAGCGGGGATGGCTTCCCGATTCCGTCCGGATTGATGAAATCGTGGTCTCTTGTGGACCGGCAGGGCCGGAGCGGCTTTTCCCAGGGACGGGATGGCGCCGCCGGGCGTTCTTATTTTTCAAGGGAGGCCGGAAACGCAAAAGGAGCGCCCCGCAGGGCACTCCTTCACCTTGTGTGCGCAGCGCATGGAGACCGCCGGTCAGGGTCAGTCCATGGCTTTGAAGTTGAACTCGCCACCTTCCTTGATGCCGGAGAACCAGCGCGCGGTGACGGTCTTGGTCTTCGTGTAGAAGCGGAAGGCGTCGGGGCCGTACTGGTTCAGGTCGCCGAAGGCCGATTTCTTCCAGCCGCCGAAGGTGTGGTAGGAGAGCGGCACCGGGATCGGGAAGTTGATGCCGACCATGCCCACGTTCACCCGGTGCGCGAAGTCACGTGCGGTGTCGCCGTCGGCGGTGTAGATCGCCGTACCGTTGCCGTAGGGGTTGTCGATCACGAGGTTCAGCGCGTCCTCATAGCTCTCGGCGCGGACGGTCGACAGGACGGGGCCGAAGATCTCTTCCTTGTAGATGTCCATGTCCGGGGTGACGTTGTCGAACAGCGACGGGCCACAGAAGAAGCCGTTCTCGTAGCCCTGCAGCTCGAAGCCGCGGCCGTCGATCACCAGCTTGGCGCCCTGGTCCACGCCGGAGGAGATGAGCCCCTCGATGCGGGTCTTGGCCTGCGCGGTGATGACCGGGCCATAGTCCACGTCGGCGTCGGAGGTGTAGGGGCCGACCTTCAGTTTCTCGACGCGGGGGACGAGGGCGTCGATCAGCTTGTCGGCGGTTTCCTGACCCACCGGAACGGCGACGGAGATCGCCATGCAGCGTTCGCCCGCGGCACCGTAGCCCGCGCCCACCAGGGCGTCCGCCGCCTTGTCGATGTCGGCGTCGGGCATGATGATCATGTGGTTCTTGGCGCCGCCGAAGCACTGGGCGCGCTTGCCGTTGGAGGCGGCGCGACCATAGATGTACTGCGCGATGGGCGTGGAGCCGACGAAGCCCACGGCGGCGATGTCCTCGTTGTCGAGGATCGCGTCGACCACCTGCTTGTCGCCGTTCACCACCTGCAGGACACCGTCGGGCAGGCCCGCTTCCTTGATCAGTTCGGCAAGCCGCAGGGCGGTGGAGGGCACACGCTCGGACGGCTTGAGGATCATCGCGTTGCCGCAAGCCAGGGCCGGGGCCATCTTCCACAGCGGGATCATGGCGGGGAAGTTGAACGGCGTGATGCCGGCCACGACACCCAGCGGCTGGCGCATGGAGTAGAGGTCGATGCCCGGGCCGCCGTCATCGGTGAATTCGCCCTTCAGCATGTTGGGCGCGCCCATGCAGACCTCGACCACCTCGAGACCGCGCTGCACGTCGCCACGGGCGTCGGGCAGGGTCTTGCCGTGTTCCTTCGAGACCAGTTCGGCCAGTTCGTCCATGTGCTCGTTGATGAGTTGGCCGAACTTCATCATCACGCGGGCGCGGCGCTGCGGGTTGGTGGCCCCCCAGGCTTTCTGCGCTTCCACGGCCTTGGCCACGGCATCGTTCAGCTCTTCCACGGTGGACAGCGGCGTCTTCGCCTGCACTTCGCCGGTGGCGGGGTTGTAGACGTCCGAGGTGCGGCCCGACGTCGATTTGACGTGCTGGCCGTTGATCCAGTTGGTGAGTTCGGTCATGGCAGTCCTCCAGAGTTCGTTCTTGCGCGGACCCTACTCTTGCAATTTTGCGCAAGGAAGGGGCAGTTTGACAAATAGGTCTTGCAGGAGTGCAAAATGGACTGGGACGATCTGCGCGTTTTCCTTGCCGTGGCCCGGGGGGAAAGCCTGTCGGCGGCGGGGCGGGTGCTGCGAATGGACCCCGCGACGGTTGGGCGCCGGGTGGCGCGGCTCGAACAGGGACTGGGCGCGCCACTCTTCGCGAAATCGCCGCAGGGCTACGCGCTGACGGAGGCCGGGGCGCGGCTGGTCGACCATGCGGAATCGGCGGAACAGGCGGCGCTGCTGGCGGCGGAGGCGGTCAAGGGCCGGTCGGAGGGGCTGTCGGGGCAGGTGCGGATCGGGGCGCCGGATGGCTGCGCCAATTACCTCCTGCCGCAGGTCTGCGCGGCGATTGCCGATCAGAACCCGGAGCTGGAGGTGCAGATCGTCGCCCTGCCGCGCGTGGTCAACCTGTCCCGCCGCGAGGCCGACATGGCCATTGCCGTCTCTCCGCCGACGGCGGGGCGCCTCGTCGTGCAGAAGATTGCCGATTATCGTCTGCATCTTGCGGCAAGCGACGCCTACCTTGCGGCAAACGCCCCCATAGGGACGCTTGACGATCTGCGCGGCCACCGGATCGTCGGCTATATCCCGGACATGATCTTCGACAAGGAACTGGACTACCTCGCCGACCTGGGCATGAACCGGGTGGAGCTGGCGTCGAACTCCGTTGCCGTGCAGTTCCAGTGGATCAAGGGGGGCGCCGGGCTGGGCATCGTGCACGACTTTGCCCTGCCGCAGGCCGAAGGTGTCAAACGCCTGCTGACGGACGAGATGGAGCTGATACGGTCTTTCTACCTTGTTCGGCACGCCGACGACCGGCGGCTCGAGCGGATGAACCGGTTTGCCGAGGCGCTGGTTGCCGGGTTGCGTGCCGAACTGGCCCGGCTGGAGGTGCAGGCCGGTCTGTAAATACGCCTTATGTCGGTGCCCGGGCCGGGGTTTCCGCCAAATGGCTGACTTGACAGGTTGTCGCACCTCGGTGACGCTGGGTGAAAGTCATCGCAGACGAGGAGCATCGCCATGCAGGTCCAGCAGATTCTGAAGAGCAAGGGCATCGACAGCGTGTATACGGTCAAACCGGGCACGAAGGTCGCCGATGCAGCCAAGATCCTTGCGGAAAAACGGATCGGGACGGTGGTGATTTCTTCGGATGGCGTGGTGGCAGAGGGCATCCTGTCCGAACGCGACATCGTGCGGGTGCTGGCCTCGAACGGGGCGGGCTGCCTGTCGGACGCGGTCGACGACTACATGACGAAGAAACTGGTGACCTGCGCACGTGGTGACAACGCCGACGCGATCCTTTCCAAGATGACAGAGGGCCGGTTCCGCCACATGCCCGTGGTGGAGGACGGCAAGATGGTCGGGCTCATCACGCTGGGCGACGTGGTCAAGGCGAAGCTGAGCGAACTGGCGATGGAGAAGACGGCCCTCGAAGGCATGATCATGGGGCACTGACCCCGCGGCGCGGCCCTCCGCACGCCTGTTCCATCCCCGGCCGCAGAGGCGTACGCCTGAGCTTGCCGCTGACAGCCGAAAATCCCGTGCCGTCATCTTCGATCCCGAGGCGCGGACCGGGGTTCTCGGGTTTCCCCCTTGCATTCACTGGCGCAATATTGTTGCGTTTGCGCGCGGCGAGCAATACGGGGGAGCCTCAAAATGCGCATCGGCCTCTATCCAGGCACCTTCGATCCCATAACTCTGGGCCATATCGACATCATCCGCCGCGGGGCCACTCTGGTCGACCGGCTGGTGATCGGTGTCGCGATCAACCGGGACAAGGGGCCGCTGTTCACGCTGGAAGAGCGCGTGGCCATGGTCGAGGCAGAGTGCGTCGGCATCGCCGAAGAGACCGGCTGCGAGATCATCGCTCATCCGTTCGAGAACCTTCTGATCGATTGCGCCCGCGATGTGGGCGCCTCGGTCATCGTGCGCGGCCTGCGTGCCGTGGCCGATTTCGAATACGAGTACCAGATGGTCGGCATGAACCGCTCGCTGGACGATTCGGTTGAGACGGTGTTCCTGATGGCGGAGGCGCGGCATCAGGCGATTGCCTCGAAGCTGGTGAAGGAGATCGCCCGGCTGGGCGGGGACGTGTCGAAGTTCGTGACGCCGCCGGTGCGCGACGCGCTCGAGGCGCGCCTGGGGTGAGAGCGCGCCGCGCAGTCCTCTTGGCCGTGGTCGTGGGTGTCCTGCTGTACGCGGCTTACGCCGTGGCGGCGGTGTCGGTGCATACCCGTCTGGTCTATCCGTTTCACAACCAGACCGAACTGATGGAGCCGGGCTTCGACGCGCAGGACGTGCCGACCGACGCGGGCCCATTGCGGGTCTACAAGCACGTGGGTGAGGCGGGCGCGCCGGTTGTCATCTACTTCATGGGCAACGTGGGGGCGTTGACCGCCTTCGCCCCCATGCTGCGGCATCATGCGGATGCCGGGCGCAGCGTCGTGGCCATGGGCTATCGCGGCGGCGGGGGCGTGCCCGGAACACCGTCCGAAGACCGCCTGAAGGGCGACGCACTGGCAGTATATGACGCCCTGCCGCAACTGGTGGGCAAGGACGGCCCGGTCATCGTGCACGGCTATTCTTTGGGCACGGGCCTTGCGCTGCATGTCGCGGCGGAGCGGCCGGTGGACGGGCTGATCCTCGCGGCGCCCTACGCGCGGCTGTGCGAGCTGATGGCTGTGCGCTCCTTCCTGCCCGCCTGCCTGATCCCCGGCGTCCAGAAGTGGCAAAGCCTGAAAGACG
This sequence comes from Sagittula sp., assembly GCF_052825245.1. Lineage (NCBI taxonomy): Bacteria > Pseudomonadati > Pseudomonadota > Alphaproteobacteria > Rhodobacterales > Roseobacteraceae > Sagittula > Sagittula sp. Next base: position 72,771 of record NZ_JBRBWD010000042.1, read on the forward strand.
CGCGCCGGGTGACGGCCCCTTCTCTGGTGTTGCACGGCACGGTGGACGGTCTGATCCCCTTCGGCCATGGTGAACGCGTCGTCGCTGCACTGGAAGCGGCCGGAAGCGACACGTCGCTGGTCCCGATCGAGCTGGGCGGTCATGACGGCCTGTTCGGCAAGCCTGGTTACCTGACGGGCATCGACGCGTTCATCGACGGCATCGCCCGCTGAGTTTCCATCCACTTCCACTCTCTTCAGGCGCGCCGGTTTGGTCCATGCCGGGGTGGTTCTCTGTCGTGCGGCGCTGACGGATGTGCAGACACACTGTTCGCGGCTCTCCCTGACATCGGAGTGATCGGCTCCGACCCGCGCAGCCGATGCTGCATGGCAGCGTTAAGATTGCCCTTAGGTTGCTTTGCATTTCATGCATGGCGACCCGGCCCATACGACAATTGTGCTGCGCCGCAGCGTGACTATGTTGGCGGTAACGAAACGCAGACTGAAAGGAAACGACATGAGCTTCGTTAGCAACTTCCGCGGCCGGATGGCCAAACGCGCCGAGTACAAGCGCACCCTGTTCGAACTGACTTCCATGCCGGAAGACACCGCCCGCGACCTGAACATCGCACGCGCCGACATGCCGCGCATCGCCTACCAGGCGGTCTATGGTGGCTGAACCAGACGCGACCCGCGGACAGGACACCGCAGAATTCGAAAGGCGCCGCCCCTTGTGAGGACGGCGCCTTTTTCTTTGTGCCGGCATCAAGCTGCCCGGCAGGGGCGGACGGGCCGCCCCGGGGCCAAATGGCTCAGATCAGCTTGCCCATCGCGACGGCAGTGTCCGACATGCGGTTGGAGAAGCCCCACTCGTTGTCATACCATGTCAGGATGCGGCACATCGTGCCGTCCATGACCTTGGTCTGGTCGGTGTGGAAGATCGACGAATGCGGGTCGTGGTTGAAGTCCGACGACACCAGCTTCTTGTCCGTGTAGCCGAGGATGCCCTTCAGCGGGCCGTTGGCTGCGGCGCGGATCGCGTCGTTGATCTCCTCGACCGTGGTCGGGCGCGCGGCCTCGAACGTCAGGTCGACGACAGAGACGTTGGGCGTGGGCACCCGGATCGCCACACCGTCCAGCTTGCCGTTCAGTTCCGGCAGAACGAGACCCACGGCCTTGGCCGCGCCGGTGGACGTCGGGATCATCGACAGCGCCGCGGCGCGGGCGCGGTAGAGGTCCTTGTGCATCGTGTCCAGCGTCGGCTGGTCGCCGGTGTAGGAGTGAATCGTGGTCATGAAGCCCTTCACGATGCCGATCTCGTCGTTCAGCACCTTGGCGACCGGCGAGAGGCAGTTCGTGGTGCAGGACGCGTTCGAGACGATCAGGTCGTCCTTGGTCAGTTCGCCGTCGTTCACCCCGAAGACGATGGTCTTGTCGGCATCGGTGCCCGGGGCGGAGATCAGCACGCGCTTCGCACCGGTCGACAGGTGCGCCTGGCATTTCTCTTTCGAGGTGAAGATGCCGGTGCATTCCATGATGACGTCGACATCGCCCCAGGGCAGCTCGGCCGGGTTGCGGATGGCTGTGACCTTGATCGGCCCGCGGCCCACGTCGATGCTGTCGTCGGTGTGCGTCACCTCGACCGGGAAACGGCCGTGCACGCTGTCGTACTGCAGCAGGTGGGCATTGGTCTCGACCGGGCCGAGGTCGTTGATCGCGACCACTTCGATGTCGGTGCGGCCGGACTCGATGATGGCACGCAGCACGTTGCGGCCGATGCGGCCGAAACCGTTGATGGCGACTGTGACGGTCATGGGAGTGTCCTCTCTGTAGCAGTCTTCTGCAGCGAGCGTCCGCGGCGTGGCGCGCCCGGTCAAGTGATGTTAACGCTACCAAGCATCCGGCACCCCCGAAGTCAAGGGCGGGGCGGGTGCTGCGACGGCTCAGGCGGCAGTCGAATGGTGCGCGCCGAGGGGCACGCCTTGGTGCCGCCGGGATGGGCAGGGTCGACCGTTGGCGCAGCCCGGGCGTTCAGCGCCAGAAGGCAACGTAGTCGATCAGCCAGTAGAGCTTTTTGCCGAGGAACAGCAGGTTGGCCCCGTCGTACAGCGTCAGGTCCGCGGCGATCAGGACCGCGATGATCCCGCCGAGGATAAGGGCCAGTTTGTTGGTCATGCTGCGCTCCGCTTGCCTCTGCCGGTCATGCCAGAGCGCGGGGACGCTGTCACGCCTTTGCGCGGGCCGCGAGGATGAAGAGCACGGCGATGACTGCAGAGGCCACGATGTTCAGGTTCGCCATCGACAGGCCGAACATCTCCCACGGGATCTCGTCGCAGCGGATGACAGGCGCGTTCATGATCTGGTCGAAGAGCTCGTCCGTGCTCAGGTTGCCGACCTGGCCGCCGGAACAGGTTGTCGGACCTTCCCACCAGCCACGCTCCACCCCGGTGTGATAGACCGCGATGCCGGAGGATGACCCCGCACCGGCGGCGCCGATCCACAGAAGCACCCGGGCCGGGACGAACAGCGCGACGATCCCGGCGGCGATCGCGGCAAAATGGCCGTAACGCTGCCAGTAGCAAAGTTTGCAGGGATAAAGCCCGCCGATGTACTGGAAGCCGAGCGCCCCTAAGATCAGCGCGGCGGAACCGAGGGTGGCGAGCAGGGTCAGAGTCTTGCGGGTCATATGTATCTCAGCAACAGGAAGCCACCCACAAGAAGCGCGACGAACGCCGTGAACACAAGCCCCAGATACCTCTCGATGAAGTCACGAATGGGTGCGCCGAAGGCATAAAGCAGCCCGGCCACCACGAAGAAGCGGATCGCGCGGGCGATGAGGGCGGTGGTGAGGAAGATGGCCAGCGGCATCGCGGTCCAGCCGGACATGATCGTGATGACCTTGAACGGGAAAGGCGTGACGCCCGCGATCAGCACGGCCCAGAACCCGGCGCCGTTGAAGGTGGCGTTGAACTCCACCATCTTGTCGGCCTTGCCGAAGAACTCGAGGATCGGCTGGCCCAGCGTTTCGAAGAAGAAAAAGCCGATGCCGTAGCCCAGGAGGCCGCCCAGCACCGAGGACAAGGTGGCCACGAGGGCGATCAGCCAGGCGCGGGAAGGTGCCGCGAGGATCATCGGGATCATCAGCACGTCCGGCGGGATCGGAAAGATCGAGGCCTCGATGAAGGAGACAAGGGCAAGGACAAGCAACGCGTGCTGCCCACCTGCCTGCGCCATGGTCCAGTCGTAGATGCGGCGCATCGCGCACTCCTTTTCGCTGTCGCAGCGATTGAACATGGCGGGCCGGGGTCGTCAAGCTGTGCGGTTTGACACTTTACGACGCGGATCGGGGCCGCTAAATGTCGGGCCCGGGCCCAAGTGGCGGAATGGTAGACGCAGGGGATTCAAAATCCCCCGGCCGAAAGGTCATGTCGGTTCGAGTCCGACCTTGGGTACCAGCCTGAAAATCCTCAGACATTCCTGGATGACGTGACGCGGAACAGGGCCTGGTCCTGACGGACGAGGTGCGGGCATAGTGGTGGTCGCATCGGTCGACGATTGCCGTTCGGCGGCCAGCCGGCGCCACAGGTGCGCGGCCCAAAGGAGACACAACTGGGGCGTCCCGTGCGCACTTCGTAGGCGGAGGACGATGATGCCTTGCGGTCGGCGCCGGCCGAGCGTGGTGGCCGTGTCCCGGTTCCCGGCCGCTTTGAGGCGGGGCGGCGGTGTTTGGATCGTCCGCCAGGTGAAGCGGCCGGTTCGTACCTGGCAAGTCCGCCAAGACGACACAATTCAACCTAAGCGCAAGCTGAAACAAACAGAACGCACTTGCCACAATTGCGGTCAGTCAAGCGCAGAAGTCGCACGTATGTTGGCCGACATGATGGTTTCACACCTCGGCGGGCGTTGTTTCAGGCGAAATCTGGCCGAAAAGTGACCCCTTTACTTGCAGGCAAAGGTCTACTTAGGGTTGAATTGGGCGGAAGTGCCCAATTTGCCTCGAATGATTCGGGTGATTTACGCCTTCCTCGGCACGATCTGGTGACCAATTTGGCCCAGTCTGAGGAATTGGTTCGTCTGAAAGGACAAAACGACAAGACTTGTGGCAACCTCACGCTCACGACGCAGCCTAATTTGGGCCTCAATTCACTGTTTCCGTTTTGAGACATAATGTGGGGTCTGAACCTCGCGTGTGCACAATATATGGTGCTTTTTCTTGCCGATGCGTCAACATCTGGCTTCACCTGTTGCGCCCTTAGATACAATTTTCAGCCACACGCCCGCGATACTTGCCTTTTTTCGCCCGATTTGCGGCGCGGATGCGGCGAAGGCTGCCCGGATTGCGCCATTTTTCCTTTCCGACTGGGGCAGCTTCGCCGTATTAACGTTTCAAGCCCAACTGGGGGGTGAAGACATTGGCCACGGGGGCGGCCGCTGAACGGCTCGGGTTTCGATGACCCGGCGTGACGCGAGGGGGGAGAATCCTCCCGTGCCGCTAAGGTGTTCTTCGTCCACGAAAAAACGTGGGTAGAGGCAACACCCGACACGTCGGGATATCCAGAGCAGTGCAGATGAGGAAACGGGCAGTGCCGTGGGCATTGTCATGGCGCGCATACGCCAGGGGCATGCCCCCACGACGATATAGAGGGTCTATAGTATGGCTGACTTGGTTCTGGATTGGGGTCTTATCGGGGCCTTCGGCACAACACTGACTGACACCGACGTGTTGGGAGGCGGCGTGTCCGCAACGGTGGACACCGGCGGCGTGGCCGTCGACGTCACGTACGACGGTATATCGTCGGGCGCACAGGCGATCACGTTCAACGCTCCGGCCTACGTGGCAGATGGCGAAACGTTCGATCCGCAGTCGCACCTGAAGCTCGTGGGCGAGGTCGAGGGGTTTGCCCAGGCGACGTCCACCACAACCCTGGATTTCCGGTCGACCGACTCCGCGCTCTATACCAACAGCGTGCAGAACGTGTCCTTCCGACTGAACGACATCGACACCGGCACAACCGGTGACAAGACGGGCGTCGCGGGGTCCTTCGAGGACATCGTGACGATCACCGCATACGACGCTGCGGGCAACCCGGTCCCGGTGACCATCACGCCGTCCGGCACGGCAGCGGTGAACGGCTCCACCATCGACGGCGAGACCCGCACCGACGATTTCGAGACGCCGGAAGGCTCCGCGCTGGTGGAAATCGAAGGTCCGATCAGCCAGATCGTCATCGAATACGCGAACGGCGGCGAGTCCGACCAGCGCATTCTGATCTCCGACGTCGAGTTCTCCACCGTTGACGTGGCAGACAACCTGCCGCCGAGCGCCGTTGACGACAGCGCCAGCACCGACGACGATACGCCGGTCGTGGTGGATGTCACCGCGAACGACACCGATCCGGAAGGCGACACGCTGACCGTGACCTCCGTCGGAACCCCGGCCAACGGCACCGCCGAGATCGATCCGACCACGGGCGAGGTGATCTACACCCCGAACACCGGTTTCGTGGGCACCGACACCTTCACCTACACGGTGAACGACGGCACGCCGGGCAACGACGCCACCGCGACTGTGACCATCACCGTGACCGACGGCGGCACGACAACCAACATCCCGCCGGTGGCAATGGACGATATCGTTTCCACCGACCCGGCGACCCCGGTGGTGATCGAGCCGCTGACCAACGACACCGACGCTGATCCCGCCGACGTGCTGACCGTGACCTCCATCGGGACGCCTGCCAACGGCACCGCGACGCTGGACCCGACCACGGGCGAAGTGACCTACACGCCCAATGCCGGCTTCGTCGGCGTGGACCGCATCTCCTACACCATTTCCGACGGCAACGGCGGCACCGACTCGGCCGAGATGATCGTGGGCGTGGGCGTAGAGATATCCGAAGGCCGCATCGACACCGATGTGTTCCCGGTTGCACCCGGCCTGCAGCCGTTCGACCCGCTCGACGGTTTCGACGAAGATCCGGACCCGTCCGACGACCTCGACTCCGAAACCGGCACCTCCGGCGCGGACCTGATCTCTACCGGTGACGACGACGACACCATCGTCGCGGGCGGCGGTGCGGACACCGTCCTTCCGGGTATCGACGACGACCTCGTCGACCTCGGCGGCGGCGACGACTACCTGTACGACGTGCAGGGCTCCGACACCATTTACGGCGGCCAGGGCCATGACACGATCATCGCGGGCACCGACACTTTCTCCGACTACGAGAACGACGATCCGGCCTTTGCGCCGGGTAGCCCGCTGCGCGATGTCTTTGGCTTCACCAGCGACCCGAACCAGGAAGACGGCCGTGACTCCATCGACGGCGAAGGCGGCGACGACTACATCGAGACCGGCGACGACCGCGACACCATCACCGGCGGTGGCGGCAACGACACCATCGACGGCGGCATCGACGACGACCTGATCCGTGGCAACCAGGGCGACGACTCGCTGATCGGCGGCCATGGCTCCGACACCATCGACGGTGGCCAGGGCCATGACTACATCGACGGCTCCAACATCGCGACGCTGGAACTGACTGACGACGTCGACGTCAACACCGAGAACGACCGTGACCTGCTGCAGGGTTTCCTCGGCAACGACACGATCTTTGGCGGCGATGACGACGACACGCTGCAGGGCGGTTCCGGCGACGACTATCTCGATGGTGGCATCGACGACGACGAGATCTCTGGCGGCGACGACAATGACACTCTGATCGGCGGACAAGGCAACGACACGCTGAACGGCGGTGCCGGGATCGACGACATCCAGGGCGGGTCCGACCGCGACGTGATCTTCGTGGACAGCGCGGCGCATGGCAGCGGCGACGTCGTGGACGGTGGCTCCGGCGGATTTGTCGATGTGGCCGACCCGGCGGATGCGCCGAACCAGGACTACGACATCCTGAACCTGTCCGGCGTGGGCCAGCGCGACGTCGACTGGCGCCTGACCAACGTGACCACCGACTCCAACGGCAACGGCATCGACGGCACCGTCGAGTTCCTTGACGGCTCGGGCGCAGTGACCGGCACGATGGACTTCTTCGAGATCGAGGAAGTGGTGCCCTGCTTCACCCCCGGCACGCTGATCGCCACCCCGCGCGGCGAGCGTCTGGTCGAGGACCTGAAGGTCGGCGACCGGGTCATCACCCGCGACAACGGGATCCAGGAGATCAAGTGGGTCGGCCGCAAGGACCTGACCGGGCATGAGCTGGCGCGCAAGCCGCACCTGAGCCCGGTGCTGATCAAGCAGGGCTCGCTGGGCAACAACCTGCCGGAGCATGACACGCTGGTGTCTCCGAACCACCGCGTGCTGGTGGCGAACGACAAGACCGCCCTTTACTTCGAAGAGCGCGAAGTCCTTGTTGCCGCCAAGCACCTGCTGGGTCTGGAGGGTGTCGAAGAAGTGGAAGTGGGTTCTGTCTCCTACATCCACATCATGTTCGACCAGCACGAAGTGGTGCTGTCGAACGGCGCATGGACCGAGAGCTTCCAGCCCGGCGACTACAGCCTTGCCGGTATCGGCAACGCCCAGCGTCAGGAAATCCTGGAACTGTTCCCGGAGCTGGCCGAAGCGGAAGGCATCAAGGGTTATGCCTCTGCCCGCCGCTCGCTGAAGAAGCACGAGGCCGCCCTGCTGACGCGCTGAACGGAATATGCAGCCATCGCCGCTTGATGCGGCGATGGGAAAAGGGCGGCCCAAGGGGTCGCCCTTTTTCTTTCCAAGAGTTTTAAGGGAAATCAATAGATTAACAGGATCGCAATCCTTGTGAGGCAGGATCGGGAAGGGCTGGAGATGGCTGGACCGATGGCGAAGACGGACAAACACTGCCTTATCGTTGACGATCAGGAATTCGACAGGCGCATGATGCGCCGTGTCTTTGCCAAGCAGTGCCCGAACGTACCGATGATCGTCGCCCGCGATCTGAAAGAAGCCCGCCAACGGCTGAAGGACGGACAGATCTCCATCGTCTTTCTGGACAACGCCCTGCCGGACGGCATGGGCGTAGACCTCGTTCAGGAAATGGCGAACGACAAGGCGTTGAAGGGGGTTCCGGTGGTCATCGTCAGCGACTTCCCGTCACCCTTCATGTACGCGAAGGCGAAGGCCGCCAATGTCTGCGAGGTTTGGGCAAAGCGGGATTTCGTCGGGCCGTCCGTTCAACGGGTCATGACCCGCCATGCGCGGCTGAACTGATCCAAAGGAATTGGCAGTTGTCCCGACTTACTCAGCCGGGACACTCAGCTTTTCCGGCGGACGACCGCGCCATGCGTCCCATGCCTCGGGCGTGTCGAGGTCGACAAGCGCACGTTCGTCGGCCAGCGCGATCCGGCGCAGCCGGTGCGCGTTCGCCTTCAGGATATCCCGTGCCCCTTGATCGCCCGTAAGCTGCAGGATGGCGGAGAAGCAATCTGCCGGGAACAGCACAGGATGACCCGGCGTGCCGTCAGCCGCGGTTGCCTGCTGAAGCATGGGGTAGGGCGTCGCGCGGAAGCCCTCGATCAGGCGAGAGATATCGTCCGTCTCGATCTCCGGCATGTCCGCGGGCAGCACGACGACCGCCTTCATGCCGCGCGGCAACATCGCGACGCCACGGCGGAGCGATGCCGACATGCCGAGATCCGCGTCGGGAACGCCCACAAGCTGCACAGGCAAACCGGCCAGCGCCCCCGCCCGAGGGTGCTCGTAATCCGGCAACGTCACGCAGACGTGCGCGCCGGTGGCCATGGCTGTCTGCGCCTGGCGGCGCAGCAAGGGCTCACCCGAAACGATCTCGGTGAGCTTGTCTCTGCCGCGCATTCGGGAACTTGTACCGGCGGCGGGAATCAGGATGGCGATGTCTTGCATGATGATGGATATAACGGCGAGCCATTTGAAAAGACAGAAAAATCGTCGCTGCACACGCACTGGTTGTGTGCTGCGGCGCAGAAATCAATGGCGTTTACTGATCGACTGTGCGCCCATGCAGCGCCCTAAAGCCTTGATTTACCCACGCAGTCGGGTGCCCTCGACGTCGAACAGTGGCGCGGATTGCAACCTTGCCGTGCATCTTCGCCCGAGGATCTCGATCTCTGCCACAAGGTCGTCGCGCAGGTCGCTGCGCGGGATCAGGGCGTAGGCGATCGACTTTTCCAGCCAGTGCGAGTAGCCGCCCGACGTGCAGAAGCCGCGCACCGCGCCGTCGATCCAGACCGGCTCATAGGCGGTGACGTCGGCATCGGCGGCGTCAACCTCGAAGACCACAAGCTGCCGGTCCGGGGGAGAGGCGCGCTCTGCCTCCGCGGCGGCCTTGCCGATGAAGTCCTTGTCCCACCGGATGAACCGGTCCAGCCCCGTCTCGGCGGCGGTATAGTCCGGCCCGTATTCGCGCCCCCAGGAACCGAAGAAGCGATCCAGCCGCAGGCTCATCATGGCGCGCATCCCGAACGGTTTCAGCCCGTGCGGCTGGCCCGCGGTCCAGAGCGTCTGCCACAACTGCCGCTGGTTCATAGGATCGCAATATATCTCGAACCCCAGATCGCCGGTGTAGGAGACCCGCTGCACGAGGCAGTCGGTCATGCCCACCGTCATCCGCCGCACGTCGAGGAACCGCATGTCCGACAGGTCGGTGCGGGTGCAGGCCTGCAGGATGTCCCGCGCCTTGGGTCCGGCAAGCTGAAAGCCGGTGGAGGAATCGCTGATATTCTCGATGGTTGCGCCGTCCTGTTGATGCTGCAGGAACCAGCGCATGTGATAGGCCTGCGCGCCGTAGGATGCGGTCAGGCGGAATTCCGTTTCCGAAAGGCAGGCCACGGTGAAGTCGCCGATGATCCGCCCGGCATGCGACAGCATCGGCGTCAGCGACAGGCGGCCCGGTTTCGGAATGCGGCCCGCCATGACATGATCCAGCCATGCGCGCGCGTTCGGGCCGGTCACCCGGTACTTGCCGAAGTTGTGCACCTCGTTGATGCCGCAGGCTTGACGCACGGCACGGACCTCGCGCGCCGTGGCTTCCCATGCGTTGGAGCGGCGGAACGACGGTGTCTCGTACCGCGGCTCGTCCCCTTCGGCAAAGTAGTTCGCCACCTCCAGCCCGTATTGCGCGCCCCAGACCGCGCCCATGCCGTCGAAGATGTCGTACATCGGCGAGGTGCGCAGCGGGCGCGCGGCGGGCAGTTCTTCGTTCGGGTAGCTGACTGAGAAGCGTTTCTGATAATTTTCAATGACTTTCGGCAGGGTGTACCCGGGTGAAATCCACTCTCCGAACCGCGCCACGTCGAGGGCCGACACGTCGCGTTCGCATTCTCCGTGGGTCATCCATTGCGCCAGCATCAGGCCGACGCCGCCGCCCTGGCTGAAGCCCGCCATGACGCCGCAGGCCGACCAGTAGCCGCGCATCCCCGGGATCGGGCCGACCAGAGGGTTGCCGTCGGGGGCGAAGGTGAAGGGGCCGTGGATCACCGACTTGATCCCGGCGCGCTCCAGCACCGGGAACCGGCGGAAGGCGAAGCTGATCGAATCCTCGATCTTGTCGAAATCGTCGGGCAGCAGTTCGTGGCCGAAGTCCCAGGGCGTGCCGTCGACGGCCCAAGGGCGGCAGGGCTGCTCGTAGAAACCAATGCACAGGCCGCGCCCTTCCTGCCGCAGGTAGCTTTCCCCGGCGGGGTCCATGACGTGCGGGTGTTCGCTGTCGCGTTGGTAGATCTCGGGGGTTTCCTCGGTCACGAGGTACTGGTGTTCCATCGGGTGCAGCGGCAGGTAGACGCCCGCCATCGCCCCGACCTCACGTGCCCATAGGCCGCCGGCGTTGACCACATGCTCGGTGTGGATCGTGCCCTTGTCGGTGACCACGTCCCATGTGCCATCCGGTCGAGCATTGGTCTCCAACACCTTGGTATGCAGGTGAATTTCGGCGCCGCCCATGCGCGCGGCCCTGGCATAGGCATGGGTCGTGCCGGAGGGATCGAGGTGCCCGTCGAGCGGGTCGTAGAGCGCGCCGATTATCCCGTCGAGGTTCACGATAGGGGCGAGCTTTGCGATCTCCTCGGGGCCGACGATCTCCGTCTCGAGCCCCATGTAGCGGTGTTTGGCCCGTTCGGCGACCAGCATGTCGAAGCGGTCGCGGTTGTCGGCAAGGGTGATGCCGCCCACGTGGTGCAGCCCGCAGGACATGCCGGTCAGCTCTTCCAGTTCGCGATAAAGCCGGATCGTATAACCCTGCAGCGCCGCCATGTTGGTGTCGCCGTTCAGCGTGTGGAAGCCGCCCGCCGCGTGCCAGGTGGAGCCCGAGGTGAGCTCCGACCGCTCCAGCAGCATGACGTCCGACCAGCCCAGCTTTGTCAGGTGGTAGAGGACGGAGCAGCCGACGACGCCGCCTCCGATCACGACGACGCGGGTGGTGGATTTCATGGCGGACTCCCTGTTCGTTGCACCCGAGCTTAAACGCGGCAGAAGCGGTGCCTAGCACGAATGCGACGCATGATGTCGCGACTACGGGGCTGGGCAACGCCGGTGGACGTGTTACGTCTGCGGGGATGAAATCCTTGTTCTCTCTTCCGAAAAAGGCGGTGCGCGTGCTGCGTGGCCACCTTCGGCGCCTCTGGGTGCGCGTCACCGCCTTCGGCCTCTTGGCGGTGGCGGTGATCCCGCTGTCGCAACTCGTGGAACGGGTCCTGCCGGAAGAGTGGCAAAGCCTGATCGCGGGGTCGTCCGTCGACCGGCTGCTGGACATCATCGCCGCGGCCATGCTGACGGTCACCACGTTCTCGCTGACGGTCATGGTGTCGACGAACCACGCCACCGCCTCGCAGTTCACGCCGCGGCTGCAGCAACTGATCCGGCAGGACACGGTCACGCAGAATACGCTGGCCACCTTTATCAGCAGTTACGTCTACGCACTGACCGCCATCGTGCTGCGCGAGGTCAGCTATATCGGCGACGAGAAGGCGCTGGTGATGTTTGTCGTCACGGTTTTCATGCTGGCGCTGATCGTCTGGTCTCTGATCCGCTGGATGCAGCACCTGCAGTCGCTGGGCAGTCTGATCAGTTCCGCCCGCCAGGTGGAGGACAAGACGGCGCTGCAGTTCCGCCAGCGGCTGGACACGCCGTGCCTGGGCGCCGTGCCGCTGACCGGAGACGTGCCGGAGGACGGGTTCGTCGTCGCCACGCCCGAGACCGGCTATATCCAGATGATCCATCCGGAGCCGCTGCAGAAACTGGCAGAAGAGTTGAAGTGCGACATCTATCTCCTTGCCGAGATTGGGGATTTCGCCTTCCTGCGGTCGCCGCTGGCGAAGGTCTGCGGGCTGGGCGATGCGGATGAGGAGACGCGCGAACGGCTGTCCGAGGCGCTGCACCTGAACATCATCATCGGAGACGAACGCACCTACGATCAGGACCCGCGATTCGGGCTGATGACCATGGCGCAGATCGGGTCGAAGGCGCTGTCGCCGGGGATCAACGATCCGGGGACGGCGATCGATGTGATCAACCGGTGTGGGCGGATCCTGTCGGCGTATCGGGATGAGACGGAGGGGGACGGCGAGGCGCTGCATCCCCGGCTGCATGCAAGGCCGCTGGATGCGGAGGTTCTGATCGGCGACGCCTTCGATTCGGTGGCGCGCGACGGGGCCGCGGTGCGGGAGGTGCAGGAGCGCCTGCAGAAGGTGCTGGGCGGTCTGATGCGCCATCCCGATCCGGAGCTTTGCGCGGCGGCGAAAGCGCGGGCGGACGAGTATCTGGAGCGGGCGAAACAGGCGCTGGACTGGGAGCAGGACCGCGTCCGGCTGGAGCGTGCGGCAGAGCGGCGAGAAGGGGGCTGAGGCATTATTCACGCGGAATAAACGCTAGCGCAGAAGACCTTACGTCAGGCGGGTGGTAATCTGTACAGGTCGCGGGGGACTGTTCCCGATGTGCATATTTCGTACTGATGTTACCACTTTCTTTCCCGTTTACCTCCCCCGCGACAAACCCTCAGGACGTACCCGAAAAAAGCCCGTCCGGCCGGATACCAGAGCCCGGTCGGACGGCACCCTGACGGTCGGGTGCCACCGCCGTCAGGGTGCATTTTGCGCGCCGAAATCCCGACAAAAACAGGCCCTGCGCACACCCCATGGGAAGGCCCGGTTAACCGGGCGCGCGGCAGGGCCAGGACAGATTGAAATCCGGTGAAGACCCGCCCCCCGGCAACCGTTCGTTCACCGAGGTTGACGCGCTGTAAGGGGTGAACCGGCCGTTTCGACCACCTGAACCGGCCGGTTGTTAACCCTTTACGCCGCAGCGCAGCGGGAAACCCTTGCCAGCCGGTAAACGGCGCTTTTGCCGCATCCGGACGGCGCGCCGGAGTGAAACTCCGGCCTACGGACCGTCGCGCCCCGTGGCTGTCAGAGCGGCATGATCTTCAGCTTGGTGATGCGGTTGTTCTCGCGCGCGAGGACCTCGAACCGGAAACCGTGGAAGCTGAACACCTGGCCGACGGTCGGGATCACCTGCGACTCGTAGATCACCAGACCGGCAACGGTGTTGGCCTCGTCGTCGGGCAGGGTGAAGTCGGTGGCGCGGTTGAAGTCGCGGATCGTCATGTTGCCGTCGACGAGGAACTGGCCGTCGTCGGTGCGCAGGATCTGGTGGTCGGCCTGCGGGTCGTGTTCGTCCGCGATCTCGCCCACGATCTCCTCGAGGATGTCCTCGAGCGTGATCAGACCCTGAAGCGAGCCGTATTCGTCCACCACCAGCGCGAAGTGGGTCCGGCGGCGCAGGAACTGCCGCATCTGTTCGTCCAGCGCGGTGGTGTCCGGCACGAAGTAGGGCTTCATCATCACGTCGGTGATCTTGAAGCCTGCCAGCGCCTCGGCGATGTCCTTTTCGCCGGTGGTCAGCTTGTACATCGCGCGCAGCAGGTCCTTGGCGTGGATCATGCCGATGATGTTTTCCGGGTCGCCACGGAAGACGGGCAGGCGGGTGTGGCTCGATTCGAGGCACTGCTGCAGGATGTCCTGTGGCGGCGTGTCGGCGTCGATCATCTCGATGTTGGAGCGGTGGAGCATGATCTCTTCGACGGTGCGGTCGCCGAGGTCGAGCGCGCCGAGGATGCGGTCGCGGTCCTCCTTCTGCACCACGCCTTCGGAGTGGCCGAGGTGCAGGGCGCCGGCGATCTCCTCGCGGACGGCGAGGATCTGGCTGTCGGGATCGGTGCGCACGCCGAAGACGCGCAGCACGCCCCGGACCAGCAGGCGCACGGCGGAGACAACGGGCGAGAACAGCCGGATCACCACCGCGATGGGCGCGGCCACACGGGCGGCGGCGGTTTCGGGGTTGGTGATGGCGTAGGTCTTGGGCAGCACCTCGGCGAAGATCAGCACGAGCAGCGTCATGAAGAGCGTGGCCCAGGCGACGCCGCTGTCGCCGAAGAGGTTGGTGAAGAGCGCGGTCGCCAGCGAGGTGGCGAGGATGTTCACCAGGTTGTTGCCCAGAAGGACGGAGCCGATCAGTCGTTCGTTGTCCTCGGTGATCCGCAGCGCGCGTTCGGCGCCCGAAGATCCCCTGTCGGAAGCAGCGCGCAGTTTCCCGCGCGAGGCGGCGGTCAGCGCCGTCTCCGACCCGGAAAAGAAGGCGGACAGCATGATGAGGCCGAGGATCGCGCCGGAGGTGATCCAGAAGGCGGCGTCGAGGGTTCCGGTCTGCGGGTCCATGAGGGGTGTTCTCCTTGCTCTGGCCGGTTATGGGTGTGCTGGCGCGGCGGTTCAAGGGGCGCTGGCGGCCCGGGGCCGGAGAAGGAGCAAGACGTGACACGGTTTCTGTTCGATGGCGAGGCCGGGGCCCCGGTAACGGTGCTTCTGGCGCATGGCGCGGGGGCGGCGATGGACACGCCGTTCATGGCGGGACTGGCGACGGCGCTGGCGGGCTGCGGCCTGCGCGTGGCGCGGTTCGAGTTCGCCTACATGGCGGCGCGGCGCACGGGCGGGCCGAAGCGGCCGCCGCCGAAGGTCGAGGTGCTGAGCGCGGAATACGCGGCGGCGCTGGCGGATCTGCCGGGCGCGGGCCGGGTGGTCATCGGCGGCAAGTCGATGGGCGGGCGCGTGGCCTCGCTGATCGCCGACGAGGCGTTTGCGGCGGGGCGGATCGCGGGGCTGGCCTGTTTCGGCTACCCGTTCCACCCGCAGGGCAAGCCGGAGAAGCTGCGCACCGAACATCTGGCAGAGCTGCGGACGCCCGCGCTGATCTGCCAGGGCACCCGCGACCCCTTCGGCACGCAAGAAGAGGTGGCGGGCTACGCGCTGTCGGAGCGGATCGCGCTGCACTGGCTGGAGGACGGCGACCACGATTTCGCGCCGCGCAGGCGGGTCACCGGCCTGACGCAGGCGGATCACCTGAGTGCCGCCGCGCGCGCCTGTGCCGGGTGGGCCCGGGGGCTTTAGCGGTGCGCCTTGCCGGGGGCGGTCAGTCCTTCGCCATCGGATGGTGGTCCATCACGAGGTCGCGGAGGCGTTCCTCGAGAACATGGGTGTAGATCTCTGTCGTGGCGACGTCGGCGTGGCCCAGCAGGGTCTGGATCGCCCGCAGGTCCGCGCCGTTGGCCAAGAGGTGCGTGGCAAAGGCGTGGCGGAGCGTGTGGGGCGTCACCTCCGACGGGGGGACGCCCGCTTCGAGCGCGAATTCCTTGATCAGCATGTAGAAGGCATGGCGCGTCAGGTGCCCGGCCTTGCCGTGCGAGGGGAAGAGGAAGGGCGAGGGGACGGCGCCGGTGGCGATCTGCGCCTCCGACGCGGCGGCGTCGCGGGCGGAGAGCCATGTGGCCAGCGCCTCTCGCGCAGGGGGGGACAGGGGCACCATGCGTTCCTTGCCGCCCTTGCCGCGGATCAGCAGCATCCTCGGGTCGCCGCGCGCGGCGGAGACGGGGAGCGAGACCAGTTCGGTGACGCGCATGCCGGTGGCGTAGAGCACCTGCATCAGGCAGGCGTTGCGGGCGCGGTCGGCTTCGGTCCGGCCGTGGATGGCGGCGGCGTCGAGCAGCCGGTCCACCTGTTCGACGGAGAGCGTCTTGGGCAGGCGCTTCTCGCGGCCGGGGCCGGCGATCTGGACCGCGGGGTTGTCCTCGCGCAGGCCCTCCTCGAAGGCGAAGCGGTAGATCTGCTTGATCGCCGACAGGCGGCGGGCGCGGGTGGCACGCGAAAGGCCCAGCGTGTCGCAGTCGACGAGGTAGGATTCGACGTCCTTCTTCTGCGCGGTGGCGAAGTCGAGCGCGTGGTCGGTGAGCCAGTCGGCGACATGGGTGAGGTCGCGCTGGTAGGCGGCGAGCGTGTTGGCGGCTGCGCCGCGCTCTGCCGCCATGGCTTCGAGGAAGAGCGGCAGCCAGCGGGACGGGGCGAGCGTCATTGCAGGGCACGCTCCGCGTCGAGGATCATCAGTTCGAGGGCGGCCCGGCGGGCAGTGTCCTCGAGCCCGAGGGCGCGGAAGGTGGCGATGGCGTCGGTCAGGTCCTGGCCATTGCCCTCCGCGCCGGAGGCGAAGAGCGCCATGGCCCGCAGGATGACCTCGCCCAGACGGCCGCTGTCGAGCTGGGTGGCCAGCACCTGCGGCATGGCCGCGCCCTCGGTGAAGCCGGCGGCCACGGCTTCGGCATGGGGCAGGGACGGGAGTTCGTCCGGGGCGATGCCGCGGGCGATGTCGGTGAGGAAGCGCGCCTCGCGCCCGTCGTCGTCTTCGAGGGTGAGGGACAGGTCCTCGTACCCGGCGGTGAGGAAGCGGGCGCGGCGGGCCATCTGCTGCGCGCGGCCGTTCACGTCCACCTCGGCGATGTCCTCGGCGTAGAGGTCGGCGAAGGGAGAGAGCATCCGCGCATGGGCCATCTGCGGCCAGACCTGCACCAGCGCGCGGGCCACGCCTTCGGGGACGCCGCGTTCCAGCGCCGCCTCGAAATCCTGAAGCGCCTTCACCCGGTCCCAGATCCCGCCGGAGGCGGCGGGCCGCCGCAGCGTGTAGATCCCCAGAAGCCGGTTCGGCGGCAGGCTGCCCGCGCGGGCCAGCCGTTCGGCGGCCTCGATCTGGGTGCGCCAGCCGTTGTCGCCCGACAGGTCGAGCACCGCGAAGGGCAGGGGCAGCGGCGCCGTCGGCAGCGGTTCGCCCAGGGCCTCGAACAGGCGGAATTCCAGCGGCGAGGGGCGGACCGGCGGCAGGAGCGCGCGCCCGTCGCCCGCCTCCGGATCGAGGAAGCGGGTCAGCAGTTCGGCCCGGCGTCCGCTGATGTCGCCCAGCGTGCGGGCGCTTTGCAGGATCAGCGCGGCGCGTTCCCAGTCGCCCTTGCGCGCGGTGCAGAACACCCGGAGCGACAGGTCCGACGAGAGCCTCGGCTGCACTTCGAGCTTGTCGCAGACGGGTTCGGATTGCCCCAGCAACAGCGAGAGGTCGACCCAATGGGCAAAGAGCCGCGGGTCATCGACCCCGGTGATATCGAGAAGGGCCAGCGCCTCCTCGACCGCGCCCTGAGAGGTCAGCCAGTTGAGCCGCCCGTCGAGGAAGGCCAGCCGCGCGTCGCCCGCGGGCGGTTCCGCCTCGGTGAGGATCAGCGTGCGCATCAGCCGCTGCATGGCGGGGACGGGCAGTTCCACCGCGGCGATCAGCACGGCGAGGTTCGCCGGGTCCGACGCCTTCCACAGGGTCACCGGCAGCCCGGTCGTGGCGGGCGATAAAAGGCCCGCGGCGCTCGGGTCCGCCTCTGACAGGGGCGATGTTTCCACCGAGGGCGGCAGCGCGCCCTGTGCCACGGGTTCGGTCTGGGCCACGGCGCCCGCTGCCAGGGCTATTCCCATGGCAAGCACGGCGGTCCCGCCGAGGGCCGCCCGCCGAATCCTGTTCGGGTTCATCGGCCCTCTGCCCATGTCATTCCTCTTCCAGTTCGACCGGCACCCGGATTTCCGCCTGTGGCGGGCTGAAGTCCGCACCGAAATACGGCCCGACATAGGCGTACGCCGTCAAAGCGATCACCCCCAGTACGAGCAGATAGAAAAGCCACTTTATCAGTCGGCCCATATGGGCACCCCCTGCCTCACCTTTTTTCGCGTTTATACCTAGCCTTTTTGTCCCGTTCACGTCATTCACGCAACAGGCAAGACATGGGCAAGGAATGGCCGAAGGCACCTTTCACAAGGGTTTGATCCTGCACAAGACCGTTGTTTTCGTCGGCATGATGGGCGCCGGCAAGACCGCTGTGGGACGGACCCTCGCGGCGCGGCTTGGCGTGAAATTCCGCGACTCGGACCACGAGATCGAGGTCGCGGCGCAGATGAACATAGCAGAGATATTTGCCCGCGACGGCGAGGATTTCTTTCGTCGCAAGGAAAGCCAGATCATCGGGCGGCTGCTGGACGGTGCGCCCGGCGTGCTGTCGACCGGCGGCGGCGCCTTCATGTCGGAGGCCAACCGCAAGATGATCTCGGCGCGGGGCGTGTCCGTCTGGCTGAACGCCGACCTGGAGCTGTTGTGGGACCGGGTGCGCCAGAAGGACACCCGGCCGCTTCTGAAGACCGAAGATCCCAAGGGCACGCTGCGCGGGCTGTATGACCGGCGGGTGCCGATCTATGCGCTGGCCGACCTGGCCGTGCGCTCGGAGCCCGGCATGTCGCTTGAGAAGATGGCGGCGCGCGTGGCGGATGCCCTGCTGGCAGAGCGCCCGGATGTACTGGAGGAACGCCCATGACCGAAACCGTAAGCGTGCCGCTGCCGGGGCGGGCCTATGACGTGCGCATCGGCGAAGGTTTGCTGGCGCGGGCCGGCGCAGAGATCGCGCCGCTGCTGAGACGGCCGCGCGTGGCCATCGTGACCGACGAAACCGTGGCCGCGGCGCATCTTTCGGCGCTGGAAACGGCGCTGTCGGCCGAGGGAATCGCCAGCGTCGCGCTGACCCTGCCGCCGGGCGAGGCGACGAAGAGCTGGCCGCAGTTCACCCGCACCGTGGAATGGTTGCTGGAACAGAAGGTTGAGCGGCGCGACATCGTGATCGCGCTTGGCGGGGGCGTCATCGGCGACCTCGTGGGCTTTGCCGCCGCGGTGCTGCGGCGGGGCGTGCGCTTTGTGCAGATACCGACCTCGCTTCTGGCGCAGGTGGACAGTTCTGTGGGCGGCAAGACCGGCATCAACGCGCCGCAGGGCAAGAACCTGATCGGCGCGTTCCACCAGCCGTCGCTGGTGCTGGCGGACATCGGCGTGCTGGACACGCTGACCCCGCGCGACTTCCGCGCCGGGATGGGCGAAGTGGTGAAATACGGGCTTCTCGGCGACGCCGCGTTCTTTGGCTGGCTGGAAGAGAACGCCGCCGCGCTGATCGGGGGCGACCGCGCGGCGCGGCAGCACGCGGTCAAACGCTCGGTCGAGATGAAGGCGGAGATCGTGTTGCGCGACGAGACGGAGCAGGGCGACCGCGCGCTGCTGAATCTCGGGCACACCTTCTGCCATGCGTTCGAATCGGCGACGGGCTATTCCGACCGGCTGCTGCACGGCGAGGGGGTGGCGATCGGCTGCGCGCTGGCGTTCGAGCTGTCCGCCCGGCTTGGCCTTTGTGCGCAGGAGGACCCGAGCCGGGCCCGCGCGCTGCTGGCGGAGGCGGGCATGAAGCGCGACCTGCGCGACATTCCCGGCGACCTGCCGGATGCGGATGCGCTGCTGGACCTCATGGGCCAGGACAAGAAGGTGGTGGACGGGCGTTTGAACTTTATTCTCGCGCGCGGCATTGGCGCGGCGTTCGTCACCTCGGACGTGCCGCGCGATGCGGTGGCGGGGCTTCTGCAGGAGCAGCTTGCGGCGCGGTGAGCGTCCCGGCTCAGCGCGGTCGGCGCAGCACCATCAGTTCGCCCACGTTCTCGGACGTGACGTAGCCCAGCACCCGGCCATGCCGGTCGACGGCGGCCACGGCGGGCGCGGTCTGCAGGGCGTCCAGAACCTGCACCAGCGGCGCGGCCAGCCCCAGTTGCGGGATCTCGGAGGTCATGACCTCGGCCACGGGGCGGTTGGTGCTGCCCTCGGCCATGGCGGTGAAGAGCGCCTGCCGGGTCAGGAAGCCGAGGAGCGTGCCGTTGTCGTCCAGCACGGGGAATTCGTGCTGGGTGGTGCGGATCAGGGTCTGGCCCGCCATGCCCAGCGTGTCGCCGGGGCGAAGCCGTTCGAACTGGGTGATCATCGCGTCGCGCATGTAGAGGCCGCGGGCGATGTCGCGGGAAGAGACGTCCTGCGCCTCGCTCTCGGCGGCGAAGATCACGAAGGCGGCGATCAGCAGCAGGATCAGGTTGCCGGAGGTCAGGCCCCAGACCGCCAGCAGCAGCGCGAAGACCTGGCCTGCGCGGGCGGCGATGCGGGTGGCGCGCACCCGGTCGGTGCCAAGCGCCAGCGCCGCGCGCAGCACGCGGCCGCCGTCCATCGGGAAGGCGGGGATCATGTTGAACAGCGCGAGCGCCAGGTTCACCGCGGCAATGCGCCCGGCGAGGTTGCCGGTGGCGGTGGGGTCCGAGAGCGCGTCGACGCTGGTGTCGGCGCCGAGCGCGATCAGCACCGCCCAGATCACCACGTTCACAGCCGGGCCCGCCAGCGCCACGGCGATCTCCTGCGCGGGACGTTCGGGCATCCGGTCGAGCCGGGCCAGACCGCCGATGGGCAGGAGGGTGATGTCGGGGGTGCGGATGCCGAAGCGGCGCGCCATCAGCGCGTGGCCGTATTCATGCGCCACCACGCAGGCGAAGAGCAGGACGACGAAACTCAGGCTGTCGAGCGCCGCCGCCGTGCCGCCGCTGCTGTAGGCCGACAGGCCGATCCAGCCCAGGAGCAGGAAGAACGTGGCATGCACCCTGAGTTCGGAGCCGAGCAGTCGGCCGACGGGAAAGGACCAGGACATGGGCGCTCCGTTGTTGTGACGGTCCACACATAACCCGTGACGCGGGGGATTGCAGGGGGTTTGCCCGCGACATTCACGCAAGGCTGCCTTGCCCTGCGCGAACAGGGTTGCAGACCGGAGACGCACCGAGTGCCGGGATCAGCCGCCGGTGTGGCTCATGTGGCGGGAGACGCGCCCGTCGACGGTCTGGCGGGAATAGTCGAAATCGTGGCCCTTGGGCTTCAGCCGGATGGCGTCGCGGATCGCGGCCTCAAGGGGCGCGTCGCTCTCGGGATGGTTGCGGAGGGCGGCGCGCAGGTCGGCGTTGTCCTCCTGACCGAGACACATGAACAGCTCGCCCGTGCAGGTCAGGCGCACGCGGTTGCAGCTTTCGCAGAAATTGTGGGAGAGCGGCGTGATGAAGCCGATCTTCTGGCCGGTTTCCTCCAGCCGCACGTAGCGGGCCGGGCCGCCGGTGCTTTCGGGCAGGTCGGTCAGGGTGTACTGCTCCGCCAGCCGGGCGCGGAGGTCGGTCAGCTTCCAGTACTGGTCCAGACGGTCCTCGTTGCCGATATCGCCCATGGGCATGACCTCGATCCAGGTCAGGTCCATGTCGCGCTCGGCGCACCATTCGGTGATCCGGAAGAGCTCGTCCTCGTTGAAGCCCTTGAGCGCCACGGCGTTGATCTTGACCCGGAGGCCCGCGGCCTGCGCGGCGTCGATGCCCTTCAGCACCTGCGGCAGGCGGCCCCAGCGGGTGATCTCGGCAAACTTGGTCTCGTCCAGCGTGTCGAGCGAGACGTTCACCCGGCGCATCCCGGCATCGTAGAGGTCCTGCGCGAACCGACCGAGCTGGGAGCCGTTGGTGGTCAGCGTCAGCTCCTTCAGCGCGCCGGCCTCGAGGTGCCGGGTCATGCCGCGGAAGAAGGTCAGGATGTCACGGCGCACCAGCGGTTCGCCCCCGGTGATGCGCAGCTTTTCCACGCCCAGCCGGATGAAGGTCGAACACATGCGGTCCAGTTCCTCCAGCGTCAGCAGTTCCTTCTTGGGCAGGAAGGTCATATTTTCCGACATGCAGTACACGCAGCGAAAATCGCAGCGGTCGGTGACGGAAACCCGAAGATAGGAAATCGGGCGCTGGAATGGATCGATCAGAGGTGTCGTCATGGTCCTGAACCTAGGCCTCGGCGAGAATATGAGCAAGGGCGCGCGCATGATTGTGTACCAAAGGCCAAGGCGTGTAAGACAGGATGCGGGCAGAAAAGGACTTTCCCAATGATGAATCGCGTGGCGATGGCAGGCGCACTGGCGCTTGGACTGGCGGGGTGCGGCGACGGAGCAGGCCTGTTCCAGCCGAAGACCCCGCAGAAATCCGCAACGGCAGAGGCGACCTCGGGCGGGTCGCGGCCGCAGGCACGTGGCGATGCGGCGGTGACCGCCGCGCCGAAGCCCCCGGCGAACGCCCGCACCGCGGCGCAGTTCGACACCACCTCGGCCGAGGAAAAGCAGGCGGCGGCAACCAAGCCGGCAGACCCGGGCGGCGAGAAGCTTCTGGGCGATACCGTGGCCTCGCTTGGCGATCCGTCGCGGCCGGGGTTCTGGCTGGAAACGCCGCTGGTCTCGACGGCGCAGAAGGGCCGGGTGGAATACAAGGGCAAGAGCTCTCAGGTCGACCTGATCCCGATCGACGGGCCGTCCTCGGCGGGCAGCCGGCTGTCGCTTCCGGCGATGCAGCTGATCGGCGCGCCGCTGACCGACCTGCCGACGATCCAGGTCTACGCCGGGGGCTGATCCGGCCTTTTCCCATGGCTGTGCCCGCCGTGTGACGCGGCGGGCGGCCAGTTGCGGGCAGTCAGAGGTACTTCGACGCCTCGCGCACGGCGAAGGGTTTCATGGCAACGGAATGCGTTTCGAGGAAGGCCCGGACCCTGTCGGCGTCGTGTTTGGACAAGTCGCGCAGCCACCACCCCACCGCCTTCTGGATGAACCACGCGCCGTCCTGCGTGTAACCGGCGGCCCAGCCCAGCACGCGTTCGCGCGCGGCGATCTCTTCCGGTTTCGGGATGCTCAGGCGGGCCAGCGGCAGGGCGGCGACCAGCGCCGCGCGCTTTGTCCAGAGGTGGTCGGAAGTGGTCCAGCCTTCGAGCGTGTCCAGCCGCGTCAGGTCGGCCATGACCCGGCGCGACAGCGCGGAACAAGCGTGGTCAGCGATGGCCCAGCCGTCGAACTCCGGCACCCATGTCAGCATCAGGTCCCAGGCCGCCGTGTCCGAGGGGCGCATCCGTGCCTGCGTCATGAGCTTGGCGGCGGCGATGCGGGCCTCGAACACGCCGGACTGCCAGAGCCCGTCGGCAAGTGCGGTGCGCTCGGGCAGGGAGAGGTCCTGCCGCCAGTCCTTTACCAGGTCGTTGATCGCCGGGTTGGGCGTGCCGAGGCAGGGGCGGTCGGTCTTGTGATAGGCGGCCATGCCGGGCGCGCGCTCCGGATCGGACTGGGCGCGCAGGGCGGAAAGGGCGTCTTCGGGGGTCATGCGATGAAGGTCCTTCGCGCGCGGTCCGAGAGGAAGAGGTAAGGCGTCCATATCAGCAGGCTGATGGCGAGGCTGGCGAAGGTCTGCACCGTTGCACCGTCGAACAGCGGAAGCTCCGGCAGCAGGTGGCGCACCGCCGCGATGTCCACGAGGTTCGCGGTCAGCGCCATCAGGTTGACGCCGAGGTAGAGCCGCGGGAAGGCCCATTTGCGCCTGAAGAACGAGGCCGCCAGCAGGAGCGTCGCCAGAAGCATCATGACCTGGAAGGCGAGTTCGCCCACCAGCACCACCGGCCAGAGCGGGTCGTAGTCGGGGGAGGTGGTGTCGGACATGATGTCGAACGCGCCGGAGGCGAAGACGTCCCGCCAGAGCGTGGTGAGGTTCAGAAGGACAAGGAAGGGCGCGAGGACGATGCCCACCCCGAGAAGCACGAGCCAGCCGCCGATCGTCAGGGGGGCGGCGCGGGCCGGGGCATCGGTCATTCGGAGGCGAGGGGGGCTGTGTCCGCGGGCGCGGCCGTCCCGGTGGGGAAGCCGTCGATGGTGGTCGCGTTCTTCTCGGCCCAGTAGGCGCGCACGCCGTCGCGGCCCTTGCGGTCGGCCCAGTCGTGCAGCACGTCGCGTTCGCCCGCGTAGTCGAAGAAGGGCACCGCGTAGCCGCATGAGGTCTGGGCCATGTCCACCGCCATGTCGAAGACCTGCCGCGCGCCGGTTTCCTCGGGGAAGAGGCCGTTGAGCTCGGACCAGTCTGCGTCGCCTTCCTGCACGGTGCGGGCGGTGCCGTAGGCGCGCAGGATCATCGGCTGCTTTTCGAACCCGCACCACATGAGCGTCATGCGGTTGACCCGCTTCAGGTGGCCCGCGGTCTCGTTGCCCGACCCGGTCAGGTTGCGCCAGAGGATGCGGTTTGGCCCCATGATGCGCAGCGAATCCATCCCCTTGGGTGAGAGGTTCACACGGCCCGTTTCCGCTGCCGTGGCTACGAAGACGATGTGCTGCGCGGCGATGAAGCGGCGGATCGGGTCGGTCAGGTGGTCGAATTGCTTGGCCATGGCGGCGGTCCTTCCGGGGTCACTCCACCGTCACAGATTTCGCCAGATTGCGCGGCTGGTCAACGTCCGTGCCCTTCGCAATGGCGGTGTGGTAGGCCAGAAGCTGCGCCGGCAGGGCGTAGAGGATGGGTGTCAGGATCTCCGGCACCTCGGGCATCTGGATGACCTTCCACACGTCGTTGCCCGCAATGGCCGCGCCCGCGCTGTCGGTCACCAGAAGGACCTGGCCGCCGCGCGCCATGACCTCCTGCATGTTGGAGACGGTCTTTTCGAACAGGCTGTCCTTCGGCGCCAGAACCACCACCGGCACGTTCTTGTCGATCAGCGCGATGGGGCCGTGCTTCAGTTCGCCCGACGCATAAGCCTCGGCGTGTATATAGCTGATTTCCTTCAGTTTCAGCGCGCCTTCATGGGCGAGCGGATACATCAGGCCACGGCCGAGGAACAGGATGTCGCGCGCTTCCGCCAGGCGGCGGGCGGCCTGGGCTATGACCTCGTCCCGGCCGAGGGCGGCGTTGAAGGTGCCGGGCAGCGCGCGCAGTGCGGTCAGGATGTCGTCGCGCCGCTCGGGCGTCAGCCGCCCGCGATCCTCCGCCGCCTTCAGCGCCAGCAGCAGCAGCACCGTCAGCTGGCAGGTGAAGGCCTTGGTGGAGGCGACGCCGATCTCGATCCCGGCATGGATCGGCAGGGCCAGGTCGCTTTCCCGCGCGATGGAGCTTTCGGGCACGTTGACCACCGACCAGATGGCCGAGGCCTTGTCCCGGCAATAGCGCAGCGCGGCCAGCGTGTCGGCAGTCTCGCCCGACTGGGAGATGAAGAGCGCCGCGGTCTTCGGCGGGATCGGCGGCTCGCGGTAGCGGAATTCGGAGGCGATATCGACGTCCACCGGCAGGCCCGCGATCTGCTCGAACCAGTATTTCGCGGTGAAACCCGCAAGGTAGGCGGTGCCGCAGGCAGAGATGGTCAGCCGGTCGATGGCGGTGAAGTCGATGCCCGGATCGGGCAGGGCGACGCCGCTTTCGGTCAGGTAGGCGGACAGGCAGGCGGACAGGACCGAGGGCTGCTCGGCGATTTCCTTTGCCATGAAGTGCTTGTAGCCGCCCTTGTCGACGCGGGCGGCGTCCATGTTGATGGTGCGCGCCTCGCGGTTGACGCGGCGGCCCATGCGGTCGCGGATCTCGATCGTCTCGCGGGTCAGGATGGCGCGGTCGCCTTCCTCGAGATAGGTGATGCGGTTGGTCAGCGGGGCGAGCGCGATGGCATCGGACCCCACGTAGTTCTCGCCCTCGCCATGACCCACGGCCAGCGGGCTGCCCTTGCGCGCGGCGACCATCAGGTCTTCCTCGCCGTCGAACAGGAAGGCCAGCGCAAAGGCGCCCTCCAGCTCGTCGACGGTGGCCAGGGCGGCGTCGACCGGCGACTTGCCCTGCGTCATGTGGAGCTGCGTCAGCATGGCGACGGTTTCGGTGTCGGTCTCCGTCTCGGGCATCAGGCCCGCTTCGGACAGCTTCTCGCGCAGTTCCTTGTAGTTCTCGATGATGCCGTTGTGCACCACCGCCACCGGGCCGCACTTGTGCGGGTGGGCGTTCAGCTCCGAGGGGGCGCCGTGGGTGGCCCAGCGGGTGTGACCGATGCCCGACTTGCCGCGCAGCGGGTCGTGCACCAGCGCGTCCGACAGGTTGATCAGCTTGCCCACGGCGCGGCGGCGGTCGAGATGCCCGCCGTTCACCGTGGCGATGCCCGCGCTGTCGTAGCCGCGGTATTCGAGACGCTTCAGCGCCTCGACGAGGATGGGCGCGACCTCATGGGTCCCGAGAACGCCGACGATTCCGCACATGGCAGGTGTCCTTCTCAGTTCCGCTGCTTGGCCTTGCGGGCCTTCAGCATGTTGAACATCTTGGTGGCGAAGCCGTCCTTGATCGTCATCTCGGCCCGTTCGATGGCCATGGCGCCCGCGGGCACGTCCTTCGTGATGGTGGAGCCGGAGGCGGTCATCGCCCCGTCGCCCACCGTCACCGGGGCCACCAGCATGGTGTCGGAGCCGATGAAGGCGTTCTTTCCAATTACCGTGCGGTGCTTGAAGACGCCGTCGTAGTTACAGGTGATGGTGCCCGCGCCGATGTTGGTCTTCTCGCCGATCTCGGCGTCGCCGATGTAGGTCAGGTGGTTGGCCTTCACGCCCTCGTGCAGCACGGCGTTCTTCACCTCGACGAAGTTGCCGACGTGCACGTCCTCTGCCAGTTCGGCACCGGGCCGCAGGCGGGCATAGGGGCCGACGACCGCGCCGCGCGACACATGCGCGCCCTCGAGGTGGCTGAAGGCGCGGATGCGGGCGCCGGTCTCTACCGTGACGCCGGGGCCGAAGACGACGTTCTGCTCGACCTCCGCATCGCGGCCGATCACCGTGTCCCATGCGAAGAAGACGGTTTCCGGCGCGGCCAGCGTCACGCCGTCCTCCATCGCCTGCGCGCGCATGTAGGCCTGGAAGGCGGCCTCTGCCTGCGCGAGATCGGCGCGGGAGTTGACGCCCAGCGTCTCTGCCTCCGGGCAGCGGACGACGGTGGCGGTCAGGCCGCGCGCCCGGGCGAGGCCCACGATGTCGGTCAGGTAAAATTCGCCGGAGGCATTGTCGTTGCCCACCTCGGCGATCAGCGAGGCCAGGGTGGCCCGGTCGGCGGCCACGACACCGGAATTGCACAGCGTGATGGCGCGCTCGTCCTCGGTGGCGTCCTTGTACTCGACGATCTTCAGGAGGTCGTCGCCGTCGGTCACCAGCCGTCCGTAGCGGGCGGGATCTGTGGCCTCGAAGCCCAGCACCACCACGTCATGCGTGCGCCGCGCCTCCGTCATGGCGTGCAGCGTCTCTTCGGAGATGAAGGGCGTGTCGCCATATAGCACGATCACGTCGCCGTCGAAGACCTCGAGCAGGGGCAGCGCCTGTCCGACCGCATGGGCGGTGCCCAGCTGTTCGGTCTGCAGGACGATGTGGGCGTCGGGGTCGTAGTCCTTGGCCGCCGCCTCCACCGCGTTGGCGCCGTGACCGGCCACGACGATGGTGTGGTCGGGGGCCAGGCGGTACCCGGCGCGCATGGCGTGCCAGAGCATGGGCGCCTGGGCGATGCGGTGCAGGACCTTCGGCAGGTCGGACTCCATCCGGGTGCCTTTCCCGGCGGCGAGGACGATCAGGGCTAGGGGCATGGGGCTCGATCTGGTTTGTTCTTCTCTGCCCGCCGTTTTATAGGCTTCACGGGCCATGACAAGCCGGGGCAGGGTCACGCTTGGTTGCGGGATGTGACACCGGCCGCCGATCCCGGCGGGCCACCACGGACAAACAACGGACAAGAGGGCAGGACCATGACGCGCTGTGTGATCTTCGATCTGGACGGAACGCTTGCGGACACCAGCGCCGACCTCGTCGCCGCCGCCAACGCCTGTTTCGAGCGGATGGGCCTCGACCAGCGGCTCGACCCGGTGGCCGACGCGGGTGTGGCGCTGAGGGGCGGCAAGCGGATGCTGACCGTCGGGCTGGAGCGCGCCGGGCAGTATTCCGTGGACGCGGTGGAGCGTTGGTACCAGCCGCTGCTGGAGGCCTATGCGGCCGCGCTCGACACCCACACGACGCTCTACCCGGGCGTGGTGGACCAGATCGAGGGGCTGCGCCGCGACGGCTACGCGGTGGGCATCTGCACCAACAAGCCCGCCGCCATGGCCGAGAAACTGATGACATCGCTGGGCGTGCGCGACCTCTTCGGCTCGCTCGTCGGTGCCGACACGCTGCCCACCCGCAAACCCGACGTGGCGCCCTACTGGGCGGCGGTCGACCGCTGCGGCGGGCTGCGCGGAACCTCGGTCCTGGTGGGCGACAGCGACACCGACCGCAAGACGGCGAAGGCCGCCGGCGTGCCCTGCATCCTCGTCACCTTCGCTCCCGAAGGCGAAGCGGTCCGCGACCTCAACCCCGAAGGGCTGATCGCGCATTTCGACGAACTCCCGGCAGAGGTCCGCCGCCTGATCGGCTGACCGCCCCCTTCATCTTGGCCGAAATACCTCGGAGGGGGCCCGGGGGAGGCAGCGCCTCCCCCGCGGATCGCCTGCCGCAGGGCAGGCGAAACCCATTGACCCCGCGGCGCGGCTCGGCGCAGATGACGCCATGACAGAACGCTTCACCGGCTCATTCACCCAGCAGGAACCGATC
>NZ_JBRBWD010000043.1:0-30836 GCF_052825245.1 Sagittula sp.
CTTTCATGCTGCCCGGTGCCATCCATTACCATCCGCACGGCGCGCTCGCGCACTTCTGGTGAATACTTGTTCGTTGTCTTTGTCATGATGCTCCATCCTACTCATGAGTTGGAGCCTCCGGCAAACCCGGCGCGGTTCACCCTGTCAATCTCAGAAGCCGGGGACCCGGGTGAAGCCCCACCCCCGCCCAAGCCGACGACGCAGATCGAAGTTATCCCCGAACGCGCCAACCTTGAGATCAAATGGCCGAACGTGGTTCGTGTGGAGTCCGTCGTGCGACGCGAACTGTCCGTAAACTGGTCGAGTGTTGGAACGCTAAATCTTGATCCCGCCTCCACGCCTATCAGCGCAGACTTAGCCCCTGCTTTAGGCGGAGCAACGGACTTAGGCAAAGTCTCCTCGATTGACTTGGAAAAGCTCCCAGACGGCTTCAGGCTTCAACGCCTCGTGTTTCAAGCGGCCCGAAAAGGGTTCGCTGGCTTGCATCATAGCTTTAAAGGGTCAGAAGATCTGCTTGCCGCGCAGCTCGTCCGGATTGTCGAGGAATTCATCGACTCCGGAGCGCTGCAAATTCCGTCGCTCTTTCACTCCGATCCTCTACGGCGCCGCATTCTGATCGCTCTCAACATAGATCTGGTTGTTCAGCACCTTATGCAAAGTGTGTTTGAGCAGAACAGAACCAAGTTGACGCCGATATTCGACGAAGAAAACCCAATCGGGTCTACGGGACAGATGCGCACTTGGTACACCACCAAGCCCAATTTCCCTGCTATTAAGTCACATATCAGCCATCTAGTTGGGGATTCCTCTTGGGAAGGGCATGCTGCCAATCTGTTCGAAAAATCGAGTGAAGTTCTTTCCTATGCAAAGAATGACCATCTTGGTTTTCAAGTTCAGTATCTGTGGTCCGGCTCCCGCAGGCGCTATGTGCCAGATTTTCTCATAAGATACTCCAATGGGAAAATCTTGGCCCTTGAGATCAAGGGGAAGGATAGCCCTCAAAACAAAGCAAAACGATCCGCGTTGGCTGAATGGGTCAAAGCTGTAAATGAAACTGGTGGCTTTGGCACTTGGTGTTGGGATGTAGCTTTCGCACCATCTGACATTGAGGATATAATAGCTCGTCACGTTGGGTGACGGGGTGGCGAAGGTCAGTGGTTAAAAGCTAGGCTTGCTAAATTCGACCCCAAAAAATCGAAAACGCGCAACGAGATGAGATATGCCGCCCAAGAATATTAACATATACTGCGACGAGAGCTGCCACCTTGAAAATGATAGGGAGGCGGTAATGGTACTTGGGGGCATTTATTGCGACGAATCTGACGTAAGGAGAGTTTCGGGCGCTATAAGGGGCATAAAGGATCGCCATGGAGTTTCTCCTGAATTTGAAATAAAATGGACGAAAGTATCTCCTGGCGCTCTGTCTTTTTATAGAGAGCTTGTCGCATTCTTCCTGAATGACCCATCTGTGAGATTTCGCGGTGTACTCATTCCAGATAAATCTATCCTCGACCACAAAGCGTATGAGCAGACGCACGATGATTGGTACTATAAAATGTACTATTATATGTTGCGCTACGTTTTCTCTGCACCTCACGCGTACTCTGTTTACATCGACATTAAGGATACTCAAGGGGCGCAAAAAACGCGTAACCTGCACGATGTCCTTTGCAATAGCATTCACGACTTCGACCATCAAACGATCAGGAAAGTACAGCAAATTCGCTCGCACGAGAGCTCTCTCCTTCAGCTTGCGGACTTGCTAATTGGAGCCATTGCATATGAAAATCGGGGAATGGTTGGCAGCCCAGCTAAACTGCAATTAATCGACGATCTAAAATCTGGCTTGGGGGACAAAATTCTAACAAGAACGTCCTCTTTTGGAGCGACGAAGTTCAACCTGTTGCGTTGGCAGCCAAATGGTGACGCGGCATGAGTGCACCAGACCTACTACATTTCGAAGATCTTGACGGTGACTGGGATCGCTACGAAGCGGCCCTCTACCAAGTGTTTGAGCAAGATATCATTAAATTTGACTTGAGTTTCCGCGGTCATCCAGTCAACGCGAGGCGGGCACCAGAACATGAGCGTAAGTGGGCCTGCTTTTGGCACCTGATATCCGAAGGTCGTGTCGAGGACGACCGACTTCCCGATTTACGCAGATGCGAGCGCATCCGCTGGGTCAGATGGGTGATCGAAAACGCTGACGTCTGCGGGGATATCGATGTCTGGCAGAACCGCCGCAATGGAGAGACGAACTGGTTACTTTGGTATCGTGAAGAGTACTTGGTTATCCTAGCCGCTCGGACGGGATATTTTTTGTTGAGAACGGCCTTCTGCACCGATCGTGAGCACCGTTGCCAAAAACTGAGGAGAGAGCGCGATAAGTAAATCTGTGCAACTTCTACGACTGAGGCCGCGCCGGTTTCCCGGAGCGGCCTCGAATACTCCTTCTACACATGGCAGATGAGCTGTCCGAGATATGTACCTTGGAACCATGAATGTCAAGTGAACAGGGAGAGCGCCGACTGTGTCTTGTAGGATTTTGGAAGGCTAGCCGTCATCCGAGTAGTCCGCCGAGAGCTGCTCAAGCGTGGCGACGATGAAGTCTTCAATATCGGCCACCCGCAGGCCATGGTCCAGCGCCAAGCGGCGCACCAGTCGTTCGATCCGTGCGTCTTTGGGTCCATAAAGGACCCAGTCATCCAGGAGGTGACTGTCTGGATGCGCTCTGGCAGGTAGCTCGTCTACGGCTTGGGACTGAACAAATGCACGCAAACGCTGGCGCCGCTTAGCATCGTCACGCATTCTCAACCAAATCGTTCCTTGCATCCATGGTGTCGCCGATCGTCTGTGCCACATTTTGGTTGAGTAAGAGGTGGGGCTGTCTGCCCCCCGCGCCCGACGGCGCTCCCCCGAGGATATTTAAGGGAAGATGAAAACGAGCAAAGGCAAAGTACTGCATCCCTTGCCGCAGCGCAGTTGTCAGTCGTCGAACCATCACCGTTTCTTCGTCTCGTCCGCACTGAGGCGCTCCGCGCGGTCCATCATGCGTTGCATCTTGGCCCCTGTACCGGTTGAGGGGCGGGGATCTGTTGCGGCGGCTGAGGAACGGGTCGCGTCCGCTCCTGGATTCAACCTCCGGCTTGCATCGCTCTTTGCATTTGAGGACATTCGGTTCGGTTGCATCGGGCGGGATTGCGGCATCA
Source organism: Sagittula sp. (assembly GCF_052825245.1). Lineage (NCBI taxonomy): Bacteria > Pseudomonadati > Pseudomonadota > Alphaproteobacteria > Rhodobacterales > Roseobacteraceae > Sagittula > Sagittula sp. The sequence goes on from NZ_JBRBWD010000043.1 coordinate 3,210, forward strand.
TTCGCCGGACACTGCCTCCAACGGTTGCGGCTGCCCAGCCTGCCTGCAAGTTGCCCGATATCATCGGTACGATGAACGGGATCGCCACGACCATCACAAGCGAAAGTATGACTACAGCCAGAAAGGGAAGCGTCGCTCCAACCTGCTTGACAGAATCCGGCGATCCGATCTGGCCGACCAGCTGGCTCACCAGGCCGAAAACCATCGAGAAAACGCCAGCCATCACGACCGGGTAAAGGGCGAAACTCGCCAGCGAAGACACCCATCGATGGAAATAGTCCTTCGTCACCGGGAACATCGAGCAGAGAATCATGATGGGCGCGATACCTATCAGGAATGTCATCATCATCTTTGCCAGGACGAGAACAGCGCCCGCCGCGCCGCCGATTACAGCCAGAAGAGCCATGAAGAAGACTCCCATCACAGCCTTGCTGACCGCCCCCATATGCGATGTGGCCGAGTTGCCGTATTCGGCCAGTCTGTCGAGCTGAAGGTCAAAACGAAGGGCGAAATATCTGGGTCCCGCGAGGTCTACCCCGATTGCCGAGCCAACCAAGCGCCCAGCCAGTTCGTCGAGGCCGTCGATAATATGACCGCTGACGAAGTTAAAATTTGCCCAATTGAACGCGAATATGTTGATCAAAGCGATTTTGAATGACAAGACCAGCAGCTCCTTCCCGTCCATGGGGCGGATTTGCCAAGCCATGTTGATGAACAGAACGATCATCGCGAGGGTCGCGGCCCCGACAACTATCGTGCCGGAGACCTCCGCGACCGCCGCGAACTGCGAGGTAGCCACTTTCTCGAGACCCTCGTCTGCGGCTGATACGATAAAGTTAACGATACCCATCACTCAGGCTCCTGGCACTGAGTGCGTAACCGATCCCGAAGATCGGAAATGACAGGGAAATACTCTTCCGCCGACCATGCGATGTGCAGGCTGTCGGTGGCGGTCGGGGCGGCAAAACCCAGTTCCGCGTACTCGTCCTCGATGATCGCCCAGTCGGGCCATAGAGCCTCGCAATCGCAAGAACCGGCCTCCAGCGCCATCTGATGCCGCTTCAAGCTATAGAGGTCGTCCGCTGCCACTGAGCGCCATGAATCTCGAAATGACCGGAAAGTCAGATGTTCCGGTCGCGGGCGGATTGCGCAACCGTAGCGGTCGGTCTCTGCGGATTGGATGGAATTTCTCAACTCGATCTGGTCCGCCATCACCGGATCGGCAATCAAAGCCAGAAATAAGATAGCTCGATAAATCATGCGGTTACTCCCGTCGTTTGTTCGGTGTTGCGTGTCGCGTGTCGCGTGTCGCGTGTCGCGTGTCGCGTGTCGCGTGTCGCGTGTCGCGTGTCGCGTGTCGTGTGCTGCCTGTCCCCTGTCCCCTGTTCAGTGTTACGGGTTGCTTGTTCAGTGTTGCGTGTCCGGGGGAGAGCTGGATTTGCCCTTCAATGGCGTAGGCCATGCACGTCCTCCTCGATCTCGTCTGTCACCGCGTCCGGAGGCGCTTCTGCGCCTCCAGCGCGAGCGACAGACTGTCCTTCAGCTTCGACGGTGCCTGCGCGGTGTCGGGGCCATCCTGCATCCAGCCGTTCAAGGCTTCGACCAATGAGAGCTGCGACCTGAGCAAAGCGATCATGGAGACGCGTAACCCATCCAGCTCCGTCCGCCTGTCCTGCCCAGAGGCGGTCAACTCCTGCGCGGATGCCTTCGAGGCTTCCGTCAACTGCTCGACGTAGCCCAACAATTCGCGTTCGAGTGGCGTCAGACCATCCATCACTCACTCCTTCGGGATCGTCAGACAGTCCACGGGTTCCCCTGCCAGCGAACAGCGTGTCAGCGCCGCGCGGCCGCTGCGCGGGATCAGATAGACCGCCTCCGGCCGCTCGATCACCCTGAGCCCCATCGTGTTCAAGTTCGGCGTCAGCCATGTCATGACTGACCAGGTCGAAATCCCGGTGCAGATCATCAGGCAGCAGGCCACCAGCATCGGCCACATCAGAGCCTTCCATTCCGGTCGAGCTGCGTTCGCGCTCTGCCGCATGAGGTGCTTCCTCACGCGCAGCAGGTAGCCTTCCGTATCGGTCTTGATTGTAGCCAGCGCGTTTTCGGCAATGACCGTCAAATCGGTCCTGAAGTTCTGCAACTGTGTGTTGATCGAGGCGGCGTTCTCGGCCCTGATCCGCTCCATGTCCGCGTTCAATTTCTCGCTCAGCCGTTGCTTCGGCTCTCCAGTCTTCATGGAAAATTTCTCCTTTCAGGCGAAACCGTTCTTCGGTCTCGGGGTCTTTGACGGTGAGGTAATTCTTGCCTGCTCGGGGCACCTCAAAGCCTGCATCGGTCAGGGCGGCGACCATGCCGGTGCGATCCTCGATCAGCCCCATGGAAATCTGGTCGGCGATCCAGGCATGGAGCCCGTCGCGCCCGGCAGCGCGGTCCGGGGCTTCCGTGACCGGCTTGACCTCGGCCACACGCTCCATGTCCATGGGGTCGGCCCAGCCGTGGGTCTTGTTCATCAGGTCGCGGAGGCTGTCGAAGGCACGTTCATAACCAGGCGGGGCGATGTTGAGGCTACGCCCGCTGTGCAGCTCCATGCGTGGCGTGCAGAAATGCAGCTCGACGCGATCCTCATGGGTGTGGCGCACCCAAAGGCAGGCGTAGCGGTCGGCATCGAGCCCGGCGAAGGCGATCTCCTCGAAACGGTCGATCACCTCGTGCTGCTGGTCCTCGGTCGGGGCGTCCTCGCGGGCGAAGCTGACAACACCGGCGCGATAGGTCCATTTGTGCGGGCAGGCGTCGATCAGGTCGGTCATGCCATGGGGATCGCCGCGCACGACCTCCGGCAACGGCTCGCGCGTCACGGTCATCGGCTGGCCGGACGCGTCGCGGATCAGATCGCGGTTGTCGTCATAGGCCAGTACGGTGCGGGCGATCAGGTATTCGACCGGCCCCGCGCCGCCGCCCTTGCCGTTGGGGAAGAACTTGATCAGCATCCGGGCGGCCTCCGGTGCTGGGCGATGATCTCCGCCAACCGCCGCTCGATGCCGACCAGCGCCGCCGCAACGCGCAGGGCCTCGATCTCGCTGGCCCGGCCCGCGCGGGTCGCCGTGTTGAGCCACCGCGCAATCTGGTTGAGGTTCCCGCCATAGCGGGACACAGCCAGAACGAGCGTGGGATCGACGCGGGGCGCGGGCTTGCGCCGCCGAGACTGCGTGGCCCACATGGCCTCCCGCAGAAGCTCGGCGGCTGGCAGACCGGCCGCTTCGGCTTTAGCCCGAAGCGCGGCCTTCTCTTGCGTCGAGCATCGGAAAACGAAGGTTTCCGTGCGCGGCTCTTTTGCGCGGCCTTGGGCCGCGCCGGTGGGGTTCGAAGGGGAGGCTTGCCACCCCTCGCAAGGCCCCATGTCAGAAGCTTCAGCGTATGACATGGGTCGCCTTGCTCTTTGCCTACCGGTCATGACTGCGCACTCCGCCTGTGAAGTTTCTAAGTTCGGCGATCAGCGCAGTAATCACTGCGTCTCCACGAGTGGTCTTCCGCGCTAGGCCGATGAAAGCCGCAGCTGGATTGCGCACGGCGAAACGCCCCATGCGAACGGAGTTTCGATCTGCGATTAGCAGGCAGAGAACGGCCCTTAGCTCGCCAAGTTGGTCGCGCACCACATCCCACTCCATGCAGGATATGCCGAGCATCTGCGCTCGCTCTCGCGCCGCCAGAAAGATCGTTGGCAAGCTCGGTAGGTAGGTCTCTCCAGCCGCTTCAGCGTAGATTGCGATGACTTCCCGCAAATCCTCGTTAGCCAACGTGAGAACTTGCGCTGGCGTGATCTTAACGCTGGCTTGCGGCCTACAGGTTTCGATTTTCTCTTTCCGATCGGTATTAGGTCGGACCGAATTGTCCGACGGCGCGGCCTCAACTGTCTGACCAGGTGCGGGTGAAAACTCGGTAAGAATTGCTTCGAGTGCGTCAATGAGCGCATTCATGCGGCCCGCGTCCCTTACCTCGGAGGGGCGGAGGCGCGGGAAGGCCTCACGGGCGGCACTGAGCGCTTCAGGTACGTCCAGGCCACGTATCTGACGGATCAGGTCGTTCAGCTGGTCGCGATCCCTCCTCAGCCCCTGCGCGGCTACTGATGTCTGCCGGACGCGCGCCAAGAGCTCTGAGGCGCGGTTTATAAGCGGCGCGAGGTTAACCCCGCCCGCCAAGACAATGCGGCCATCGTCACTGCGTCGTCCGAAGCGCCGTCCATTCGCCGCGCCGGTCCTAACGATCAGGCCGCGCTGTTCGAGCCGGGTCTCAATCCGTGTGACCCTGCGAATGTGGAAGTTCATGCGGTCGGCCAAGCCCGCCACACGTTCCCAGACGGCACAGATACGACCGGGCAAAAAGTCCTCTGCGCGGGCCAGTCTGAACAGGCTGCGTAGATAGGTCAGGTCCTCGTCACGCAAGCCCAAGTCCGTGCGCAGCTTTGCGAGTATGTCGAGCAGCTCAAACGGCTTTATGCCTGCGGGCAGACCGGAGTGTGTCAGCGTGGTGCTCATACCGCCCTCCCGAAGCTTGCGAGAGAGGGCACAACACTGTACGCTATGGTCAGACCTACATTTGAAGTGCCGTCGGTGGAAGTTGCAGCTTCCCCGGCGGTTTTTCTTTGTCTGCAGTACGGTCGAAAGCCGTTTACAATTGGCCGGTAAGCCCCTGATCTTTGGTCGTGAACAAACAGGGCTCGTTTACAGGAAAAACATTTATTCTCAATATTTTCAGGCGGATTGCAAATCCGTGTACACCGGTTCGATTCCGGTACTCGCCTCCACATAAAATCGTGATCCTAGCGGACAGCGCCCTTCGGGGCGCCGATTTTTTGTGGGCAGTTTTCCATGTATTCGTCGTTTTCGGCCCGGATGGGCGGATGCCTGAGCGATCCTTCAGGCGTTTCGTATCAGGCGTTTCGCGTCAGGCGGCTGCCGAGGAAGGCGCCGGCCTCTTCGAGGATCGGGTAGGCCGCGTAGGTGAAGGACGTGTTGATCTGCTTCAGCAGGCGCAGGCACTCCTGGTGCATGTTGGTGCTGGCCACGCTGTCCGACCTGCGGTCCTGAAGCCGCTGCAGGTGGCGTTCCTGCAGGCGCTGTTCCAGTCCCCGCATCTCGTCCTTCTGGGCCACGAGCTGCCGCGCGTCGTCGGGGTTGCCGGTGGTCAGCACGCCCATCGCAAGCTGAGCGTTCGAACAGACCACGTCGTGCAGCCGTTCCAGATCGTTCAGACCCTCGCCGGAGAAGCTGACCGCCTTGCGGTGCATCTTGCGGGCGATGGCGAGCATGTTGACGGCGATGCGGTCGGCGGCCTCTTCCAGCCCGTTGGCCACCGTCACCAGTTCGAGGGTCTGGCGCGACTGGCTGTCGGACAGGTCTCCGGCGCGCAGGCGGGAGATGTAGAGTTTCGATTCGTAGTGCATCCGGTCGACCGCCTCTTCGAGCCGCAGGATGCGCGCCTCGGCCTCCGCGTCCCAGGCGCGGTAGAGCGGCTTCACCTGCACGAGCATCGCCTGGACCGTCTCGCCCATGCGCATCAGTTCGCGGCGGGCGCAGGCGATGCCAAGGCGGGGGTCGGTCACGGCGTCGGGGTCGAGCGCGCTCAGGTCGTCCTGCAGCGCGTCGGGGTCCGAACGCACGACATGGGCGGACGCGTTGAGGAAAAGGCCAGGCCACGGCAGCACGAGGAGGGTCAGGACAAGGTTGAAGAGGATGTGCAGCGTGACGGCGCGGGTCCCTTCCTCCAGCCCCGGGAGGAGTGCGGGCGTTTCGAGGAAGTAGAGCGCGAGGAGGCCAGCGACGGCGAGGCTCCCCCTTGCGAGGGTGTTGGCGGTGACGACCACGCGCACGTCGCGGACGGTGCCGGAAAGCAGCGTCATGGGGATGATCGCCCCGCCGAAGTTCGCGCCCAGCACGAGGGCGGCGGCCACCGGCGCCGTGGTCAGCCCGGTCGCGGCAAAACTGGCCACGGTCAGCACCGCGGCGAGGCTGGAGTGCATGGACCACGCCAGAAGCGCGCCCAGCACCCAGGCGCTGAGCAGGTCCCCGGCGAGGTAGGCCGCGATGGCACGCACGATGTCGTTGGCGGCAATGGGGGCCGTCGCGGCGCGGATCATGCCGAGCGCCAGCAGGATCAGCGCGAGGCCGATCAGCACCCGGCCCGCCTGTTTCAGCGCGTGGTTCTGCTTGCGGAAGTTCAGGATGACCCCGGCCAGCAGCAGGACGGGGATCGCGCTCTGGATCGGCAGGAAGAGGACGCGCGCCATCAGGGCGGAGCCAAGTTCTGCGCCGACGATCAGCACCAGCGCCGCCGCGGGGGCGATCGCGGCGGAGGCGATGAAGCCGCTGGCGATCAGGGTCACGGCGGTCCCGCTTTGCATCAGCATCGCCGCCAGCATACCGCCCATGGCCGCCGTCAGGCGGTTGCGGCACAGGTTGCGCAGGCCCTGCCGCACCTGGGACATGAAGGCACGCTCAATCCCCGTGCGGACCAGCCGGACCGCCCACAACAGCAGCGCCACGGCCGCCGACAGATGTATGAGGAAACCGATCACCGGTGCCCCTGCCCTTTCCACAATAGTCTTTTTGAATCGAGGTGTTTGACCAAAGACGACCGCAAAGATGAGGCATATGCAACAAAAATGATTGTAAAACGAGTGCAAAGCCACAAACATGGCCGGGAAACACGAGTCAGGACGCAACGTGGCAGTGACCGGCATCCAATCCCCGAAACCCGACACGGCGCCGCCGAGGCTGCGCAAGTCGGAGCGGCGTGAGCAGATCCTGCTGGAGTTGAAGCTGCGTCCGCACCTGCGGATTTCCGAGCTGGCGGAACGCTTCAACGTCTCGACCGAGACCGTGCGGCGCGACTTCGACGCGCTGGCCGACGACGGGCTGGTGGCGCGGGCGCATGGCGGGGCGATGGCCACCGGCGCGGGGCATTACCCGGGGCTGGACGAACGCGCGCATGCCCGCATCGGGGAACGCGAACGCATCGGGCGGCGCGCCGCGGCGCTGGTCGAGGAGGGCGAGACGCTGATGGTCGACAGCGGGTCGACCACGATCCAGTTCGCCCGGGCGCTTGCCCTGCGCGGCACGACCTGCACCGTCATCACCAATTCGATCCCCGTGGCCATGACGCTGGCGCAGGGCCCGCAGCAGGTGCTGCTGTGCCCGGGAGAATACCTGCCCGCCGAAAGCGCGGTGGTGGGGACCGACACGCTCGACTACCTCGCGCGGTTCAACGTCGACCGCTGCATGATCGGCGCCTCGGGGCTGACGGAGGACGGACCCTCTGAGAGCGTGCGGGGCTTTGCCGCCGTGAAGCGCGCCATGCTGGGCCGCGCCGCGCGGCGCCATCTGCTGATCGACGCGGAGAAATTCGGCAAACGGGGTCTGAACACGGTTGGAGGACCGGGAGACCTCGACAGCGTGATCGTGGATCGCGTGCCGGGGCCGGAGATTGCCGGGACACTGACGGCGGGAGGCGTCGAGTTCATCCTGGCGGACTGAAAACAACGCGGTGAAACTGCCGCACACAAGGGAGGAAAACACATGACACAGACACTCAGGCTGATGCTCGGCGCGTCGGTGGCGGCGCTGCTGGCCACGGCGGCACAGGCGCAGGACTGCCCGAAAGGCGACCTCGACGCGCGGTATTGCGATGCGGACGGCGACCTCGTGGCGGACGTGCCCACGGACGAAAGCCAGTGGATCGACCCGGACACGCTGGTGTTCGCCTACACGCCGGTGGAGGATCCCGCGGTCTACAAGACGGCATGGTCGGACTTCCTCGACCACCTCAAGGAAAAGACCGGCAAGGACGTGATCTTCTTCCCGGTGCAGAACAACGCCGCCCAGATCGAGGCGATGCGGTCGGGCCGCCTGCACATCTCGGGCTTCAACACCGGGTCGAACCCGCTGGCGGTGAACTGCGCGGGCTTCCGTCCCTTCACCATCATGGCGTCGGCGGACGGAAACTTCGGCTACGAGATGGAGATCATCACCCATCCCGAAAGCGGCATCGAGAGCGTCGAGGACATCAAGGGCAAGCAGATGGCCTTTACCTCGCCCACGTCGAACTCCGGCTTCAAGGCGCCCTCGGCGATCCTGAAGGCGGAATACGGCATGGAGGCTGAGACCGACTTCGAGCCGGTGTTCTCCGGCAAGCACGACAACTCCATCCTCGGCGTCGCCAACCAGGACTACCCGGCGGCGGCCATCGCCAACTCGGTCATGCACCGGATGCTGGACCGCGACGTGATCACCGAGGACCAGGTCAAGTCGATCTACAAGTCGCAGACTTTCCCGACGACCGGCTTCGGCGTGGTCTACAACCTCAAGCCCGAGCTTCAGGACCAGATCAGGGACGCGTTCTTCAGCTTCGACTGGGAGGGCACGTCCCTGCAGGAGGAGTTCTCCAAGTCCGACGAGGCCCAGTTCATCGAGATGAACTACAAGGACTTCTGGGAGGTGATCCGCAAGATCGACGCCGCAAACGGCGTGTCCTACGCCTGCGAATGATCCTGCCCCGATAGAAACCAACGGACAGGGCGCCCTTGCGTCCTGTCCCTGAACGGCTGGGGAACGGGAATGCTGCGCCTCGAGAAACTGACGAAAACCTACAAGACCGGCGACATGGCCCTGAAGGCCATCGACCTCGACGTGCCGTCGGGGCAGGTGCTGGCGCTGATCGGGCCCTCGGGCGCGGGCAAGTCCACCATGATCCGCTGCATCAACCGGCTCGTGGAACCGACCTCCGGCGCGGTGATGCTGGACGGCACGGACCTGACGAAACTCGGGTCCGGGGCGCTGCGCCGGGCGCGGCGCGAGATGGGCATGATCTTCCAGGAATACGCGCTGGTCGAACGGCTGACGGTGATGGAGAACGTCCTGTCGGGCCGGCTTGGCTATGTCGGCTTCTGGCGGTCGTTCCTGAGGAAGTACCCGCAGAAGGACGTGGACGAGGCGTTCCGCCTCTTGGACCGCGTGGGCCTTCTGCACATGGCCGACAAGCGCGCGGACGAGCTGTCCGGCGGGCAGCGGCAGCGGGTCGGCATCTGCCGCGCGCTGATCCAGGAGCCGAAGCTCTTGCTGGTGGACGAACCCACCGCCTCGCTCGACCCCAAGACCTCGCGCCAGATCATGCGGCTGATCTGCGAGCTTTGCGCCGAGCGCGGGCTGGCGGCGATCATCAACATCCACGACGTGGCGCTGGCGCAGATGTTCGTGCCGCGCGTCGTGGGGCTGCGCTTGGGCGAGATCGTCTTTGACGGGCTTCCGACCGCGCTGAGCCCCGACAAGCTGACCGAGATCTACGGCGAGGAAGACTGGGAAGCGACGATCCAGAAGGACGAGGACGGCGAAGCGGTGGAGGCGGCAGAATGAGCGCCGGCACCCATCGCGAGCTGGACGACATGCTGGGCCGCGGCTGGCGCAAGCCGCCGCTGATCCGCAACACCGCCCTGCGCTGGGGCCTGATCGCCGCCTTCGGCGTCTACCTCGTGGCGGCGGTCTCGACCATTCCGGTGGACTGGGGCCGGGTCTACGAGGGGCTGGACCGCGGCTGGCAGTTCGTGCTGGCCTTCACCCACCCCGATTTCGTCACCCGCTGGTCGGACATCTGGGACGGTCTGGCGGAAAGCATCATCATGACGGTCGCGGCCTCGGTCGTGGGTATTGCCATCTCGATCCCCATCGGGCTGGGCGCGGCGCGCAACATCGCCCCCCTGCCCGTCTACGTGATCTGCCGGGCGATCATCGCGATCAGCCGGGCCTTGCAGGAGATCATCGTGGCGATCCTGCTTGTCGCGATCTTCGGCTTCGGCCCGCTGGCGGGCTTCCTGACGCTGTCGTTTGCCACCATCGGCTTCCTGTCGAAACTGCTGGCCGAGGACATCGAGTCGATGGACCGCGTGCAGGCCGAGGCGATCCGGGCCAGCGGCGCGCGCTGGATGCAGTGGATCAACTACGGCGTCCAGCCGCAGGTCATGCCGCGTCTCGTGGGCCTCTCGATGTACCGCATCGACATCAACTTCCGCGAAAGCGCGATCCTCGGGCTGGTCGGCGCCGGAGGCATCGGCGCGACGCTGAACACCGCCTTCGATCGCTACGAGTACGACACGGCAGCGGCCATCCTGATCCTGATCATCGGGATCGTCATGGCGCTGGAGTACCTCTCCGGCGTGATCCGCGCGAGGGTACAGTGATGGCGGTTCTGACGCAGGACGGCAAACAGGTCTGGCGCCGCAGGACCACCGGGCAATCGCTGGTGCGCTGGTTCGGCTGGCTGATCGGCGTGGCGGTGTTCCTCTTCTGCTGGCAGCGGATCTCCGAGGCGACGACGTGGTTCTTCGTCTGGGACGCGCCGCGCATCGCGGGCGACATCTGGAGCCGCGCAACCCCGCCGCGCTGGGAATACATCACCCAGCTCGGCCGCCCGATCTGGGACACGCTGAACATCGCAACCCTCGGCACGCTGATCTCGCTGGTCCTGGCGATCCCGGTGGCCTTCCTCGCGGCCCGCAACACCACGCCCTCCCGCGTGCTGGCGCGGCCGATCGCGCTTCTGGTGATCGTCTCGACCCGCTCGATCAACTCCCTGATCTGGGCGCTCCTCCTCATCGCGATCATCGGGCCGGGGGTCTTCGCGGGCGTGGTGGCCATCGCCATCCGCTCTGTCGGGTTCTGCGCCAAGCTGATCTACGAGGCCATCGAGGAGATCGACCACAGCCAGGTGGAGGCGATCACCGCCACGGGCGCCTCGCGCTGGCAGGTCATGGCCTACGGGATCGTGCCGCAGATCCTGCCCGCGCTGGCCGGCGTCGCGGTCTTCCGCTGGGACATCAACATCCGCGAGTCGACCGTGCTGGGGCTGGTGGGCGCGGGCGGCATCGGGCTGCAACTGCAAAGTTCGCTCAATGTGCTGGCCTGGCCGCAGGTCTCGCTGATCCTGCTGGTGATCCTCGCTGCCGTCGTGATTTCCGAATGGGTGTCGGCCAAGGTCCGGGGGGCGATCATTTGAGCATGACGCTGGAAACCGCCTTTGCCGCCTACGAGGCGGTGCGCCACCGCCTGCCGCCGCCGGTGGCAGGCCGCCCCGCACCGGAGCGTGCCCGGACGCTGGCCGACGTGGCCAGCCGCTACGACGCCTTCCTGCTCGATGCCTTCGGGGTGCTGAACATCGGCGAGACGGCCATCGAGGGCGTGGCGGAACGCATCTCGGACCTGCGGGAACTGGGCAAGCAGGTGCTGATCGTGTCGAACGCCGCCGGGTTTCCCCATGCCGCGCTGATGGAGAAATACGCCCGGCTCGGCTACGACTTCGCACCGGAGGACGTGATCACCAGCCGCCGGACGCTCTTGGCGAACCTGAACGGTCCGGCCGGGATGCGCTGGGGGCTGATGGCGACCCCGGCGACGGGTCTGCGCGATCTGGAAGACCTCGACCTGATCTACCTCGAGGAAGACCCGGCGGCCTATGCCGATGTCGACGGTTTCCTGATGATCGGCAGTGCCGCCTGGACGGAGGCACGGCAGGCCCTGCTGGAAGCGGCGCTTGCCGACAGGCCGCGCCGGGTGCTGGTCGGCAATCCCGACATCGTGGCGCCGCGCGAAACCGGCTTTTCGGTGGAGCCGGGGCATTTCGCGCACCGGCTGGCCGACCGGACGGGCGTCGTGCCGGAGTTCTTCGGCAAGCCCTTCGCCAACATCTACGAGCTTGCGATGGCGCGGCTGGACCCCATGCCGCCGCGCGACCGCATCCTGATGGTCGGCGACAGCCTGCACACCGACATCCTCGGCGCGCAGGCGGCGGGCATCCATTCGGCGCTGGTGGCGGGCTACGGCTTCTTCGCCAGCGGCGATCCCCATGCGGCCATCGCGAAGTCCGGCATCGTCCCCGACGTTATCGTGGACCGACCGTGACGGGACGTTAAACTCTCAACCAGTGCGGGCAAACCGCGCATGTTTTCGGCCAGAGAAGCCGATATCAACCAACGGAGGAGAAACTCATGAAACTGACCCACACCTTACTGGCAACGGCGGCGGCCATCGCGACCGCGGCCCCGGCCATGGCCCAGACGGAGATCCAGTTCTGGCATGCCTTCACCGGCCGCCTCGGAGAGCTGGTGGCCGAACAGGTCGAGACCTTCAACGGCCAGCAGGACGACTACACCGTCGTCGCCACCCACAAGGGCAACTATTCGGAGACGCTGAACGCCGGGATCGCCGCCTTCCGCGCGGGCGAGCAGCCCGACATCCTGATGGTCTTCGAGGTCGGCACCGCCACGATGATGGCCGCGCAGGGCGCCGTGAACCCGGTCTTCGAGGTCATGGGCGAAGGCTTTGACCAGTCGCAGTACATCGGCGCGGTGAAGGGCTATTACACCTCCGCCGACGGCAACATGCTGTCGCTGCCGTTCAACTCCTCCACGCCGGTGCTGTGGGTGAACCGCACCATGCTGGAAGAGAGCGGCATCGACCCCGATGTCGACCTCTCGACGTGGGAGCAGGTGGGCGAGGTCCTCGACCAGCTGAAAGAGGCAGGCGTCGACTGCCCGCTGACCACCGCGTGGCAAAGCTGGATCCACCTCGAGAACCTGTCGGCCTACCACGACGTGCCCTTCGCCACGAAGGCCAACGGGTTTGAGGGCACCGACACGGAGCTGGTCTTCAACTCCGAGGCGCAGGTGGCGCACATCCAGGCGATGGGCGAGTGGGCGCAGGACGGCAAGTTCGTCTACACCGGCCGCCGCAACGAGGGCGGCGCCAACTTCCGCGGCGGCGAATGCGCGCTCTTCACAGAAAGCTCGGCCGGTTACGCGGGCATCAAGGCCGAGGCCGACTTCGACTTCGGCGTGCGGCCCCTGCCCTACTGGTCCGCGCTGGTCGACGCCCCGCAGAACACCATCATCGGCGGCGCGTCGCTCTGGGTCATGGCCGGACAGTCCGAAGAGGAATACGACGGCGTGGCGGAGTTCCTGAAGTTCCTCTCCTCGCCGGAGATCCAGGCCAAGTGGCACCAGGACACCGGCTACCTGCCGATCACCCAGGCCGCCGCCGACCTGACCGCCGAGCAGGGCTTCTACGAGGAGAACCCGGGCACGGACGTGGCGGTCAAGCAGATGACCACGAACGAGCCCACGGAGAACTCCAAGGGCATCCGCCTCGGCTCCTTCGACCAGATCCGCACGATCATCGACGAGGAACTGGAGGCCGTCTGGGCCGGTGACAAGTCGGCACAGGAAGCGCTGGATTCGGCGGTGGAACGCGGCAACCCGCTGCTGCGCCGCTTCGAGCAATCCTCACGCTGATCGCTGCCGGGAGGGGCCTTACGGGGCCTCTCCCTCCTCCCGCAACCGATTGAACATCCGGTCCAGATGATCCTGTCCGCCAAAGAATATCGCCTCGATCCGCAAGACCTCTGCGGGCTCGTCCAGCGTGAACCAGTAGACCGCGCGGTCGATGGTGACGTGGCGATAGGTGTGTCCGGCGATGGTGTGGCACGTGCCGCGATAGGGTGCCTTGGCCAATCGCGCAAAGCCAGCCTCGATGGCGAAGACACGCGCCCGCGACAATGCCTTGGCGTCCTTAAGGTCGTGCCCAAAGGCGCCATTCGACGCGATGAGATGGCGATAGATCCGGCGAAGATCATCCCGGGCGGCTTGGCCGACCTCAACGCTCCACGGCAAGCCTTGCGTCCTCTTCGTCGAGCATCTCTTCGACCATCACGTGGAACTCGTCCAACGACACATGCGGCCCCTCGGCGCGGCGCTTCAGTTCCTCGAAGAACCCGGCCTTCCACTCCTGGTATTCCTCGTCCTCGCGCCGCTTGGCTTCCAGCGCCTGCTGGATCACGGCAGAGGTCGAGGGAAAGCGGCCTTCTTCGACCTGCTTGCGGGCATAGGCGGCCTGCTGGTCGGTCAGGGAAATGGACATCTTGACGGTCATGGAAACATCCTCGCGCTTGCGCCTGCCCAAGAAGGTGCGACCTGGTCGTACCGGAGTCAATGACTGATGGAAAAACGCGTTACCTTCAAGGGCGTCTGGCTGCCCCTCCTGCTGGTCCTGCCGCAGATGGCGATCACGGCGGTCTTCTTCTTCTACCCCGCCGGGCAGGCGGTCTGGCAGTCGCTGTTCATCCCCGACCCCTTCGGCCTGTCGATGCAATGGGTGGGTCTGGGCAACTTCGAATACCTGCTGGGCGACCCGTACTACCGCGCATCCTTTGTCACGACGGCGGTGTTTTCCATCCTCGTGACGGTGGTGTCGATGGGGGTGGCGCTGTACCTCGCGGTGCTGGCCGACCGGCTGATCAAGGGGTCGGGCACCTACCGCACGCTGCTGATCTGGCCCTATGCCGTGGCCCCGGCTGTGGCGGGCGTCCTGTGGATGTTCATGTTCAACACCCGCGTCGGCGTGGTGACATGGTATCTGGGCCAGCTCGGCTATGACTGGAACCACGTCCTGAACGGGACGGAGGCGATGGGCCTTGTGGTCGTGGCCAGCGCCTGGGGGCGGATCAGCTACAACTTCCTGTTCTTCCTTGCCGGGCTGCAGGCCATTCCGCGCAGCGTGATCGAGGCGGCGGCCATCGACGGCGCGCGGTTCTGGACGCGCTTCCGCACCATCGTCTGGCCGCTGCTGAGCCCCACGACCTTCTTCCTGCTGGTGGTCAACATCATCTACGCCTTCTTCGAGACCTTCGGCGTGATCCACACCATAACCAGCGGCGGGCCACAGCAGGCGACCACGATCCTCGTCTACAAGGTCTATGCCGACGGCTTCGTCGGGCAGGACCTCGGGTCTTCGGCGGCGCAGTCCGTGATCCTCCTGGTGATCGTCGGCATCCTGACCGTCGTGCAGTTCCGGTTCATCGAGCGCAGGGTGCATTACTGATGGCTTCCGAACGCAACGGCATGGTCGAGAAACGCGGCGCGGGCCTGTGGCTGACCCACGCGGGGCTGATCCTCGGCATCCTCTTCATCTTCTTCCCGATCTGGCTGGCCTTCGTCGCCTCGAGCGTCAGCCAGCCGGAAATCGCCCGCCCGCCGATGCCGCTGCTGCCCGGCGACCAGTTCTGGGAGAATTATGCCAAGGCCCTGACCTCCGGCATCAACGCGCCGGTGGCGCTGATGCTGTTCAACTCGGCGGTCATGGCCATCGGCATCGCGGTGGGAAAGATCGTCATCTCGCTCCTGTCGGCCTTTGCCATCGTCTACTTCCGCTTCCCGGGCCGGCACCTGTTCTTCTGGCTGATCTTCCTGACGCTGATGCTGCCGGTCGAGGTGCGCATCGTGCCGACCTACGAGGTCGCCGCGAACTTCGGGATGCTGAACAGTTACAGCGGGCTGATCCTGCCGCTGATCGCCTCGGCCACGGCGACGTTCCTCTTCCGGCAGTTCTTCATGACCGTCCCGGACGAGCTGGCCGAGGCCGCCCGCGTCGACGGCGCGCGGCCCATGCGGTTCTTCTGGGACATCCTGCTGCCGATGAGCCGGACGAACATCGCCGCGCTCTTTGTCATTCTCTTCATCTACGGCTGGAACCAGTACCTCTGGCCGCTGCTCATCACCACCGATCCGTCGATGAACACCATCGTCATGGGCATCAAGCAGATGTTCCCCAGCGGAGACGACATCGCCGACTGGCCGGTCATCATGGCGACCTCGATCCTCGCCATGATCCCGCCGGTTCTGGTGGTAATCGGCATGCAGAAACTCTTCATCCGCGGCCTTGTGGACAGCGAGAAATGAGCCGGCTTTCCTTGGGAGAAAAGGGTGACCCCCGACCGCGGGTGACGCCCCCGCCCATGGAGGCAGCCGGGGGCTGCACGGCGTGCCGCCGGGCGGAACAGAACAACAGGACACAAGACCAATGGCGACGCTGACCCTCGACAACGTAAAGAAATCCTTCGGCAAGACCGAGGTCATCCACGGCGTCTCGATCGACGTGTCCGAAGGCGAGTTCATCGTGATCGTCGGCCCCTCGGGCTGCGGCAAGTCCACGCTGCTGCGCATGGTGGCGGGACTTGAGACGGTGACCTCCGGCGCGGTGCAGATCGACGGCAGGACGGTCAACGACGTGGAGCCGATGGACCGCGACATCGCCATGGTCTTCCAGAACTACGCGCTTTACCCGCACATGTCCGTCTTCGACAACATGGCCTACGGGCTGAAGATCGCGGGCACCCCGAAGGCGGAGATCGAGACCCGCGTGGCGCAGGCGGCGAAGATGCTGCAGCTTGAGCCCTACCTGAAGCGCAAGCCGCGCGAGCTGTCCGGCGGGCAGCGGCAGCGGGTCGCCATGGGCCGGGCCATCGTGCGCAAGCCTGCGGTCTTCCTGTTCGACGAGCCGCTCTCGAACCTCGACGCCAAGCTGCGCGTGCAGATGCGGCTGGAGATCAAGGCGCTGCAACGCGACCTCGGCGTCACGTCGCTTTATGTCACGCACGACCAGGTGGAGGCGATGACGCTGGCCGACCGGATGATCGTGATGAACGGTGGTGTGGCCGACCAGATCGGCGCGCCGCTTGAGGTCTACGCCAATCCCGCCACCGCCTTTGTCGCCGGGTTCATCGGCTCGCCGCCCACGAACTTCCTCGACCCCGCGCAGATCGGGCAGAGCGGCGAAGGCCAGGTCGGGATCCGCCCCGAACACATGCGCATCGCGCCCTCGGGCCGCCTGCCCGCCCATGTCGCATACGCGGAGGCGCTGGGGGCGGAGACACTCATTCACCTGCGCGGCGCTCAGGGCGACCTGCTGACAGTCCGGCAGGATGCCGCCAGCCCCATCCCGGAGGAAGGGGCCGACGTGTCGCTCGACTGGGATGCGGCGCAGGAGATGCGCTTTGACGCCAAGGGCCAGCGCATCCGCTGACCGGGCGGGGCTACCAGGCCTCCGAAGTGCCGAAGGCGCAGATCCGGGCCAATTCGTCGAAGGTGCCCGGCCCCGCGCCCATCACCGGCGCGGGTTTCGCGAAGTCCGGGCCGGTCGGGAAGGGCAGCACCCGGCCCCCGGCTTCGAGGATCAGCGCATAGGCAGCCATGCAGTCCCAGGCGGACATGCGCGGCTCGGCGTAGCCCACGAGCCGTCCCGCCGCGACCCAGGCCAGCATGAGCGCACCGGAGCCGTAGCGGGTCCAGGACGATCCGGCCTCCATCAGGTCGGCGAGCATTTGTCCCACCCGGTCGGAGGCGACGCGGTCGTTGGCCCCCACACCCAGCATCCCGGACCTCAGGTCGCCCGGCATCACCCGCATGGGCGCGCCGTTCAGCCGTGCGCCCTGCCCGCGCGCCGCGACGAAGACCTCGCCCAGCACCGGCGCGACGATCACCCCGAGAGCGGGCCCCTCGGCGTCGTGGCCGCCGATGGAAACGCACCAGCCCGGCAGGCCGTTGAGATAGGGCGCCGTGCCGTCGATCGGGTCGATGACCCAGGTGAAGCCCGAGGTGCCCTCCGACAGGCCGTGTTCCTCGCCCAGTTGCGCATCGTCGGGGAAGGCCGCCGTCAGGGCGTCGCGGATCAGCGTCTCGACGTTGCGGTCCGCCTCCGACACGAGGTCGGTGACATGGCGCTTGCGTTCGATCACCAGCGCGTCGCGCCGCAGGAAATAGTCCAGCGCAAGCGCGCCTGCATCGCTGGCCACGCGTTCGGCCACCGCCAGCCGTTCGGTCAGGGTGCTCATGCTGCACCCGGGATCAGGGCCAGACCGCGCGGGCGCAGGTCCAGGACCACGGGCGCGCCCACGGGCAGCGGCGTGTCGCTTTCGTCGTCGACCACGAAGATCCGCCCCAAAGCGCCGTCGATCTCGTATTCGACATGGTCGCCCAGGTAGGCCGAGGAGGCCACCGTGCCCGGCACACCCTCGCCGCCCGACCGGACCCGCGCCGCGTTCGAGCGCATGGCCAGCCGCGCCGGGCCTTCGCCCAGACCGCGCGCCGGCAGCGCGATCACCGCGCCGCCCACGTCCACCTGCGCCTCGTCCCCCGCGACCGAGAGCACGCGGCCCTCGACCACGTTCGCCTCGCCGATGAAATCCGCGATGAACTCCGACGCGGGCGCTTCGTACAGCTCGCGCGGGGAGCCCATCTGCGCCACGAGGCCCTCCTTCATCACCACGATCCGGTCGGAGACGGCCAGCGCCTCTTCCTGGTCGTGGGTCACGTACACCGCCGTGAAGCCCAGCCGCTGCTGCAACTCGCGGATTTCCGTCCGCACGCGGCGGCGCAGGCGGGCGTCGAGGTTGGAGAGCGGCTCGTCCAGCAAGAGCACCTGCGGTTCCAGCACCAGCGCACGCGCCACGGCCACCCGTTGCTGCTGGCCGCCGGACAGTTCGGCGGGCAGCCGGGCGCCCAGCCCTTCGAGCCCCACCAGTGCCAGCGCGTCGGCGGCACGTTCCCGCGCCTCGGGCGCCTTCATGCCGCCGGATTCCAGCCCGTAGGCCACGTTCTGCGCCACCGTCATGTGCGGGAACAGCGCGTAGCTCTGGAACACCATGGACACGTCCCGCCGGTCCGCCGGCAGCCGCGTCACGTCCTGCCCGCCGATCAGGATCTGCCCGGCGGTCGGACTTTCCAGCCCCGCCAGCATCCTGAGCGTCGTCGTCTTGCCGCAGCCCGAGGGGCCAAGCAGCGTCACCAGTTCCCCCGGCTCGATCGACAACGACAGGTCGGGGATCGCCGTGAACTGGCCGAACTTCTTGGATACGTTGCGGAATTCAACCGCGCCTCTGGTCTTCATGCGTTGGCTTCCCGTGTTGCGGCCTCGGCCTTCAAGGACTGTTTCATTTCCCGCCGCCCGATCCGCCGCTCACCAACCAGAAGCTGGAAGCCACCGATCACGGTGATCATCACGAGGATCAGGACAGAGGAATAGGCGATGGCGATGCCGTATTCGCCGTTCTCGACAAGGCCCACGATGTAGGCCGTCGCCATGTTGTACTTTGCGCTGACAAGGAAGATCACCGCCGAGATCGAGGTGATCGCCCGCACGAAGCTGTAGACCAGCGCGGCGAGGATCGCGGGCCGCATCAGGGGCAGGATGACCTTGCGCATGGTCCGCCCCGATCCGGCCCCCAGCGTCAGCGACGCCTCGTCGAGCGAGCCGTCGAGCTGCGCCATGGCCGCCACGCCGCCACGCACGCCGACCGGCATGTTGCGGAAGACGAAGCAGGCGATGAGGATCGCGGCGGTGCCGGTCATCTGAAGCGGCGGCAGGTTGAAGGCCATGATGTAGCTGATGCCGATGACCGTGCCAGGGATGGCAAAGCTCATCATCAGCGCGAACTCGAAGACCGACCGTCCCGGGAACCGCTGCCGTACGATCAGCCATGCGGTCAGCAGGCCCACTGCGGCGGTCAGCGGCGCGGCGATCAGCGCGATCTCCATCGTCGTCCAGAAGCTGTTCCAGGCGACGCCGGTCCAGGCGATCCCGTCCGAGAGCGACACGCCGAAGGCGCGGATGTAGTGTTCCAGCGTCAGCGAGTGGTCGAGGCCCCAGGTCTTCACGAAGCCGCCGAAGAGGATCATCGCGTAGACGGTGATGGTGAAGAGCGCCCATGCCACCGCGATGGTCACCACCGGCCAGGCGACGCGGCGCGGCAGCAGCGCGTGGCGCCCGCCGTCGCCCTTGCCGGTCACGGTCGCGTAGTTTCGCCCCGAGAGCCAGAACCGCTGCGCCAGGAAGGCCGAGAGCGTGAACACCAAGAGGACGGAGGCCAGCACGGCGGCCCTTGCCGGATCGTTCTGCGCGCCGACCACGGCAAAGAAGATCTCGGTCGACAGCACGCCGCCCGAGCCGCCCAGCACCAGCGGGTTGCCGAAGTCGGCCATCGATTCGATGAACCCTATCAGGAAGGCATTCGCCAGCCCCGGCGCCATGAGCGGCAGGGACACCTTGCGGAAGGTGCGCCAGCGGTCCGAGCGGAGCGTCTGCGACGCCTCCTCCATCGAGGGCGAGATGCCCTCGACCACGCCGATCAGCACGAGGAAGGAGATCGGGGTGAAGGACAGCATCTGCGCGATCCAGATGCCGGTCAGGCCGTAAAGCCAGCGGCCCAGTTCCCAGCCCGTCGCCAGTTCGATCCATTGCGTCAGCGTGCCTTGGCGGCCCAGCAGCATGGTCAGCGCGAGGCCCACCACGAAGGGCGGCGTGATGATCGGCAGCACGGTCAGCAGGCGCAGGGATTTCTTGAACCGGAAGCCGGTGCGCGTCGCGACCAGCGCGAACACGAGACCCAGCAGCGTCGTCCCTGTCGCCGTGCAGACGGCAAGGAAGAAGGTTCGCCAGGCCACGCCGCAGTTGCCGCCCCAAAGGCAGGCCAGCGACCAGATCTTCGGGTCGAAGATGTTGTTCTGCACGCCCTCGGTGGTGAACGATCCGTCGAAGTCCTGGAACGCGCCGGTAAACATCGACACCAGCGGATAGAAGACGAAGACACCGACCAGGAGCACCAGAAGCGTGATCGCGCCGAGGACGAAGGCGTCGCCCTTCAGCGCGCCGCGTTCCGCGGCACCGAAGGCCACGAACAGCGCGAAGACGCAGCCCAGGACAACCGCCCCGGCGCCGAAGGCCTGCTGGCCCGCGACCTCTCCGAACGTGGTTTCCAGAAGGCCCCAGTTCCAGCCGCGCAGGCCCACCGAAAGGCCCTCGACCAGCAGCCAGACCAGTCCGGCCACGCCGATGCCGGCCAGCGCCCTGCCCCGCACACCCGGCGCCTGTCCGAGCCGCAGCCACACCGCCAGCGCAAAGAGCACCAGCACCGGCCAGAGCTGCCAGCGCCCGTCGATCGCCTGGAACAGGCCGGGCCAGAGCTTGTCCGACCCGGCGATGTCGCCGAGCCATTCAAAGCCGAAGAACCCCTGGCGCACGCGGTACCAGGGCAGGGCGACGAGCGCGATCAGCCCCGCCGCAAGGATCAGGTCGAGCCTGCGGTTGTCTCTGTTCATCTCGATGTCCGGAAGCGTCAGGAGAGGGGTCAGGGGATGCGCGCGCCATGGCCCGCGCATCCCCGGTCCGCAAGGGACGGCTTATTGCAGCGGCAGGCTGCCGATCTCCTGATCCCAGCGGGACAGCAGTTCCTTGCGCCGTTCCGCGCTGCCGAATTCGGCGAAGTCGTAGTCGATCAGCTTGATCTTCGACAGGTCGGGCGCTTCCTTCGGCGGGGTGGCCGAAGCGTTCGACGGGATCTGGAAGGACCCTGCCTCCGGCATCATGTTCTGCACCTCCGCTGTCAGCACCCAGTCGTAGAACACCTTGGCGGAGTCCTCGTTCTGCGCGCCCTCGATCAGCGACATGGACCCGATCTCGTAGCCGGTGCCCTCGCAGGGGGAGCCGACCTCGACCGGGAAGCCTTCGACCGCCTGTGCGACGGCGTCATGCTGGAACACGATGCCAAGGCCCGTTTCGCCGCGCGCTGCGGCCTTCACCGGGGCGGAGCCGGACTTCGTGTACTGCGAGACGTTGGCGTGCATCTTCTTGAGGAACTCGAACGCCTCGTCCTCGCCCATGATCTGCACCAGCGTCGCGAGCGTGGTGTAGGCCGTGCCCGAGGAGTTCGGGTCGGCGATCTGGATCTCGCCCTTCAGCGCGGGGTCGAGCAGGTCGGACCAGCACTCCGGCGCCTTGATGCCCTTCTCGGCGAAGATGTCCTTGTTGTAGCCCCAGCCGAGCGCGCCGGAATAGACGCCCACGGTGTGATACTCCGAGGTTTCCGCCTGGCCCTGCGCCCAGTCCTGCAGCTCTTCCAGCATGGGCGACTTGTATTCCGCGGTCAGCCCGTCGTGGGCGGCCTGCAGGTGCGGGTCGCCGGTGCCACCCCACCACAGGTCGGTCTGCGGGTTGCGACCCTCGGCCCGGACCTTGGCATAGGCCTCGCCCGAGGACAGGCGCACCATGTTCACGTCGATGTCGGAATGGCTGGCCTCGAACTCGCTCACCAGCTTTTCGCAGATCACCACGTCGGCCGAGCAGATCAGGTTCAGCTCTGCGGCCATCGCGCCCGCGGGCAGGAAAGCCGCGCCCCCAATCAGGGCGTATTTCAAAGTCTTCATATCATCCTCCCTAGTTCCCGGCGGTTACCGGGCCGGGTGCTTTGCACACCTGTGCATCAGGTTGTCGGCCGAATCGCCAGTTGTCAAGAAACCTTCACAAAACTATGGTTGCCTGGCCGGGGCTCGGGGGCTGCACAGGATTGCAATGAACATGACGAAACGACAGGTCAGCGCCCGGGACGTGGCCGAGCTTGCCGGTGTTTCCCGCACCGCCGTGTCGCGCGCGTTCACGCCCGGCGCCTCGGTAGCCAAGGAGACCCGCGCCCGGATCGAGGCGGCGGCAGAGCAGCTTGGCTACCAGGTCAACCACCTGGCGCGGGGGCTGATCACCTCCAACACCGGACTGGTCGCGCTGATCGCCGCCGAGATGAACACCCCCTACCGTTCTGCCCTGCTGGCCGCGCTGACCGAACAGCTTCAGGCGGCGGGCAAGGTGGGCCTGCTGATCAACACCGACCGGTCCGACGACAGCGTCGCGCAGGCGCTGCGGCAGGCCATCGCCTATCGCACCGACGCCGCCATCGTGCTGTCGGGGATGCCCGACATGTCGCTGGCCGAGACCTGCCGCCGCAACGGCATGAAACTCGTGCTCATCAACCGCGACGAGGAGCGGCCCGGTTCGCTGATGATCCGGCTGGAGGATGCCAATGCCGGACGGCAGGCCTTTGCGGCGCTGGCGGCGGCGGGCTGTCGCCGGATCGCGCTGGCCAATTCCTGCGCCGGGACCGCCAGCCTGGAGGACCGCGCCGCGGGTTTCCGGCAGGCCGCGGCAGCGGCAGGCGTCGCGATCACGGAGGCGGCAGTCGGCCCCACCTCCTACCAGACGGGCCTCGACCTCGGGACACGGCTGCTCACGCAGGGCGAACGGCCCGACGGCATCTTCTGCACCACCGACCTGATCGCCTGCGGGGTCATGGACGCGGCACGCACGCGCTTCCGGCTGGAAGTGCCGAAGGACGTCTCTGTCATCGGGTTCGACGACATCGAGCAGGCGGGATGGGAATCCTACAGCCTGACCACCTTCCGCCAACCGATCCGCGACATCGCCCGCGCGGCGCTTGGCGCGCTCGACAGCACGCCCGGCGACGGCACGCCCACCAGCGTCACGCTGCCGGTCAACATGATCTGGCGCAGCTCGATCCGGCGCTGACCGCCCGCTGTAACCGGAACTGGTTCATGGCCCTGTCCGAAGTGCGCCAAGGGGAATACACGAGCACGATAATTACCTGAAATATAATTCTTTTCAGGATCCGTTCTCCGAAGTCCCCACCCGCGGGCCCGCATTGGTTTCCGCGCGCATGCCTGCGAGGCGCCTACTCGCAATCGGGGCTTCGGAGGGACGGGAACATGACCAAACCGACCGAACGGTTCGCGGAAGTCGTCGAGCCACAGTCAAAGGGTATGTCACCCGGGACGACGAATTGCCCGGTTTCGGTCTTCGCGTCCAACCGAATACTTCAGTCTTCCGAGGCCGCTATTGCTGCGCCGCGACGATATAGACGCGGCAGGCGCGCGGCAGTTCCTGGCGCAGGCGGGACAGATTCTCCGGCGAGGCCGCAGCATCGAGGACCATGCGCAC
This sequence comes from Sagittula sp., assembly GCF_052825245.1. Classification (NCBI taxonomy): domain Bacteria; kingdom Pseudomonadati; phylum Pseudomonadota; class Alphaproteobacteria; order Rhodobacterales; family Roseobacteraceae; genus Sagittula; species Sagittula sp. Next base: position 26,861 of record NZ_JBRBWD010000043.1, read on the forward strand.
CGACCCGCCGATCATCACCGCCAGCATGAAGGCCACCGCATCGCGGTCGGCAAAACGCGCGTCGGGCGCCGTCGCCAGCAGGCTCGAGAATTCCCCGGCCATCTGCCTGAGTACCCGCCCCATGCTGGCCTGCAGGTCGAATTCGGCGGCAATGCCATACAGCGTCTGGAACGCTTCGGAGTCGGAGGTCTTGGCATTGAGCCAGGCGAGGGCAAGCCCTTCGGCTATCGTCTCCGCGTCCCGCCCGCGCAACTGCTCGGCGGCGGCCAGCATGAAATCGGTAACGGTTCCAAGCTGCTTTTCGACCAAGGCAAACAGCAGCGCCTGCTTGTGGGGATAATATTGATACATCGTGCCGATGGAAACGCCGGCTCGTTCGGCAACCCGCGCTGTCGTCAGCCGCGCGACACCTTCGGAAATCAAAACCTGAATAGTGGCCGTGTGGATGGCCTCCAGGGTCGCGGCTGAACGCGCCTGTTGCGGTGCTTTTCTGGGCTTGAGGCGCGACGGGTTGGGACGATTCATAATGCGATTACCAAAGCTGAGGGAACCCTCATATATTACACACAGACACCATCGACACCAAGGATAATCAGATGCCCACAGTCCTCATCACCGGCTGCTCGACCGGCTTCGGTCGCGAGACCGCCCTGTATTTCATTGAAAAGGGCTGGACCGTCTTCGCCACCATGCGCAATCCCGCCGCCAACACGATGCCTGCGTCCGAGCGTCTCCATGTTGTGCCGCTCGACGTGACGGACGCAAATTCCATTGCCGACGCGATTGCGCAGGCCGGACAGATCGACGTCCTCGTCAACAACGCCGGCATCGGCTGGTTCAACGCCCTCGAAGGCACGCCGCTCGATACGGCACGCGAGGTGTTTGAGACCAACCTGTTCGGAACGATTGCGATGATGCAGGCCGTGCTTCCGGCCATGCGCGAACGCCGGTCCGGCACCATCGTCAACGTGGCGTCCAGCACGATCTACGTGCCGCTTCCGTTGCTTGCGGTTTATCGGGCAAGCAAGGCCGCTGTCGTCGCGATGACGGAATCTGCCGCCGGTGAGTTGGCCCAGTTCGATATCAGGGCAAGGGTCGTGGTTCCCGGCCTCGCGCCCGCGACAAATTTTGCGGCCAATATCCAGGAACGCGTCGCCAGGGGCGGCTGGTTCCCTCCGGCCTATGCCGATTTCGCGCAGAAATCGCTTGCCGCGCTGCAGGCCCATCCCCCGGAAGAGACGACCAGCGCATCCGAAGTTGCCGAGGCGATTTTCCGTTCCGCGACCGAGGAGGACTGCCCCACTGTTCTGCCGGCAGGCCCGGACGCGGTGGCAGGGGCGGCGAAACAGTAGACGGTACCATCCGGCGGGGCTGCACCGCTGGCCCCGCCTACAGCGTGCCCAGCCCTTCGACCTGCCGCGACAGCCTCGGCGCCAGCGGGTAAAGCTCCGCCTGCAGCGCGTGGTAGATGTCCGGCTTGCCGGTGAACTGGCGGCCCTCCGGCGCGCCGTCGTCGTCGAGCTCCGGATACCAGCCGCCCCGGTCGTGATCGACGAAGCGTGCGTCGGCAAACCGCCAGAGCCTGCGATACCAGGTCTCGTCGCCGTCGCGGCCCTCCAGCTTCAGCAGGCTCGCCAGCGCGCAGATGCCTTCGGTCACCGGCCACCAGTAGCGGTCGCCGATGTCCACCTCGCCGCCCGGTTTCAGCGTGTAGGCGAGGCCGCCGTCGACCCGCCAGGCGTCGATCAGCGCGGTCTCCGCCAGCCGCCGGGCACGCTCCGGCGCGTCGCCCGCGGGCCGTCCCGCCAGGTCCCAGTGCTGCAGCAGCAGCCGCGCCAGTTCCAGCGAATGGCCGGGCGTGGTGCCCGCCGGGCGGAACATCGGGTCGCCCGCGTACTCCGGATCGACCTGCCAATCCTCGGTGTAATGCTCGGGCACCCGCCAGCCGTTGGCGCGCGGCATCCGGTTGGTAAAGACCTCCAGCACCCGGCCCGCCCGCTCCAGCCAGTGTGCATCGCCCGTGACCTCGAAGGCCGCCAGCATCGCCTCGACCGAATGCATGTTCGCGTTCATGCCGCGATAGGTGGAGATCGGCTGCCAGTCGCGCGCGAACTCCTCCCGGTGGAGGCCCGCCGCCTCGTCCCAGTAGTGCCGGTCCAGCACCTCCGCAACATCGGCCATCAGCCGGTCGGCATCCGGGTGCCCGGCGAGCTTCGCGCTCGACGCCGCCAGCAGGACGAAGACATGGCCATAGGCCAGTTTCAGACCGTCATGGACACCGGTCTCATCGACCGACCACAGGTAGCCGCCGTGCTGCGCATCGCGGTGCCGGGTCAAAAGGAAGGCCATCCCCGCATCGATCATCCGGTCCGCGCCGGGGTGGCCGATGGCCCGGCCCAGCACGTAGGAATGCACCATGCGCGTCGTGTAGTGCAGCTCCTGCCCGGCGCGCGGCAGGGGTGTGCCGTCATGGTCCAGCACGTCGAACCCGCCGTCGCCCCGCAACGTGCCGTCGAAGAACCGCAACTGACGCCGCGCATTCTCCATAAGATACGCGCGGTGCACCGGGTCCTGCAGCCAGCGCCCAGCGCCCGCCGGATCGGAAATCTGTGACATCTCGGAAAGTCCCCCAGCCCTCGGCGGTGATGCTCTCCGACAGGTATGGCAAGCGACGGCCCGCGCGACAATCCCTCAGCAGATGCGCGGCAACTGCTCGCCCACCAGCATGTCGACGATCCGGCTGCCACCAAAGAGCGTGCGCATGGTGACCCGGCCCGGCGGCCCGTCCAGCGCGCGGCCCACCTGCACGGCGCCCCGCCCCTCCGGCAAGGCCCGCATCGCGGCGAGCGCCGCCTGCGCCTCGTTCTCCGGGACGAAGATCACCAGCGTTCCCTCGTTGGCGAGGTACAGAGGGTCGAGCCCGAGGATCTCGCACATCCCCTTCACCTCGTCCCTGAGCGGCAGCGCGTCCTCGTCGATCTCCACCGCCACACCCGCCGCTCCGGCGATCTCGTTCAGCGCCGAGGCCATACCGCCCCGCGTCGCATCCCGGCAGGCCCGCGCGTTGGGCGCCGCCGCCAGCACCGCCTCCATCAGGTGCCCCAGCCCCTGGCAGTCCGAGACGATGTCGGTCGACAGCGCCATGTCGCCCCGCGCCGCAAGGATCGCCGCACCATGGTCGCCCAGCACCCCGTTCACCAGCACCGCGTCGCCGGGGCGCACATGCTCGGCTGCAAGGTCGCGGCCCGGCGGGATCACCCCCACGCCCGAGGTCGTGACAAACACCTTGTCCGCCGAGCCGCGCCCCACGACCTTCGTGTCGCCGGTGACGATGCGCACCCCGGCATTCTCCGCCTCGTGCTGCATCGACGCCACGATCCGCCGCAACAGCGCCACCTCGCAGCCTTCCTCGATGATGAAGGCCGCCGACAGCCAGAGCGGCCGCGCGCCACCCACCGCAAGGTCGTTCACCGTGCCGCAGACCGCGATCTTGCCGATGTCGCCGCCGGGAAACTCCACCGGATCGACGACGAAGCTGTCGGTGGTGAAGGCCAGCCGCGCCCCCGGCGCACACAGCGCCTCCGACACCAGCCGCGCCTGATCCTCCATGCCCGGCGGCTGGAAGACGGCGGTGAACACCTCCTCGATCAGGTCCCGCATCGCCTTGCCGCCGCCGCCATGCGCCAGCGTCACCCGCGTGTCTCTCAAAGCCATGTCCTGCCTTCCCTGTCCCCGCCCGCATCCGGGGGCGCCCGCGGGGGCCAGAACCGCCCCCGCCCCTTCATCTTGGTCCAAATACCTCGGAGGGGGTCCGGGGGAGGCAGCGCCTCCCCCGGCGGATCGCCGGGCGCCAGCCCGGCGAAACCCCTCATTCCGCCGGTTCCGCCGCCCGGGCGCCGCCGTACTGGTAGTAGGCCGCGCAGGCCCCTTCCGAACTCACCATCAGCGCCCCCAGCGGCATCTCCGGGGTGCAGCC
>NZ_JBRBWD010000044.1:0-107783 GCF_052825245.1 Sagittula sp.
CAACAATCGCCGCCTTCTCGAACCCATCGGGAACATTCCGCCCGCAGAGGCCGAGGCAAACTTCTACGCTGCTCGGGAAACATCAGGCATGGCCGCGTAACTAAGACAAATCAGCCTCCGGCAAACCCGGCGCGGTTCAAAATGTTGCAGGACGTCATTCGGCAAAAACTCTGAAGCCTGCCCGTCTCTGCGAGAGATCGTGGCCGGGATGTGGTGCGTCGACTGGGGCGTGTCGATCCGGAGAACCTGTGGGGCCATCTGCTTCGACACGTCCAGCTACCACTACAAGTCCCGGCGGACGCATCAGGCTGCCGTCGAGAGGCGGATCAAGGAGATTTTCTTGACACGCCTACGGTAAGGCTATGGCCGCGTGGATGCCCTGCTGCGACGCGAGCGATTGGTGATCGACATGAAGACGACCCGGGGGATTTACTACGCGTTAGACCTTCAGCTGCACAACAAGCACCCGAAGCGTCGGGTGAAAGCGAAGCTTCGGGAAGATCCTCAGGAAGCCGTCGGTCCGAAAGATGTTAGGGCGATGGACTTTGTGCATGATCAACTCGCCATGAGCAAGAAGCTCCGCATTCTGACGATTGTGGATACCCATTTCAGGTTGTGTCCGGCGGCAGATCCCCGCTTCACCTACCGGGGCGAGGACTTCGTTCAGACGCTCGAGAAGGTCTGCGCCAAGGTTGGCGACCCGAAGAGCAGTCGTTTCGACAACGGCAACGAATTTGTGTCTCAGGACCTCGACCTCTGGGCCTAAGCCAAAGGCGTCACCTAAACTTCTCGCGGCCCGGACAGCCGACCGAGAACGGGTTCATCTTGCGTCGGGACAAACAGTCCACCGGACTGTTTGCTGATCCCTCCTCACCTTCAACAGCAAGCTCCGGTCCGATTGCCTGAACGCGCGTTGATTCATGAGCCTTGCCGACGCCCGGGAAAAGCTGGAAGATTGGCGTAGACACTACAACGAAAACCGACCCCACAGCGCGATCGTACACAACGTCCCGATTTCCATGCATTGTACCGATGGCGTTACCGACCCGCCATCGTGAAAGAGCCGGGAAAATCCAGATTCCTGCAGCCCGAGGTTGGGGAGCGGTACAGATACGGTTTGCCACGGAAATGAATTGACTTCTAAAAGGGGGCTCTCAGAAGTATGGGTCTGGCTACGAAGCAAGAAACCCTTGCGGATCACGTGGAATGCTACGGGATCATCCTCTTCACCGAGAAGTTCGAGGAATGCGTCGCCTTTTATCGTGAAACGCTCGGCCTACCGTTGTGGTACGAGAAAGAACGGCTCTGCTGCCTTCGTTTCGGAGCCGGATACCTCATGATTGAGGGAGGAGGCACTGCCTAAGGCCGACGGAAGGCTCGATCCGAGAACCCGACGATATTACGGTTCAACGTCCCTGACGTCGCCGCTGTGGCGAGCATGTTGGAGGCACAAGCGATCAACGTTGAAACGAAGCATCATAGCTGGGGAACCACTGGCTCATTTACCGATCCTGACGGAAATATCTGTAGCCTCAAGAACGCCGACAATCCCTTCTTCCGTGAAACCCAAGGGGTACCATAGCCAATTACCATGGGCCCGGTGCCGTGATGCTGCGCCGTGGCGTCAATCGTCGTGGGCGCGGACGAAGCTGAAGCTGCTAAACAGCAGGTTAAAAAATGTCGTCTATGCTCATTTCTTGGGCAACCGCGGCACCTGCGAGATCGTAGCTCCGCAACTGCCTGCCCATCATGCCGACGGACTGGGCATTCTAGGCGGTACCATCGAGCGCGCGGTGCGCGAAGCGACGGGAAAAAACAGGTAGTGTCGCAAACGTTTCTGTTCACCTATCGGGCTTGGTCTGCCAGTCGTTTGAATCGGTTGCCAAGGGGTATGCGGCGCGATCGAGTTTAGGGTCAGGACGCATACGCGCCCTTGAACAGATCCGAGACGCCCTTCACCTGCTCATCGATGACCGCGTGAAACATGGTCGCGAACGCGTCGGCCTGTGGCGGGCGATCAAAGCGCGGGAAGACGGCGGAGAACCGGAAGGGAATGTCGGGGGTAAAGGGCCTTACGGCTACGTTGGACAGATCCGCGCGCATGATCGAGAAGACATCGGTTACCGATATGCCCAGACCCGACGACACATAGCTTGAAACCGTGTTGGAATAGAGCGTCTGGATCGTGGCGCCCGGGCGCACACCTGCGCGTTCCATGACCGCCTCGATCTGCATCCGCAGCAGGCTGCTGACCCCCAGAGAGATGAAGGGTTCGCCGTCCAGATCCTCGACCCTGATCGCGTCGCGTTTGGCGAGGGGATTGGTCTTCGGCAGCAGGCAAACGGCTGAAGACACGGGCATTTCAAGATGTTCGAGGTCCGAGCGTTCCGGCGGCACCCGGCAGAGGCCAAGCGAGAACTCGTCCCTCTGGAGGGCGTCCAGAATATGCACGGAGTTGTCGGAGTGGATGAAGAATTTCGTATCCGAATAGCTCTCGCGGAAGCGACGGATCGCCTCGGGCAGCGCCCCGACGGACAGCGTGGACATGGCCGCGATCCGCAGCTTTTGGCCCTGCTTCTTCTTCAGCTGGTCGGCACTGTCGCGCACCCGCTCGAGCGAGCCCACATATTTCTCGACTTCGCGGAAAAGCTCGATGGCCTCGGCGGTGGGCTGCACGCCGGACCATTTGCGGTTGAACAGCACGAGGTCGAGATCCTGTTCCAGATCGCGCACGAGACGGGTCACCGCAGGCTGGCTGATGTGCAGGATCCGTCCGGCCGCAGTCATGCCGCCGCCGATCATGACGGCCCGGAATGCCAGTATCTGCCGGTGGTTCAGATAGTGCACGGGCGCTCCTGTGGCGGCATGCAGTCCATGGATAAGTCAGAACAAAACTGCAGGAGGAGAGCAACCCCATAATGATTTGTTATGGCTCATGCCCTAATTCGATTCGCCAGCGCCCTGCCCTCCTGCCTAGGCTTCCGGAAATCAAAACTGGAAGGAGGTCGGTCTTATATGGCTGATATCATGGGAGAATACGTTGATCGGTTGGTGACCGTGGAGATGCGGAACCGCGGCATGAATCACAACATCATTGCTCCGATCTACGAAGAGGCGCGGCGCGAGGGCGGTGGTCGGCCCATCAGTGCCCGGGCCGCCGAGGCCCTTGTCGAGCATGTCGGCGAAGGCGATGTCGTGCTGATCGTCACCGGTGCCGGCTACGCTCCCGAAGTCCCCAACGGCGAAAGCGACGGACCGCCGGGAGCCGTGGCGCTGGCCCGCGCCCTCTACTGGGGCCTCAAGGCGGTGCCGGTCTACGTTTCCGAAGTCTGCCATGCGCCGCCGGTGATCGCCTCGTCCAATGCCGCGGGCATCATGATCCGGGACTACGAGCTTGCCACCACCCGCCGGATGGGCGCCGCGATGGTGACCGCCCCCGAAGACCAGAGCGAGATCGACGCATGGGCCGATGAGCTGCTGGAGCGGACGCAGGCCAAGGCGATCATCTCGATCGAACGGCTTGGCCCGAACGAAAGCGGCATCGTGCATTATTCGACCGGCGTCGCGCCGAAAAACTGCGTGAACGTCGCCCCGCTTTTCGACAAGGCGACAGAGCGCGGGGTCCTGAGCATCGGCATCGGCGACAACGGCAATGAGATCGGCTTTGGCCGGATTCACGCCTTCATGCAGGATTTCCATCCCTACGGGCGCGAAACGCAGACCGACAAGCCGGGCGGTGCGATCACCGTCACCGCAACGGATATCTTCCTGCCAGCGTCGATCTCGAACTGGGGGGCTTACGGCATCGCCGCGATGCTGGGTTTCCTGCTCAAGGACAAGGAGCTGCTTCAGGATCCGGAACTGGAAAAGCGCATTTTGCGGGCCTGCCTGGACGCCGGCGGCTGGGAAATGCGCTACTGCACGTCGCGGTTCATCGTCGACGGTGCGGAAGGCGAAAGTTCCATGGCGATCGTCCAGCTCTTGCGCGACATGATCCGCCTGAACATCGCCGCCCCTGACAGGGGTCTTTCCCATGGGAAAATGAAGCAGGCCACCGTCTGAGTGTCCCGCCCCGTGGCGGGCATGGGCGGCGGACGCCCGGCCTCGCCCCGGGGCGAATTTGAAAACCCCGGTGACAAGGGGTGCAAAGAAGAACCCGAAAACGAAAACGAAAACGAAAAACCCGACAGCGGAGAAAATCGACAATGACAATCTCAAAATATCTTTGCGGCGCAGCCCTTTGCCTTATCCTGCCTTTCGCGGCCTCGGCTCAGGATCTGCCGGAAACAGAGCTTTCCGTCATCGGCTCGCCGGTGAACTCGCCGAACTGGACAAACGTGCTGGAGCCGTTCTGGAAGGAAACCGTACCCGCCGACAGCGGCAAGAAGATCACGGCGAATGCCGTCAGCATGACCGACCTCGGCGCCAAGGGCCCCGAACTGATGCGCCTCGCGGGGTCCGGCGTGGCGGACATCGTGGCCGGCAGCACGACGCTGATTTCGGGAGAGCTTCCCGAGAACGACGCTATCGACCTTGCCGGTCTGACGCAGGATCTCGATACGCTTCAGAAGGTGATCGCAGCGTACCGTCCGGTGCTGGAAGAGCGGTATCGCGATCAGTTCGGCGTTGTGCCGCTTGGTTTCTGGCCGACCGGCGCGCAGGTGCTGTGGTGCGCGACCGAGGTTTCCGGACTGGACGATCTGGCCGGCAAGAAGATCCGGGTCTTCTCGACCACCACCTCGGCCCTGATTGCCGCCGCCGGCGGCACCCCTGTCACCATGTCCTTCAGCGAGGTTGTCCCGGCGATGCAGCGGGGCGTCATCGACTGCGCGATCACCGGCAGCAACTCTGGCAACAATGCCAAGTGGAACGACGTCGCGACGCACCTCTTCCCCATCACCCTCGGCTGGGGCGTGAACTTCATCGTTGCCAATGCCGACAGGTGGGACGGGCTCGACCCCGAGGTACGCGCGTTCCTTGAGCAAGAGATCGAGACCAAGCTGGAGCCCGTGGGCTGGGAGATGGCCCGCATCGCCACCGATCAGGGCATCTGGTGCTCGGTCGGCGATGATCGCTGTGTTCCCGAATCGACCGCGCCGCGCAACCTGACCAAGGCCGACATGACCCTCGTGGACCTGAGCGATGCCGACCGCGAGACGCTCAAAATCCTTGTCGCGGAGCACGTTATGGCAGAGTTCACCGCCGCCTGCGGTGCAGACTGCGTACAACGCTGGAACGAGACGGTCGGCGCGGTTGTCGACATCGAGCTCGAAGCCGCGCAGTGAGCGGCTCCCCGTCTTCCCTGCCTTCCGACAAGCTTGCACGGCTCGCTCGGATCGCGGCAATCGGCAGCGGAGTCCTTCTCTTGGGGTCCGCTGCCCTCATGACCTTCGAGGTTCTGGCCCGACGGCTTTTGGGTCACAGCATCATCGGGGTCGACGAACTGGCGGGCTACGCCTTCGGCATTGCCATGGCCTGGGGCTTTGCGCAGGCGTTGTTCATGCGCGCCCACATCCGGGTGGACCTCGTCTACCTCCGGCTGCCCATGAAGATGCAGCGGGTTCTGGATGTGGTCGCCATGGGCGCCTTTGCCGGGATCATCGGGATCCTCGTCCGCCATGCGACCGGAACGCTGCTGGAGTCCCTGCGCCTTGGCGCACGGGCCAGCACGCCGCTGAACACGCCGCTCTGGATCCCGCAGTCGCTCTGGTTGATGGGCCTGATCTTCTTCCTGATCTGCCTCCTGGTGCTTCTGTTCGACCTCGTGGTGGCGATGCTGCGGCGGGATTACGCGCTGGCCGCGCGGCTGGGCGCCTCCGAGAGCGCGCTGAAAAGGATGTGACATGCAACTGGCACTCTTTCTCCTCTTCCTGCTGATCGCCTTGGGCCTGCCGATTGCCGCCGTGCTGGGGCTGCTGGCGGTTGCCCTCGATCTGGCCCTGTCCTCTTTCCCGCTGCAGCGCGCCTTCGGAGAGATCGCGTGGTCGCACAGCATCGACTTCGTTCTGATCGCCATCCCCATGTTCATCATGATGGGCGAGATCATGCTGCGCTCGCAGATGGCGGACCGCATGTATCGCGGCGTCTCCGCTTGGATCGGCTGGCTGCCCGGCGGGCTGATGCACGCCAACATCGGCGCCAGCGCGCTCTTCGCGGCCACCTCCGGGTCCAGTGTGGCCACGGCCGCCACCATCGGCACGACGGCGATGCCGCAGGTGGATCGGCACGGCTACAACGAGCGGCTCTTTCTCGGCAGCCTTGCCGCGGGCGGGACGCTGGGCATCCTGATCCCGCCCTCCATCAACATGATCATCTACGGCTTCCTGACCGACACCTCCGTTCCGCGCCTGTTCGTCGCCGGGCTGGTGCCGGGCATCCTGCTTGCGCTGATCTTCGTGGTGACGATCCTGACCCTGTGTCTGATCGTGCCGTCATGGGGCGGCCAGAAGGCGCCCATGTCGCGCGAGCGGCTGTGGCGTAGCATCCCGGACCTCGCGCCGCCGCTGGGCCTGTTCCTCGTGGTGATCGGTTCGATCTACGCCGGATGGGCCACCCCGACCGAAGCCGCATCCATCGGCGTGATCGCGGCCCTCGGGCTGGCGGCCATGTACCGCGAACTGAGCTGGCCCATGCTGGTCGAGGTCTTCATCGGCACCATTCGCACCTCGTCGATGATGATCCTCATCACCCTGCTGGCCTTTCTGCTGAACTTCGTGATCGGGGCGACCGGGCTGGTCTCGTCGGTCAACACCTTCGTCAGCGGACTGGACTGGAGCCCGCTTGCCACCCTGCTGGTCATCCTCTGCGTCTACCTCGTGCTGGGGATGTTCATGGACACCCTCGCGATGATCGTGCTGACCATCCCGATCGTGACGCCCATCGTCGTGGGACTGGGCTACGATGCGATCTGGTTCGGGGTCATGATGGTGCTGGTCGCCGAAACCTCGGTGCTGACGCCGCCCATCGGCATGCTGTGCTACGTGGTCCACGGGATCCGCGGACGGGGTGAATTGCAGGACGTGTTCATCGGGGTCGCCCCCTTCATCGTGGCCCTGATGGTCATGATCGGGCTGATGATCTCCGTGCCGGAGCTCGCGCTCTGGCTTCCGAACCTGCTGTACTAGGGAACGCAGGTTCCGAACGAAGGCAGATCCCGTCCCGGTCCTTGCGTCCGGGGCGGGATCGTCGCGTTTCCGGAGGACGGTCCGCCACAGGGGAGCCGCTATGGGGACACGGGGCTCGGGCCAGCCGATGTCCTGCGCCTCGACAGGAAAGGCCCGTAACTCTTCGCCCCTGCCCTCCTCTTGGAACGAAGAAAAGGCCCGCGGCAGTGCTGCCACGGGCCAGGGCTTTGACACCTGTCTTCAGATCAAGGCGCTGTCAGAGGGCCTCGAGCACCTCCGAAAGCATGTCGTTCTTCGCGCGGAAGTCCGCGCCGAGGTAGCCCGACAGCAGCCTGATCCCGGCCTCATGCAACTCCATCGGGGCGCCCTTCGCCCGGGCAAGTGCGCAAAGCGGCACAAGCCCGAAAGGCACGTCCTCCCAGATGTAGCGCGTGTCGAGGCTTCGGGGGCCCAGCGTTCCGGGGGCGCGCCGAAAGACCTGCCCGGCCATCTCGGAGACGGTGCCCGGGGTCAGGCCGGGGAAGGTCATCAGGTAGTGGTCATGCACGCTGCGGACCTCGAACCCGTAGCTTTCCGCCAGCGCCAGCCGTTCCGTGTCGAGGTCCTCGATCAACCGTCCCACGGCGGGGGTGATGCACTCGTAGTTCTCCCAGGACTCGCCGCGCTCGATGCGAGTGAGGTTCGCGATGGCATTGGCGAGGTGGATCTGCGGGTTGAGGTTGCTCAGACCGATACGCAGGACATCCCCCACATACCGGAAGCGGGGGCCGAAGAGTGTGACGCAGAGCGCAGTGGCCTCTTCGGCGTCCTCGAACCCCGCGCTGGCCATGTCGACCGTGTCGCGCAGTGTGCCTACGCGGATACCGCCGTCGTTGCGCTGCGCCGTGGGCACGGTCGTCGACCACGAAACGGTGCGGACAGAGCGGCCCTGAGCGGCAATGGCCCCGCGCAGGTAGACCGAGGCATAGGACAGTTCCGCGCTGAAGATCACCACCTGCTCGGGGCGAAGGTGCGGCACCAGCGCATCCAGCGCCGCCCGATTGCCCTGCGCGCAGCGGGCCATCACCAGAACCTCGGCGAAGGCGGCGGCCTCTTCGGCTCCGGCAACCTGCTCGATCCGGTGGTCGCCCTCGATCTCTCCGGTGAAATGCTCCACCCCGGACCCACTCCGGCTTTGCGACCAGAGCCGCACGTCATGCCCCGCCTGCTTCAGCAGCGCGCAATAGGTCAGGCCGACGGGGCCGCCCCCGACAACAGTTGCTTTCATAGTGTCTCCTCCGGCCCGGAAGCCGTCTTGGTTTTCAGTTTGTTGGAAAGGCTTCCGGGAAGAAGGTCTTCGGCAGGAACATGAAGACCGACGGAAGGAAGATCACCAGCAGGATGATCCCGACGGTTATCAGCACGATCGGCAGCACGGCGCGGAAGGCCCGGGGCATGTCGACCTCGCCGATCTGTGCGGCGATGAGCAGGCAGATGCCGTAGGGCGGCGTGGTCAGGCCAATGGCCAGCGACAGGCAGACCACGAGGGCGAGGTGGATGTCGGGGATCTGCGCGACCAGCCCCAGTTCCTTGATGATTGGCAGGAAGATGATCACCGCGGTCATCGGGCTGAGCACGGTGCCGACGATCAGGCTGAAGATCATCAGCATGATCAGCACGCCCCAGTCCTTCTGCGAAACGGACGAGATGAACTCGGCGATTTCACGTGCAACCCCGAGGTAGGAGATCAGCCAGCCCATGATGCCGGCAGCGGCCACGGCGAACATCGGCAGCGAGTAGGCCACGACCGTTTCGCAGAGGATTCCGAAGAGCGCGCGCGGATTCACCGTGCGGTAGATCGCGACGGCCAGCACCAGGCCGACGAGCGCGGCGATGGCCGAGGCTTCGGTGGCGGTGAACATGCCACTGGTGATGCCGCCAAGGATGATCAGCGGGATAAGCAGCGCAGGGGCCGCGCGCTTGGCGGTGTCTCCTCGCTCCTTCCACGGGATCCGCACGGTGTTCACCACCCCGTGCCGCGAGGCGACGTAGTAGGTGTATCCCATCTGACCAAAGGCGATCAGGATGCCGGGCAGGATGCCCGCCATGAAGAGGCCCGCGATGGAGACGTTGCCGAAGGCGCCGTAGATCACGAAGAGGATCGAGGGCGGGATGATCACCCCCAGCGTCGACGAGGTGGCGGTCAGCGCCACGGCGAAGGGGGCCGGGTAGCCCGCCTTCTTCATGGCCGGGATCATGATGGCGCCGACGCTGGCGGTATCGGCGGCGGCCGAGCCCGACATCGAGGCGAACATCATGCTGACGAGCACGTTGATGTGGCCCAGCCCGCCCTTGATGTGGCCGACCATCGACTGCGCGAAGGTCATCAGCCGGTCGGTGATGCCGCTGTCGTTCATCAGCCGCCCGAGCAGCAGGAAGAAGGGCACCGCGAGAAGCGCGAAGGAATTGATGTTCGACAGCATCTGGTTGACCACCGAACTCGCCGGCAGACCGAGTTGTAGGACGGTGACAAGCGAGGCCAGCGCGATGGCGAAGGCAATCGGAACCCGAAGCAGGATCAGGAACAGGAAGCCGGCGATAAGGGTGATGATGGGGATCATGTCGGTCAGGCCCTAGCGGTCGGAAGAGAACAGCCGGGTGGCGGTCCGGATGATCAGCTCGATGGCGAACAGCATCATGGCGGCTCCGGCCACGGCGATCACGACGTTCTGGTAGAACATCGGGAAACCCAGCGAGAAGGAATAGCGGCGCCAGCTCATGTCTGCATAGCTCCAGCCGTTGACCATGAGCACCCATATGACCGGGAGGCACAGTACGAGGGCGAGGAGGGCAAGCGCGAGATTGGAGCGTTCGAAGTGGGCGGGCAGGATTTCCACGACGTAGTGGACGCCCTTCCGGAACCCCACGGCGGCGCCGAGGAACACGCTCCAGACGAAGCAGAACATCGCGACCTCATCGGTCCAGACGTAGCTGCCCGGCAGCAGGTTGCGCGAGAGGATCTGGAACAGAACGCAGAGGATGAAGATCAGGAAGAACGTGCCGCCCGCGACGTAGCACAGGCGTTCGATCCCGGAGTTCAGTTTGGTGAGCATGGCCGGTCCCTTCGGCGAAGATGCACCGGGCGGCGGGGAGGAAACCGTCGCCCGGATCGCATCCATCAGTCGATGTTGCGGATTGCGTCGAGAACTTCGGAGGCCCCGATCTGCTCGGCGACCTCGTCGTGCAGCGGGCGGACAACCTCGATGAAGGGCGCCTTGTCGACCTCCGAGAGGATGACCTGACCGGAGTCGACCAGCGGCTGGAGAAGCGAGCTGTCATACTCGATACCCTTGTCGATCCCGACCACGGCGGCCTTGGCTGCGGCGGCTCGGAAGATCGACTTGTCTTCGTCCGAAAGGCGATCCCAAGCGATCTGGCTGATGGTGATGTGGCTCACCATGAACTGGTGCTGCGTCGTGGAGTGATAGGGCGCCACTTCGTAGAGCTTGTTGCCGACATAGGCGCTGATGGAGCTTTCGAAGGCATTGGCCACGCCGGTCTGGAGGGCGGTGTAAAGCTCGGTGAAGGGCAGAGAGATCGGCTGCGCGCCACTGGCCTCCCACATCACGGCGTCCAATCGCGAGCCCGGGACCCGCATTTTCATGCCGGCCAGATCGTCGATGGAGGCGACCTCCTTCGCGTTGTTGGACAGGTTGCGGATGCCCCCGCCGGTGAGGCCCAGCAGCACCAGCCCGTTGCCCGAGTCCTGATAGACCCGGTCGAAGTAGCCGACGACCGGCCCTTCCGGATCCATCGCCTTGCGGAAGACCTCGATGCTGGGGAACAGGTAGCTGATGCTGAAGAGCTGGAACTCGGGGAAGAAGGGGGTCGCCTCCTGCGTGCCGCCGATCAGCAGGTCGATTGTGCCGAGGCGCATTTCGTCCAGCGCGGTGGCATCCCGGCCAAGCGTCGCGCCCGGGAAGATCTCGATCTCGATCCGCCCGTCGGTGGCGGCCTCCACCTCGGCCTTCAGCGTTTCGGCGGCGTCGAGCCACGGGTGCGGGGGGTTGCCCTGGCTGGACAGGCGAAGGGTTTCGGCATCGGCGGTTCCGGCGAGGCCAGCCGCGACGGCGCAGGCGGCAAGCGCGCCCATCATTCGGTTCATCATATCTTCTCCACTGTCGGAACGTGTTTTTCGTGACCCCGCAGGGATGCAGGGTGTTGCAAAGGCTGACAATCCGTTGTGATAATGTCCAATACAAACTAGTGATCTTATCATACACTGATGTTATACTCGGCCGGAGACGCCCCACCGTGGTACATGTGACCCTCCGTCAGATCGAAGCCTTCCGTCACCTCATGGAGAGCCGGACCATGACCGGCGCGGCGGAACGGATGTCGATCAGTCAACCCGCGATAAGCCGCCTGATCGCGGATCTCGAGGCCACCCTCGAATTGCAGCTCTTCGAGCGATCCGGCCCAAGGCTGCGCGCCACGACCGCTGCGCTGCGGCTGGTCTCGGAGGTGGAGCGGGTATTTCTCGGCCTTGACCATGTGGAGGCGGCGGCGCGGCGCATTCGTCGTTTCCCGTCAGACCCTTACAGGATCGCCGCCCCGCCCTTCCTGTCGAGCGGATTCATGGCGCGGCTGGTGGCCCGGGTGACCGCAGACCTGCCGGATCTGACCGTAAGCCTGCACACGGATACCTCTCACGCGATCGCCGAACAGGTGTCCCGGGGTGAGCATGATTTCGGTCTCTGCACCCTCGCCGCTTCGGTGCAGGACGTCACCGTGGCCCACCGTGTGACCATCGGCACGGATTGCGTGGTGCCTGCGGACCACCCGCTCGCCGCCAAGGCGGTGATCCGAGAGGTCGATCTGGATGGAGAACGGATTTTCGTGCTGGGCCGAAGCGGCGCCATCAGGCCGCAGATCAACAGCGTCTTCGAACGCGCCAACATCCAGATGCGGATCGTGGGCGAGGTGCTGCACGCATCCTCCTGCGCCTCTTTCGTGGCCGAGGGGCTGGGCATCGCGCTGATGAACACGATCTCTGCGCGGACCTCTGTCGTAGCGGGAACGCGGATCGTGCCGTTTTCTCCGGCGATCACGCAGGATTTCTCGGCCATCGTCCCCAAGCGGGACAAGTTCGCGAACGTGACAGAGGCGTTCCTGTCCCACCTCCCCGGCGTCGTCGACGATTTTACTTAGAGGGGTTGTCGCGGATTCTGTCGCAAACTTCCGTACTTCCGAGAGACCGACCTACCGTTTCCGTTCCGGAAAGCACTCCGGAGACCGGATTCTCTTAACTGGTGCGCCTTGTAATGCTGCGCCGCAGCATTACATGTGTCTCAACGCAAAGAGACACGCTAAACACTCCCGAAAGGAGCCCTGACATGGCAAAGCAGAACCAGAAATCCGCATCGAACGAAATCCAGAGCATGTTCGATCCGAAGAACTACCAGGATTTTTTCAAGACATGGGCAAACATGAACGAGCGTTTCACCTCGATCATGGTCGATGCTGGCCACCGCTCCATCAAGATCACGTCCGAGACGGCTAACGAGGCCCTGTCGAACTTCCGCGACGCAGCACAGGTTCGGGACGAACCGGCGCATTACGCGCAAGCCTACAGCACCTTGATGCAGCAGCAGATTGAACTTGCCGGACGCGCCATGCAGTCCTTTGGCGAAGAGAGCCAGAAAACCGGCTCCGCAGTTGCCGAACTGACGTCCGAAGAAGGCAACGCGATTGCCGAAAAAGCGACCGAGAACGCCGAACGTCTCGCGGAAAAGGCGAGCTCGGCCACGAAGAAAGCGGCCTGAGTTCCAACACGCGAAAGCGTGACCCTAAAAAACGGCGGATCCGAAAGGGTCCGCCGTTTTGCTTTTAAGAGAGCCCCGATGCCGGTGCCATCAACCTGACAATTGGACTCCGACAGGGAACAACCGCTCGCTCCGCACACCCGCAGAATGGTCTAGCCGCTCTGAAGCGGTCCATAACTGATCGAATCAGTGGAGCGCCACGATCCGGGAGGGCCCGCCCGACCCGCCTGCGACCTTGGGCGCTCCGACGAACACGTACGCCCCGGAGGGCGCGATCTCGTCCATCGACGCAAGACACTCGACACCCCATCGCCCGGAGCCCAGCCAGTCGTAGTGGACGGGGAACTCACCTGAAGCGAGGCCGCGGTCCAGCGACAGCGTGTCCACCGCGATCCCCCTGACCGAGCGCTCCTCGATCAGGAAGCGGGCGGCTTCGTGGTGGAAGCCGGGTGTGTGGTTCTTACCCTCGGCGTCGAGGCCCGTGTATTTCTCTGTCTTGAGATGGGCTGCCCAGCCAGAGTTCATGGCAACACACGCGCCTTCGGGGATTTCACCATGTTGTGCTTCCCACGCCGCGATGTCGTCGGGGGTCAGGTAGGCGTCGGCATCCGCGGCGGCCTTGGCGCGGATGTCGATGATCGCAAGCGGGCAGAGCAGGTCTGCGACGGGGATCAGGTCTACGCTGTTGCCGTCTTCGGAGAAATGGAGCGGCGCGTCGATGTGGGTGCCGGTGTGCTCCATCAGCGTCCAGCGGTTGAGGTTGACCCGATCCTTTTCCCAGGTGACGGGACGTTCCATTTCGAACCACCGTTCGCCGGAGAAGGTCGGAAACCCTTCGTAGAGCGTATGGCTCATGTCGGTGATCTTGCTGAAACTGAGGGGACCGGTATCTGTCGCCGCAGACGCAGGACGGGCGCCGCCGGCAAGGGAGCCGGCCCCTGCCATTGCAGCGATTCCAAGCGTGAAGCCGGATTTCAGGAGACCGCGGCGCGTGGCCTTTTCACAGACCGCGTGAAGGCAATTCGGAGGGCACATTGGATATGTCCTTGCATGATGGGGTAAGGAAGTTGAGCGGCGGGATGCCGCGATCCGCAACCGCAGCCAAGGAACGGCTACGGGTGTGGCAACAGGCATGGCGGTCAGAGACCGTTGATCGCGTCCAGCATGCCCTCGGGCCAGGACTTCGACAGTGGAGAGTTCAGGTACTGCTCCTGCGCGTGGGACTGGAACGCCGCGACATCGGGCGTGTACACCTTGAGCCCTTCACCTTCGAAGAATTCGATCAGCTCGGCTTCCTGGTTCAGGTACTGTTCGTCCGACCATGCGACGGCCTTTTTCGCCGCCGCGCGCATCCGCTCCTGCTGTTCGGGAGTCAGGGCGTCGAAGACCTGCGACGAGACGAGGATGAGGCCGATCCCGACATTGTGGCCGGTCAGCACGATCTGGTCGGTGACCTCGTAGAATTTCATCTCCTTGTCGTTGGGCAACGGATTGTCCTGACCGTCGACCACGCCAGACTGCAGCGCGGTGTAAAGCTCGGCGTAGGGGACCGGAACCGGGTTCGCCCCCAGCGACTTGCCGAGGAATTGCCAGCTTTCGCCGCCGGGCATCCGCAGTTTCACGCCGGACATGTCGGCGGGGGTGTTGATCTCCTTGTCGCCGCGCAAGTTGACCTGGCGGGTGCCGTAGTAGAGTGGGGTCAGGATCTCGACGCCCAGCTTTTCCCGGGCGATCTGGCGCAGCTGTTCGCCGACCTCCGAGTCAAAGACCGCCTTGAGGTGCGCCTGGTCGCGGATCACATAGGCTGCGCCAAGGATGTCGAACTCTGGCGCCTGCTGGGCAAGGTCGGAGGGCGGCAGACTGGCCATCTGGATGTTGCCGCGCTGAATGCCCGTCAGCTCGGTGCCCTGCTTCATCAGGGTCGCGCCATAGTATGGCTTGAAGTCGAACTCTTCGCCGATCTCCTTGGCGAAGATGTCGACGAGGGCCACGTTGCGCGGCGCCTGCTGCGGGTTCACGTCGGAAAAGATCAACTCGATCTTGTCCTGAGCCTGCGCGGCCCCCGTGAGCATCGCCACCGCAAGCGCGGCTGAGGCGAAAGTCCTGAGTCTTTTATGGATCATCATGTCCTCCCTTGGTGATCGTCAAAGTGCAAAGCGGTTCTCCGGCACCCCCTGCCCCGCGCCTTCGATTGCGAAGACGCTGCCAGCCAGCGGCTCGGCGTCCAGTTGATCGGGCGACAGGAACTTGAAGGCCGAGGTGACGTAGAGCGTGCGGAAATCGGAGCCCCCGAAACACAGGCAGGTCGGGTTGGTTACCGGCAGCGCGATTTCGCGGTCGATCCTTCCGTCAGGGGCGTAGCGAACGACCCGGCCACCGGCAAAGAAGGCCTGCCAGAGGCAGCCATCGGCATCGACGCAGGCACCGTCCGGCCGGTCGCCGGAGGCGGAATAGTCGGCGAAGACTTCGCGCCCGACGATGGTCTCCCCTGCCTCGTCAAGTGCGAGGCGCCAAGTGATGTAGCGGCGGGTGTCGGTGAAGTACATGTGCCGTCCGTCCGGATCGAAGGCGATACCGTTCGACACGATCACGTCGTCCAGCATCCGCGTGACGGTGCCGTCCGGATCGACCCGGTAGAGTGCGCCCAGCCCTTGGCTCAGACCATTGTCCATCGTTCCGATCCACAGGCGTCCGCGGGTATCGACCCGGCCATCGTTCAGCCGTGTGGCGGGTATCTGCTCGCCGGGGATGGTGGCGAAGAAACTGGCCTCGCCGCTTTCCGGGTCGATCAGCACCAAGTCGAGGTCACGCGCGGCCAGGAGACCGTCGGACCGTGTCAGTGATAGCGAGCCGAAGTAGGTGCCGGGCTGTTCCTGCGCCATAGCTTCGCCGCTGGCGGGGTCCAGACGCCAGAGCGTCGGCTGCTCGATGTCGATCCACCACAGGCAGTTGCGACGCGCGTCCCAGAGCGGGGTCTCTCCCAGTTGGGCGGCGACTTTCTGGACGCATTCGACCTTTGGTTGTGTCATGCGCGTCATCCCTTGTAGCCCAGCATCCGGGGCAACCAGAGCACGAAGTCGGGCACGAATGTGATGATCATCAGGGCCACGACCAGGGCGAAGAGGAAGGGCAGCAGGTCCCGGACGATCCGGGCCAGTGGCTGCTTGGTGATCGTGGACACGATGAACAGCAGCAGCCCGTAGGGCGGCGTGATCAGCCCCAGCATGGCGTTGACCACGCAAATGACGCCGAAGTGCACGAGGTCGATCCCAAGCGACTGGGCCGTCGGGATGAAGATCGGCACGATGATCAGCAGGATCGCCCCGGATTCCAGGATGCAGCCCAGAACGAGGAACAGCGCGTTGATGGCCAGCAGGAACCCGACGCGGGACAGCTCGTACTGGCCCAGGAAGGCTGCGAGCGAGTCCGGCACGTTCTCGCGGGTGACGACGTACTGGAAGGTCAGCGCCCCTGCGATGAGGATGCCGACGGTCGCCGTCGAACGGGCCGAAGCCAGCAGCGTCTCGTAGAATTGCCCCAGTCTGACCGAGCGATAGACCACGACCGAGATCGTGAGAGCGTAAAAGGCAGCCACGGCGGCGGCCTCTGTCGGGGTCATCACGCCGCCGTAGATCCCGCCCAACAGGATGACCGGCAAAAGCAGCGCGGGAATGGCGCGGAAGGTGACACCGGGCATGTCGCGCAGCGACACCACCTCGTCGACGGAGAAGTTGCGGCGATGGGCGATGACGGCGTTCATCACCATCAGCACCACGCCCATCAGTAGACCCGGCGCCATGCCGGCGGCAAAGAGGTAGCCAACCGATTGGTCGGAGACGAGCGCATAGAGTACCATGGGGATCGACGGGGGGATGATCGGCCCGATCGTGGCCGAGGCAGCGGTGATCGCAGCGGCGTAGGACGGGGTGTACTTGCCGTCCTTCGTCATCATGTTGATGATGATCTTGCCCATGCCGACCGCATCCGCGACGGCAGAGCCCGACATACCTGAGAAGATCAGCGAGGACACCACGTTGACGTGTCCCAGGCCGCCCTTGAACCGCCCGACGAGCGCCTGCGAAAACTGCAGCAGCCGGTCCGCCAGAGAGCCGATGTTCATTATGTCGGCCGCGAGGATGAACAGCGGGATCGCCAGCAGCGTGTAGCTGTTGAACAGCCCCTGCAGGAGCGTCTCTGAGGCGATGGAGGGGTCGAACCCTTTCATGATCAGGTAGACGGAGGACCCGCAGATCATGGACAGGCCCATCGACAGGCCGCCGAACGCCAGGAAGGCGATCAGCAGGATCGAGACGAGAAACGGATCAGTCATAATCGTGGGTTCCGGCCGATTGGGTTGTGTCGAACGCCGGCCCGGAACCGGAAATGCCGCGCCAGATGCTGATGAAACAGCGCAGGATCACGGAGAGCGCGAAGGGCATGTAGATCGCGAAGACCCAGTCGAAGGGGATCTTCATGTAGGCGGTCTTCTCGATCGCCATGAAGGTGACGTAGTCCCATACGTAAGGCAGCGTCCAGATGAAGATGCCCGCGCAGATGGCCCCGGTCACGACATCCATCGCCCGCCGTCCGCCGCGCGGCAAAAGGTTGTAGAGGATGTCCAGCCGGATCACCTCGGATTCGCGCACGACAAAGGCGTATCCGAACAGGATGCCCCACAGCCACGCGATCGATACGAACTCCACCGTCCAGCCCAGCGGGAGGTTCAGCAGGTAGCGGAACACGATCTGGACCAGGAAGCTGACGAAGAGTGCGCCCAGGATCAGCGCGAGAAAGTTCTCGGCTCGCGCACCGAGCCATCCGATTGGTTTTCGCAGACGGTCCATCCTGCCCCCGGTGGTGAAAGGTGTCGGGTCCGGCTGAAACGGCCGTCGCCCCGTTGTCTGGCCTCAGAGGCCGTTGATCTTCTCGGGCAGCCCCTCGGGCCAGTCCGCGGAATACTTGGAGTTCCTGAACACCCCAAGCATGTGGTTGCGGAAGGCCTCCCTGTCGGGTTTGTAGACCTTCAGCCCCTGTTCCTCGAAGAAGGTCACCAGGTCCGCCTCCTGGGCGATGGTGTCGACATCCAGCGCGGCCTGGAACTCGCGCGCGTCCTGCGCCAGCGCGGTCCCGGCGCCGGTTCCGGCAGCCATCAAGGCTGCCAGCCTTGCCACCTTGAAGTTCCTCATGATCCTACGCTCCTCCCAGTTGCGCTTCGTGGACGTCAGGACGCCCCTAACCGAACGAACCGAATGCCTCCCGCATCCGGTCGGTGTCGGGCTTCTGTCTTTGCGAATGGTCTTGGACCCGCGCGGCCTGGCAAAGCGCCATACCGAAGCCGGGCGGGACGGAGCGCTTGTACGGACGGGTCACGTCCAGCCATTCAAGGCCCTCTGCCCCGAGACTGTCCAAGGCACCCGCCGGAACATCGCTCTCGTCCGCATCGACCACGACGTGGGCAAACCGCAACCCGACCGCTGCCGTGATCGCGCGCGGTGACCGAAACGGGCCGATCCCGCGGCTCATCCGGGCGATTGAACGCCCGCGACCGACAACCGGGCCGGCCTTCAAGGGAGCGGCAAACGTCACGAAACTCCTCCTGTCCATGGCGGGTTCTCTGACCGCTTGACGTGAGAATGTTCGTGGCGGTTAATTATGTCAACAGTTTGTACCGGATCGTTAAAAATGGGTGCGGCGATGCGAGATCCACGGGCATTTCCGCGCGCCTTGCCTTGCGGTACACGGGGGCGTTGGCCAAGGATCGAAGGAGAGACGGCACCATGGGGGATGCACCTTCCCAACCGCGCCCGGGCGAAACGCAACGCGGTGGCTGGAAACAGGATCCCGATGCCGTGCGCCGCAACATCCTGCAGGTCGCGCGCACCGTCTTTGCCCGGCAGGGCCTGTCGGGCGCGCGGGTCGATGAGATCTCGGCCAGCACGAAGACGTCGAAGCGGATGATCTACTACTACTTCGGCGACAAGGAGGGGCTCTACCGCGCCGTACTCGAGGACGCCTATGCGCGGATGCGCGACGACGAGGCCGCCCTCGACCTGCGCGCCGTACATCCCATGACGGCGCTGCGTCAGCTTGCGGAGTTCACCTTCGACCACCACCGCCAGGACCCGGACTTCGTGCGACTGGTGATGATCGAGAACATCCACGGCGCCGCGCATATGGATTCGTCCGAGATCCTGGCCGGGCAGAACAGTTCGGTGATCCTGCTGCTCGAGGACATCTACCAACGCGGCTGCGACGCCGGCCTGTTCCGGCGCGGGCTGACGGCGCTCGAGCTGCACTGGCACATCTCGGCTTTGTCCATCTTCAACATCGCCAACCGCGCGACCTTTTCTCGGATCTTCGGCAATGACCTCTTTACCGAGCGTGGCCAGCGCATGCTGTGCCGCCATGTCGGCGACATGATCCTGGGACTCGTGATGAAGCCCGGACTTTCCGCCGAGTTCGACATGCCAAGACCCAAGGAGGAGGCACGCACGATCAACCCGGGTATTTTCCGATTTCTCGACGTATGGGACAGCAAATGGGCCACGCTCGCACCGCGGGCGACCCCCGCCGAGCGGCGTACGCACTTCGAAAGCATCGCGCGCGACATGCGCCTGCTGACACCCCGCGAGGTCGAGACCGATGACGAACACTGGATTGACAGCGACGGCGGTCCGGTGCGGGTGCGGGTCTTTCGTCATGACAGCGGCGGCACGCAGCCTGCGCTGATCTACATGCACGGCGGGGCGTGGATGCAGGGCAGCCCGGAAACCCATTGGGACATCACCGCGCGGCTTGCAGCTTGGAACCGGCAGACCGTGATCTCGGTCGATTACGCCCTGGCGCCGGAGCATCCCTTTCCGGCGGCCTACCTGCAGGTGCTGTCCGTGGCGCGATGGGCCCATGCGGAAGTAAACTCCCTGGGGATCGACCCGGCGCGCATCGCCATCGGAGGCGACAGCGCGGGCGGCAACCTTGCCGCTGCCGCGGCGCTGGCCTGCCGTGACGAAGGCGTCCCGATCTGCGCCCAGCTTCTGATCTATCCGGCCTGCGACTTCGACCAGTCCCGCCCCTCTTACGCCGAGAACGCCGAGGGGCCCCTCCTGAAGGTCGCGGGCATGGCGGCGACCCACGTGCTCTACTGTCCGGACGAGGCAACCTTGCACGGCGATCCGCGCGCAACGCCTCTGGCGGCCGATAGTCATGCGGGCCTGCCTCCTGCCTTCATCGCTGTGGCACAGAACGACCCTCTGCGCGACAGCGGGCTGGCCTATGCCGAGGCGCTGACGGCGGCAGGCGTCGATGTCGAGGTCGACCGGGGAGAGGGGCTGATCCACGGCTATCTTCGCGCCATGGAATATTGCCCGGACACGGAATCCAGCCTCCGCCGGATGGCCGAATGGCTGCGCCGGATCACGGGATAACGAGACCCTCGGACTCAAAATACAGCGGCGCCGGAATACGGCGCCCCTGCCCCATCGCCCGCCACACGGGTCGATGCGAGTTTGCATGGGGGTGATTCCTGATATATCTTCCAAAACACCCTACGATTCTATTTTCGTAGGACATTATGGGAGGAAAAATGCTAAATCTCAATCGTCGGTTCGTCTGTGGTTTCGCCGCTGCGGCCATGGCCCTTTTCCCTCTTGCCGCCGCAGCGCAGGACGCAAGGGAACTCACCTTCTCGGCGGTGTTCACACAGAACGACATTCGCGCGGAGATGATGGAAAAACTGAAGTCCGCGGTGGCGGATAGCTTCGACCTCCAACTGTACTACGGCGGAACGCTGTTCGCGCAGGGCACGGAGCTTGTCGCCATTCAGCGCGGCAACCTCGACATGAGCAACGTTGCGCCGCAGGACATCGCCAAGCAGATCCCCGCGTTCTCGATCCTGACCGCCGCTTACCTGTTCCGCGATGCCGAGCATCTCAGCACCTTCTTTGCCAGCGAGGCGGGTGAAGAGATGGTGGCGATGGCCGAGGATCAGCTGGGCATCCACATCCTCGGTCCGACCTACTTCGGCACACGTCAGGTGAACCTTCGCGGCGACAAGGAAATCCGTACGCCCGAAGACATGTCCGGTGTCAAACTGCGGATGCCGGGCGGTGACGCATGGCAGTTCCTGGGCGAGGCGCTTGGCGCCAATCCGACCCCGATGGCGTATTCGGAGGTCTATACCGGCCTTCAGAGCGGCGCGATCGACGGACAGGACAACCCCTTCCCGAACGTCGAGAACATGAAGTTCTACGAGGTGACCGACCAGATCGTGCTGACGTCGCATCTGGT
This sequence comes from Sagittula sp., assembly GCF_052825245.1. Lineage (NCBI taxonomy): Bacteria > Pseudomonadati > Pseudomonadota > Alphaproteobacteria > Rhodobacterales > Roseobacteraceae > Sagittula > Sagittula sp. Next base: position 21,215 of record NZ_JBRBWD010000044.1, read on the forward strand.
GGCCTTCGACCTGCTGGTCATCTCCAGCCGCGTCTGGGACGAAATGACTGAAGAGCAGCGCACAGCCTTCCAGGCCGCCGCGGACGAGGCGATTGCCTGGAGCACCGAGCAGCACCTTGCCCGTGAGGACGAGCTGGCCGCGTTCTTCGAGGGCGAGGGGCTGAAGATCTACGAGCCCGACCTTGACGCTTTCCGCAGCCATGCGCAGAAGAAGTACCTCGAGTCGGACCTCTCGGCAGACTGGCCCGAGGGGATGCTGGACCGCATCAACGGCCTCTGAAACCGCGCCCATCGACCACACCTAGGATCAGAGACCCGGCACGCCTTTCGGCGTCCGGGTCCTTCGTGCCAACGAGGAAACTCATGCGATGTCAAAGCCGATCTATATCCTGAACGGCCCGAACCTGAACCGGCTGGGCGTCCGCGAGCCGGAGATCTACGGCTACACCACGCTGGCCGAGGTCGAGGCGCTTTGCCGAGAGGCCGTGGGGGAACGGCCGCTCGAGTTCCGGCAGACCAACTCCGAAGAGACGATGATCGACTGGATTCACGAGGCCACGGACAGGAGCGCGGGGATGATCATCAACCCGGCCGCCTTCACCTTCTACTCGATGGCGATCATGGACGCGCTGAAGATGTTCGGCAAACCGTTGATCGAGTACCACATTTCGAACATCCACAAGCGCGAACCGATGTATCACAACTCGCTGGTGTCGGGCGTCGCGACTGCAGTATTGGCAGGGCTTGGCGCCAAAGGGTACGTGCACGCCGTCCGCATCCTGATCGAGATGATCGGCGAGGACGACTGAGTCCCGAAGAGACCTGACGGCTGGGCCCGGTTTGAGGCCCTGCTGGCCAGCTTTGTCGGGCCTTGCTTCGATGGTCTGCCGGATGGTCGCCGGGATCAGACCCCGTCGTCCAGCAGTTGAAGTGCGCCGGAATAGTTCGGCTCCATCGCCGCGATATGCCGGGTCAGCAGGTCCTGCAGCGCGTCCGCGTCGCGTGCCTCGACCGCGTCGGCGATCATGAGGTGTTCCGAGTAGGTCGTGTGCCGATGCAGGCTGAGCTGTGCCGACAGATGCACGCGCAACGCGGCAAGACGGCCCGAAGCGATGTCGAAGGCCTCGCAGAAGAACGGGTTGCCGGCGTTCTCGAAGAAGGTGTTGTGAAATGTAGTGTCGGCCTCGGCATAGGCGAGGGAGTCGTCGGCCGCCCGGGCGGTGTCCATCATCGAGATCGCCTCGCGAAGCCCCTGCAGGGTGGCCTCCGGAGCGCGCTCCAGCGCAAGGCGGCTGACCAGACGCTCGAGGTGCAGGCGGTAGTCGACCAGCGCGCGAAGCTCCTCTGCGTCGGGCTTGAAGACGATGCTGCCCCGGCGCGGCAGTATGTTGATCAGCCCCTGCATCTGCAAGATGGTCAGCGCTTCGCGGACAGGCGTGCGGCTGACATCCATCGCGACGGCGATCTTCTCCTCGGACAGCGGCTCACCCAGCGCGATTTCGCGGCGCAGGATCGCCTCCTTCAGGCGTTCGGCCACCGTCGCCGCCAGCGATTGCGGGCGGTTGATGGGGCTCTTCTTCATCGGATTGACGTTCTTGTTCGCTTTCAGTGCCATGCCCCGATGCCTTTTTCTGCCCGATCCCGCCGACTGTACCCGATGGCTCGGGCAGGTCCAATATATGGACAATTGACATACTGTATACCAGTTAATACGAGGATGAGAGATTGGCTAGGAGACAGGCATGAGGGTGCTGGTAACGGGAGGCGGCGGTTTCATCGGGGCGTGGATCATCCGCAGGCTGGCGGAGGCCGGGCACGATCCGGTCGTGTTCGACATGCATGAAAATCGCGGGAAGGTGGCGGAAATCGCCGGACGCGATCTGGCGGACCGGATCGACTGGCACGTCGGCGACATCGTCCGGACGGAGCCGGTGGCCGCGGCGGCGCAGGGGTGCGACGGCCTCGTCCACCTTGCGGGCGTGCTGACGCCCGCCTGCCGGGACCATCCGGTTCTAGGCGCCGAGGTCAACCTGATCGGCACCCTGAACGCCTTCCTCGCCGCCCGCACCCATGGCATCCGCAACGTCGCCTACATGTCGAGCATGGGGGTCTTCGGACCGGACGGCGGCGCCGAGCCGCGTCCGACGACGCTTTACGGTGCCTTCAAGTTGGGGGCAGAACACAGTGCACGCGCCTTCCACGCCGAAGACGGCATCAGCTCGACCGGCTTTCGCCCCTACGTGGTCTACGGGCCCGGTCGCGACGTGGGGATTTCGGCAGGGGCGACCCTCGCCTGTGAAGCCGCCGCGCGGGGCGAGGCCTATACCATCCCGTTCACGGGTCCCATCGACATGATCCATGCCGACGACGTCGCGCGGATCTTCCTGTCCGCGGTCGAGGCTCCACCGGAGGGCGCCAATGCCGTCACCCTGCTGGGCCGGGAGACCGACACGGCTGCCATCGCCCGGACAATCAACGAACTGGCGCCCGGGGCCCGGATCGACGCGGCCGGCCCGCCCATGCCCATCGACGGACCCAAGGCGGAACCCGCGCTGGCCCGGCTCTTCCCCGAGTGGCAGCCCATGACCCTGAAGCAGGGCCTTTCCGACACCATCGCATTCTACCGGAGCCGCACATGAGACGTTTCGAGGATCAGGTCGCCATCGTAACCGGCGGGGCGCGCGGCATCGGGCTGGGCATCGCCCGCAGGCTGACACAAGAGGGCGCGCAAGTCGTCGTCTGGGACCTGGCCGATGTCGCGCCGGGCCAATCCGATGCCCCGGCCGCAGAGATGAAGGTGGACGTCACCGATCCGGCCTCGGTCGAGGCCGCGACGGCCGACGTCTTGTCGCGCTTCGGACGGATCGACGTCTTCGTGAACAACGCGGGCATCAATGGTCCCGTCGCCGATGTCGAGCACTACGACCTGGCCGACTGGAAACGGGTGATCGACATCGACCTCACCGCTGTCTTCCTGTGCTGCCGTGCAGTGATCCCGCAGATGAAGGCCCAAAGCTATGGTCGGATCGTCAACATCGCCTCGATCGCTGGCAAGGAGGGCGTGCCCGGGATCGCCGCCTATGCGTCGGCCAAGGCCGGTGTCATCGGGCTGACCAAGTCGCTGGCCAAGGAACTGATCCGAACCGGGATCCTGGTCAATGCCGTGGCCCCGGTGATGGTCGAGACCGATCTCCTTCAGCAGATGACACCCGAGCATGTGACGGCGAGCAAGGCCAAGATCCCTATGGGTCGCCTTTTGCAGATCGAGGAACTGGCCGCACTTGTCGCCTTCGTCGCCAGCCCGGAGAATTCCTTCACCACCGGCGTGGCTTACGATGCCTCGGGCGGGCGCGGCACCTACTGAGGCGCCGTCCGAAACGGGACAGGCTCAGGGCCTGTCCCAATCCGGGGCCCAGTCGAAATCGCTCTTGCGGTCCTGCCGGTCCAGCGCCGCGATCTCGGCCATTTCCGCATCGCTCAGCTCGAAGTCGAAGATGTCCAGGTTCGCGCGGATGTTCTCGGGCCGGGACGAGCGCGGGATGGCCGCCACGTTGTCCTGCTGCACCAGCCAGCGCAGGGTCACCTGGGCGGCAGACTTGCCGTGTGCCTCGCCAATACGGGTGATCGTCGGATCCTGGAAGACTTCGCCGCGGGCGATGGGCTGGTAGGCCGTCAGCAGCATGTCGCGGCTGCGCGCATCGGCCAGCAGTTTGTCCTGTGCAAGATACGGGTGATACTCGACCTGGTTCACCACAAGGTCGGCGCCGCAGGTGTCGACCGCCTCGGCCAGCAGCGGGATCGTGAAGTTACTGACCCCGATGCTGCGGGTCCTGCCGCTGTCGCGCATCTCGGCAAAAGTGGCGAGCGTATCGGCCAGAGGCACCTCGCGCGTCGGCCAGTGCACCAGCAGCAGGTCGACCGCATCCATCTGCAGCCGATCGAGGCTATCTGCGACGCTCTGTCGGATCTGATCGGGCGCCAGCTTGTCGAACCAGACCTTTGTGGTGACGAACAGTTCATCCCGCGGCACGCCGGACTCGCGAATGGCCTGGCCGACCTCTGCCTCGTTGCCGTAGCGGGCCGCGGTGTCAATGTGACGATAGCCGTGTTCGATGGCGGTGCGGATGGCCGCGACGCCTGAGTCGCCGGTCAGCTCAAAGGTGCCCAGGCCCAGGGCCGGAATGCGGATGCCTTTTACGGTCTTGTGGATCATGTGGTTTCCTTTCACACGGTCAGGATAATTTTCGCGGCAGCTAGGGTGCCCGCGTCGATGTCGGCGAAGGCGCGGCTGCCGCATGACATGGGGCGTCGCTCGACCCAGGTCAGATCGCCGAGAGCCCTGGCACGCAGCAGGGCAATGGCCTGCTGGAAGTCCGCCATCGTGTAGCAGTAGGCGCCCAGGAAGGACAGTTCGCGCAGGGTCAGCGCCCGCACATCCACACCTTCGCTGCCGGGCAGAAGGCCACTGTGGACGATCACCCCGCCTCGCCGTGCCAGGGAAAAGGCCAGTGTGCGCGTGGCCGCGGCACCCACAGCGTCGAAGAGCATGTCGGCGTCACCAGGCACGGACGCCTCCTCGGGCGCGACGGCGCAGATCCGGGCGGAGGCCGCCTCTGCCGTGGCCCGCCGCGCGGCGGAGGTCTCGACCAGCGTCACGTTCCGGGCGCCTTCGGCGATCAGCACCAGTGCCGTCGTCAGGCCGATTGCCCCGCCGCCCAGCACGACCAGCCGCGCGGTGGACAGCGGTTCTGCCAGTGCACGCATCCCCAGACGGACCGCATGCACCGAAACGGCCAGAGGCTCTGCCAGGGCAGCAACGTCAAAGGGCATATCATCAGGAATAGGGACGAGGTTGCGCTCGGGCACCAGCACGCCCTCGGCGAAGGCGCCCGCGTGCGGCGGCAAGCCGATGTTGCGCTGCGCCTCGCAGAGCTGCGGGGCGCCGGACAGGCAACGTTCGCAGGTTCCGCAGTTCAGGAAGGGATTCAGGGCCACCCGCTGGCCGTCGAGCGCTCCGCCTTCGACCACGCCCGCGGCCTCGTGGCCCATGATCATCGGTGGCACGCGGCGGGGATCGTGTCCGTGATAGCCGTGCATGTCCGACCCGCAGATGCCGCAGGCTGCGACCTTGAGAAGGACCATGCCTCCGCCCGGCTCCGGCGTCGGTACATCCTCCCACTCCATCCGGGATTTGCCCTTGTACACGAGTGCCTTCATGACAACCTCAGTAGAACAGCGACGGCAGGAAGAGGCTGATCCACGGCACGAAGGTCACCAGCAGCAACGTCAGGAAGTTGATAAGCAGGAAGGGCAGAGAGGCGCGAACGAGCCGGCCCACAGGCACCTTCGCCACCGCGGCCCCGACATACAAGCAGTTTCCGACAGGCGGTGTCACCAGCCCGACGCCGAGGTTCACCACCATGATCGCGCCGAACTGCACCGGGTCCACGCCCTGGGCCACGGCCACGGGCAACAGGATCGGGGCAAAGAGGATCAGCGCAGGGACAAGGTCGACGAACATCCCGATCACCACCAGGAACAGGTTGATCAGGATCAGCACCACCCACGGGCTGGCGTCGAGACCGTTGAAGAAGCCGACGAGCGAGTCCGGGAACTGCTCGATGGCCACGACCCAGGCGACGACCGAGGTGGTCGCGACCACGAAGAGCGGGATTGCGGTGTTGACCGCCGCTTCGACGACAATGGTGCCGAGCTGGCGAAAGCTGAATTCGCGATAGACGACGCCCGCCAGGAACAGTGCGTAGACGACCCCGATCACGCCGGCTTCGGTGGCGGTGGTCAGTCCGGTGACGATGGCTCCCAGCAGGAATACCGGAAGAAGCAGCGCCAGGATCGCGTCCTTGAAAGCGGCCCAGAGTTCGGATGCGGGTGCGCGCCGTTCTGCCTGGGGCCAGCCCTTGCGCTTGGCCATGACGTAGACCGCGACCATGAGTAAAAGACCGACGAGGATGCCCGGAACCAACCCGGCCAGAAACAGTGCGCCGACAGACGTGCCCACGGTCACGCCGTAGAGGACCATCGGGATCGACGGCGGGATCAGGATGCCGATGGTCGACGAGGTGATGGTGATGGCGCCTGCGTCCTCGCGGCTGTAACCCTGCTTCTCCATCGCCGGGATCATCAGGCTGCCCACAGCTGCGGTATCGGCCACGGCAGAGCCAGACACGCCGCCGAAGAACATCGAGGAGGCGACGTTGACGTGCCCCAGCCCGCCACGGATGTGCCCGACCAGAGCTGTGGCGAGCCGCACCAGCCGTGCGGCAATCGAGGTTTCTCCCGCAAGTGCACCCGCCAGGATGAACAGTGGCACCGCGACCAGCGGAAACGAATAGACGCCGTTGACCATTTTGTGGGGGACCTGCGCCATCGGAAAGGTGCCGTCCAGCCAGAAGGCCCCCATCGCCGCTGCGCCGATTGCCATGGCAACGGGCACTCCGATCAACAGGAGCACGAAGAAGGCGACGAAGATCGTCAGGATCATGTTGGTGCTCCTTCACCCGGTCTGCGCAGCAGCCGGAAGAGGTTTTCCACGCTGCACACCGCCATGAGCAGGGCGGACAGCGGCATGCAGATGTAGAAGTAGCCGCGCGGGATCTTCAGCGCGTCCGAAAGGCTGTTCATCGCGCTCGACACGATCTGGTAGCCGTACACGGTCAACGCGCCCAGGAAGGCGAGGACGACCAGTTCCGCCACGATGCGGAAGCTCCACCGCAGCCGTTCGGGCAGAGCGTCGACCAGCGCGGTAAATGCGATGTGGCGTCGTTCGTAATAGGCCACGACCGAGCCGATGAACACGATCCAGACAAGAATGACGTTCGGCACCTCGGTGGCCCAGTACAGCGAGTTGCCGAGGCCGTAGCGCCAGAACACGCCCATCGCCACGCTGATCACCAGCGCGACGATGAGGATGCCGATAAACCAGCGCAGGACTTGGTTTATCAAAGCCACGTCACTTGGCCTCTAGAACGGCGTCGATGAGGTCGCGACCGATGGTGTCTTCGGAGGCGGCATAGGATTCCTCGGCACCGGCGCGGAACGACTCCTTGTCGATGTCTCGGACGATGGTGACGCCCGACTCCTCGATCTTGTCGACCAGCGCGGCATTGGCCTCGCGGGCGGCGGCGACCTGGATCAGGCTTCCGGCCTTGGCAGCCTCGACAACGGTGTCCTTCACGTCATCGGGCAGACTTTCCCAGAACGATCGCGACAGCACGAATTCCGTCGGGATGTTGGCGTGGCCGGTCAGGCTCATGGTGGACTGGACCTCGTGGAACTTCGACGTCCAGATGTTCTCCGGCGGGTTCTCCTGAGCGCTCACCACACCCTGCTGAAGCGCCGAATAGACCTCTTCGAAGGGCAGCGGCGTCGGGTTCGCGCCCCAGGCCTTGAAGGCGGTCAGCCATGGCTGGACGTTGGGAACGCGGATGTCGAGCCCTTGCAGGTCGGCGGCAGAGCGAACCTCGGTGCCGTTCGTGGTGATGTAGCGGAAGCCAAGCTCGCCCCACGCCAGCACCTTGAAGCCCTTTTCGTAGAGGATGTCGCTGAGCTGCGCCTCGACCGCGCTGTCCGAGTGGAGCACCGCGTCGACATGCGCGTCGTCGCGGTAGATCATCGGCAGGTTCAGCACGTCGAGCCGCGGGTCGATCTGGCCGTGACGTCCCATGATAGCTCCGTCCAGGGTGCCCAGCTGCATCGCCTCGAGGTACTCGGTTTCAGTACCGAGCTGGGCAGCGGGAAAGACCTTGATGTCGAAGCGGCCCGGGAATTCTTCCTCCAGCACCTCTTCGAACTTGTCGAGCCACAGTGAATAGCTGTGCGTCTGCGGCATGTTGTGGGCGATGCGCATTGTGATCGTGTCCTGCGCCATGGCGGCACCGGCGCCAAGGCCGATGCTCACCGCCGCCGCGGTCATGGAAATCCTGCAAAGCAAGGCGTTCATCTTTTCTCCTCCCTGATTTTTCTGCCGCGCCTGCCGGATGTGACACCGGCGCATGGCAGCTGGCTGTCGCCGATACTTGGCAACTGACATACAGTATGTCAATAGTCTTGCAGACCCGTCGATATCCAAGAAGAAAGACCCGTCAGTGACCCGTTCGTACTGCCTCTCCTACCTCACGCTGGAACTGTCCCCGCCCGAGACCATCACCCTTGCAGCCAGGTCTGGTTACCAGTCCGCCGGAGTCCGTTTGATGCCCGCGCTGCCCGGCGGGCAGGCGTTTCCGCTGTGGAAGAACGCGGCGATGCTGCGCGAAACGGAGCGGGCCATCGCCGATACGGGCGTGTCCATCCACGACATCGAGATCGCCTGCATCGACGGTGAAACCCGCGTGGACCACTGGGTGCCGATGCTGGAGACCGCCGGACGGCTGAAGGCCCGGACCGTGATCGCGGCGGGCCTCGACAAGGACGAGGGACGCCTGACCGATACCTTCGCCGCCCTGTGCGAGGCGGCGCGGCCCTTCGGCCTATCCATCAACCTCGAATTCACGCCTTGGGCGCCGCTGAACAGCGCCGCCGCGGCCCTGCGGGTCGTGACCGCCGCCGAACAGCCGAACGGCGAGGTGCTGATCGACACCATCCACGTGGCCCGGTCCGCCACCACGCTGGACGATCTGCGAGGAATTCCCGCCTCGCGGTTGAGCTACCTCCAGATCTGCGACTGCCCCGCGCGGCCCGCCGAGTCCGTCGAAGAGCTCCTCTTCACCGCTCGGCAAGAGCGGCTGCTGCCCGGTGAGGGCGGCGCGGACCTTGCGGGGATCGTGGGCGCGCTCCCCGCCGACCTGGTCGTGAGCGTCGAGATTCCCAGCCACCGCCGGATTGCCGACATGGGCCACGCCGCCTGGGCAGAGCTTTGCCTCGCCGAGTCGCGGCGCGCGATGGCGGACCTCGACGCAAAGCGCCAGCCATGACCGAGCGCCCCCTGCCGCCCTTCGACACAGCCCGCCTCGACCGGCTGATGCAGGACGCTGGGGTCGACGTGCTGATCGCCTCGTCCAAGCACAACATCCAGTATCTGCTGGGCAACTACAGCTTCTTCATGTTCGAAGCGATGGATGCCATCGGGCTCAGCCGTTACCTTCCCCTGCTGGTCTACCCCGCCGGTAGGCCCGACCTCGCCTTTTACGTCGCCAATGCCAACGAGCGGTTCGAGGAAGAACTGAACCGTTTCTGGGTGCCGGAGGTCGTGGCGAAGTCGCGCGGCTCGGTGGATGCCATGCACCTCGCGCTCGGGGGGCTTGCGGAGCGGGGGCTGACGCCGGGCGCATTGGCGGTGGAAACCGGATTCCTGCCTGCCGACGCATGGGCGTGTCTGCGCACAGGACTGCCGGCGACACAAACTGTGGACGCGGTCACGATCCTCGAAGAATTGCGCGCCGTGAAGCAGCCTTGGGAGCTGGACCTGCTGCGCGCCGCATCCGAGGGGGTCGTGGACGCCATGCAGGCCACCTTTGAGCAATTGCGCCCCGGCATGACGAAGAACGACGCCGTCGCGATACTGCGCCGCGAAGAAATCGCACGAGGCCTCACCTGGGAATATTGCCTGATCACCGCCGGTCAAAGCCTCAACCGGGCGCCGTCCACCCAGGTTCTGGAAGCTCAGGACATACTGTCGCTCGACTCGGGCGGTAATGTTCAGGGCTACCTCGGCGACCTGTGCCGCATGGGCACCCTTTCCGCTCCGTCGGCAGAACTGGAAGACGCCCTCGCCGCGATCGAAGCGGTGCAGCAGGCCGCACGGGTGCCGTTGCGGGCTGGCGTGGCCGGCCGGACGCCGTTCGACGCGGTTGCCGATCTTCTGGCCCGTCCGCGCGAAGGCTCATTCTCCTTCGTGGTGCACGGTGTCGGGCTGATCACCCACGAGGCGCCCCGTCTGATGGACGACGGGCCGATCCCCTACCCCGCGCCCCACCGGGACCGCCCGCTGGAGGCCGGGATGGTGCTGTCCGTCGAGACGACATGGCAACACCCCCGGCTGGGGTTCATCAAGCTCGAAGACACCGTTGCCATCACCGAGACGGGCTGCGCGGCCTATGGCGACACCGCGCGGGGTTGGAACCTGCCCGGGTGAGCCCTCACACCGGCCCTGTCAGGGTTCCAGCAGTATTTTGACTCCTTCGCGCGCGGCCACGGCCTTCAACGCGTCCTCGAAGCGGTCCAACGGAAAGCGGTGGGTTACCAGGCGAAGGACTTTCGGCGCGACCTGCGGAAGCAACTTCATCAGCAGCCGCCAGGTCGGATCGTTGTAGGCCCGCGAGCCGGTCAACTGCACCTCTTTCAGCACGGCGGGCGTGGTGACGAAGGTTGCGGGGCCATGGCAAAGGCCGATCAGAGCGATCCGCCCGGCCTTGCGCACCAGCTTCAGCAGGCTTTGCGCCACGGCCGCGTTGCCGCTGGTTTCGTAGACCACGTCGGCGCCCTCGGGACCAAGTGCTGCGGCGGGATCATCCACATCGACATCGACAGCCTCCATCCCCAGTTCACGGGCCAGCTCGAGACGACCGGCATCATCGGCGACGCCGGTGATCACCACCCTGGAGGCCCCCGCCTCCAGCGCGAGGATGCCGCAGAGCAGGCCGATGGGTCCGGCGCCGATGATCAGCGCAGCATCACCGGCACGCAGCGGCACCTGCTCCATCACGGCGTGGACCGCGACGGCAAGCGGCTCCAGCAGCGGGGCGACGGCAGGGTCGACACCCTGCGGCAGGGCAAAGACCTGCGCGGCCGGCACGCAGATCATCTCGGTCCAGCCGCCGTCGATGTGACCGCCCATCATGCGCCGGCGGTCGCATAGGGTCGGGCGCCCAAGACCGCAATACCGGCAGGTCCCGCAGCCGACCTGCGGGTTGACGCCGACGACCGCGCCCGGCGCCAAACTGCTGCCCTCGGGCGCTTCGACGACCACCCCGGCGAATTCATGGCCGATGACCACCGGGAAGTCCGGGGCGTACTGGCCCACCACCGCCTCGTGCCACCTCCAGATCGCGACGTCTGTCCCGCAGATCCCGGCGGCGGTGATGCGGATCAGCACCTCACCCGGACCACGGGCAGGGATGTCCCTGTCCACAACCGCCATGCAGCCATCGCGCGGCGCCTGCTTGACGACCGCTTTCATTGCCCGGCAGCCATGTCTGCGGCGGAAAGCGCATAAGCGAGGTGATAGACGATGGTCTGCGGGTCGCTCAGGCTCAGGCCGCTGTTGCCAATCACGCGGTGGAATTCGGGCAGCGAGGCCTCGAGCTCGGGCTTGCCGCTGCCTTCAATGAGAACCACCACGTCAAAGCCTTTCTCGGCCATGCCGGGCCGCATCTCGGTTTCGCGTGTGCGGATGTCCGAGACCTCGTTGCGCGCGGCCCCGACATGCACGCAGGCGGCGCCGGTCACCGCCAGCAGGTCATCGCACAGTCCCTGCGCCCCATCCTTCAGCGCGGCGTTTCCGCCCTCGGCAAGAGTCAGCCGGATCGTGGCCATCGCGCCGCCGTCGCCAACGCCGGACGACGCCAGCCGGTCGCAGGCGACCCTGAGGAAGTTGCGGAACGCAGGCTGCACCCGGCCGGACCATTCGGTCGGATTGTTGAGACGCTCCAGATAGGCGGGCGAGCGGAAGACCTCGACCGACTCAGCAGTGTAGATGGTGCCGTACCGATACCGCTGTCGGCTCTGGTCGATCAGCCGCTTGCCGACCAGAAAGCCCGGGATCGAGAGGCGCTCGGGCATGTGTTCGCGCGTGTGCCACTCCATGTATTCCGTTTGCGACGCGGGGTCGATGTCATGCCAAAGGGCCAGAAAGGCGGTTCCGGGCAGGGTCATGTTCAGGTCTCCTTCGAAGTGGCGGCATGTCGCGCCGCGACATGGCCGAATGTGAGCGCGGGACCGATGGTGATGCCCGGACCGGGGTAACTGCCGCCCATGACCGACGCCATGTCGGCCCCGGCGGCGTAGAGGCCGGGGATGGGGGCACCAGCGGCATCCAGAACCCGGGCTTCGGTATCGGTGACGATGCCCATGGCAGTGCCGATGTCCGCAGGGTGCAGGCGGACGGCATAATAGGGCCCCTCCCCCATCGGCCCGAGACAGGGGTTCGGCCCGATGTGGTCCGGATCGCCGAGGTTGCGGGAATAGGCCGTTGAGCCGCGGTTGAATTCCGGGTCCCGCCCCTCCGCTGCATAGCGGTCGTTTCGCGCGAAGCTGTCTGCCAGCACTGCAGGATCGGCGCCTATGGCAGTGGCGATGGCTTTGATGTCGCGCCCCTCGGCAAGGTAGCCCTCGGCCACCCAAGGACCGAGGCGCCGGGTCATCGGGCGGATCACGCCCAGACCGTACTGACGGATGAACGCCGCGTTGCACACCAGGTGACAAGGGATCGCGCCGGCCCGGTACATGCCCTCGACAAACCGGTGGTACGAGGTCGATTCATCGACAAAGCGCCGTCCTGACGCATCCACCGCGATGATACCGGGCTTGGCCCGGTCCAGCAGAAGGTGCGGAAAGACGGCCTTACTTCCGTCGGGCCGCGTCCGAGCCGATGCCGGAGCCCAGAAGGCCGCGTTCGAATAACCGCGTTCAAGCTGGCCACCGGCGCCAAGCAGCAGGTCCAGGCCACCGCCGGTATTGGTGTCAGGCACCACAGATTGCTCGGCCAGCGGGTCCGGAAACAGGTCCTGCCTCAGCCGGGCGTGATGCGAGAAGCCGCCAGTGCAGACGACGATGCCGCAGTGCGCCGCGATCTGTTGTTTCCCGATGGCAACGCCCGTCGCCCGCCCGTCCGAGACCACGATGCGGTCGACGCGGCATCCGGTGCGGATCTCGACCCCGTGGTCGATGAGAAAGGCAAGCAGGCGCCCGACCAGCGCGTTGCCCATGACAAGACGCCGCCCGCGCGGCCCGGTCAGCCGGTCTCGCCCGTGGCGAAGCATCAGCCCCGCCGCGTGGCGGAAACTGGCCAAACTCCGCGTGGTGCGCAGCAAGTGCCCGATGTCGGTCCGGTCGACCATCATTCCGCCCATGATCGTGAACTCCGGCAAGGGCGGCTTCACCAATCTGAAGGCGGATCCAAGTTTGCGCCCGTCGAAGGGCTGCGCCCCAAGCGCCCTGCCCCGGGTCACGGCGCCGGGGAGATCCGTATGGTAGTCAGGATGGTGCGCAAAGGGTGCGAGATCGATCGCGCCTGCATTCTGCAGCTCCGCGACCATCTCGGGCGCGCGCGCGAGAAAGGCCTCTCGCATCTCGGCACGCGACTCGTTGCCCACCACGTGATCGAGGTACCGTCTTGCAGCGTCCGGATCGTCCTCTCTGGAAAGCACCGTGTTGGGCAACCAGGCACAGCCGGCAGAGATCGCACATGTGCCCCCGACCCGGTCGGAAGCTTCCAGCAGCACGACCCGCAACCCGGCAAGCGCAGCCGTCGCGCTGGCGGCAAGACCCGCGGCACCCGCCCCGATTACCACAAGGTCGAACTCTTCTGCCTCATCCATCTGTGCATGCTCCTTTGTTGGACTTGAAGCACCTGCCATACTGTATGTCAATTATCCGGATCAGGGTGAATGGCTGCAAAAGATCCGAGAAACCGAAGGCCCGCACACCTGCCCGATCGACGCACGCAGGGTTTGTCGTGTGAGGTTGATAAGAGAACCTTCGCAACTCGTCGCGCGGATAAGGCCGGGAGCAGGTGGGTTGCCGCCTTGGGCTGATTATCAAGGCATCCGCCTAGACACCCAGCGGACACCAACGAACGGCGGTAACAAGTGTCCAGGTCGAATATGTGCCGCTTTCCTCCGCGATCAGGTGCGGCGCGAAACGCTCGGCACGACGCAGCAAGATCGGCAAGCCTCCAGGGGTTCGCTTGTCATGGCGAGGCCCGAAACAACTGGGCGGTCTCAAACAAGGCGGCCTTTACCGACCGCCGACAGCCCGCACGACCCGACGATGCAGAAATCTGACGGTCACGTAAAACGCCCCGAGGCCAGCAGGTGCGCCACGCCGCTGTCGATGTGACGGGTCAGCAGCGCAACCGCTGCATCGGCATCGCGCCCGATCACCAGATCGCGCAGACGGACGTGATCCTCGACTACGCCTTGCCCCCGAAAGTCCAGAGCCAGCTGATGATAGCGGGCGAAGCGGTCAAATATAGAAGCATAGCTGCGCAGCAGGATCGGTTGATCGCAGGCGGCGATGGTCGCGTTATGAAAACCCCAGTCACAGGCCACCCAGCGGTCCACCACCGCGGGGTCGCCTGCGATCAGGGCGCGCTCGGCCACGGACAGCTTGTAGTGCGCGGCCACAACCGAGGCCTCCCACTCGATATCCCCCTGCGCGATGGCGGCGCGCAGCGCATGGCTTTCCAGCAAACCGCGCAAGACCGCCAGTTCCCGCAGCTCTCCGGCGCTGACCGCGCTCACCCTGAACCCACGCTGGCCTTCGGCGGTCACCAGCTCCTCGACCGCCAGCCGGTTGAGTATCTCGCGCAGCGTCGTCACCGAGGCACCGTAGATCTCCTTCATCCGGTCGAGTTTCAGCTTCTCGCCGGGCAGAAGTTTGCCGTGAATAATGTGGGAGCGGATGCGGCGGTAGGCGACGTCGCCCACCGTGTCGCCATCCCGTTCAACCGTTTCGAAGCGCCAGGTTTCCATGCCGCTGTCTTACAACCCCTCGTGGGACCGTGCGAAGGGGCAATCCGCAGGGCAAAGGAAATCCTTTGGCCTTGTGCGCATTCCCGGCCAGCCCAAACCCTGCGAACCGAACTGGGGCTCAGAGCCCTGCGTCTGGCGAGCTACTCAGCGGCCCAGCGACATTGAACAGTACATCTTGGAAATCCGCGCCCGCCCTAGTTCGATCAGTCCGAGTTCGGGGATCGTGGCCATGACGCCGACTGGTTCCGAGACGCTTTGAAAGACAACGCGATACGCGCCTGCGTCCCGGGCCGCAAGCAACGCAGAACACCCAACCAAATACCCGTCTCGGGACATTGCTTTGCAATGCCCTGCGCAGGAGCGGTCAAAATCATCTTTGTCAAACTTAAGGACTGACGGCGGGTGGCGACCCGCCATGACCGCTTCCCAAAGGTCTTTCTCTCAGCAATCGCTCGCGCCACGCCCGTCATCTACTGGTCATGAATCCTAACCCTGGCTGCGGCACGGGACACCTTGCGGCCCGCCTTCGGGCGGAGAAGCCAGGGGCCGATACGCGCCACAAGGAGTGCGAAGGCGCAGGTCCATAGAAATGCGGAGAGGTCGATGCCGTCCAATCCCGCGAAGAGTGGTGCCGGGCCGGCCACACGCGCCGCAGCTGCCGCGATCATTAGAACGAAGGCCCCCATCAGGACCCTGCCAGCCTCCAGTGGCCGACCGGTATGCCCCATCGTCGCACGCATCATCACCGCCACAGTCATGCCGCCGACCGCACCGATGCCCAGCACATGCGCCCCGCTTGCCGGCGCAACGAGGCCAAGTCCGGCCAGGGCCACGGCGGCAAATCCCAGCGGCACCATCAGGTAGGCAACGTGCAGCATCAGCAGGAGCGGCGATGGCCACGTGCCTGCGCCCCGCCAGCGTGCGACCCGCACGAGATGCAGCACGGCGGCTGTCGTCCCGAGTGCGGCACAGATCATGGTATATGGGGCGACCACCCAGGCAATCAGCCCTGCAGCGCCAGCCGCCAGGCACAGCGCATCGAAGCGGGAGAAACCCCCCGGCAACCGAGTCTCGCCGCGCTGAACAAGCCAGTTGCGGGTAAAGCTCGGCACGATGCGTCCCCCGATCAACATGACGAGGAAGACCAGCAGCGCGATCCCGAGCCGGCGACCGTGATCCGCCGTTCCCTGCATCGCGGCCTCGGCGTGGAACAGGATGTTGGCCAGCCAGAGCATCGTCACGGGGACCAGCACCTTGAGGTTGCGCCAGTTCCGGCCGGCGACGATTTCCCGCGCGATCATCACGGTCACCGCCAGAAGGAAAAGCTGATCGATCAGCGCCACCACGAATGGCCCCTGCCCCGTAAGCCCTGCCACGGCAACGCGTCCCGCAATCCAAAACGACAGCAGCACCACCAGAGGTCCGCCGCGTGTCGGCAGGCGGCCGGTCCAGTTGGGCACGGCGGTAAACAGGAAGCCCGCGACAACGGCAGCGCCATAGCCAAAGATCATCTCGTGAATGTGCCAGTCCACCGGGTTTAACCGGCTGGCAAGTGCGAGGTCGCCGCGCCAGACCAGCCACCACATGGGAATAGCGAGCATCGCGAAGAGCGCAGCCGATAGGAAAAACGGTCTGAAGCCATAGGAAAAGAGCGCCGGGCCCTTGTATGTCTCGCGGTCGGTCATCGTGAACTCTCCCGAGGGCAATCGGGCGGCGCCTTTGGCCGCGCCCGTATCGATCATTTGACGAAGGGACAGGACGTCACTCGACCTGTGCGATGAGATCGGCCATGCGGCTCGTGGCCTTGCCCTTGTGTTTGACGGCGGTTGCCTCGTCGAGGTTTGCGGCGTCGCCGACCTGGATCACAGCGACCATGCCCATGGCATAGTGCGGCGTGCATTTGACGCCATAGACACCCTGCGCGTCCACCGTCAGCTCGAACTCTTCGTTGAACTTGGTCTTGAAGCCGTCGACGCCATCGGGAAGCATACCGTCGATGCTCTCGACGTTGTGGCCCTTGTCGGCGGGAAGGAAGTGGATCACATCGCCCGGTGCGGCCTTCACGAAGGCGGGCTCGAAGACCATCACGCCAGCCTCACCCTTGTTCAGCATCTTGATCTCGTGGGTTTCGGCGCTGGCCAAGGTGGCGGTCAGGGCAAGGGCGGCGGTCATCATCATGGATTTGAACATCGGAGCATCCTTTCTGCGTTTCCGTTTGTTTCGTCTGCCCCTGATTTGCCGTAGACAGGCAGTCGGAACGTTGCCCTTGCACAAACTCCGGATGTGAAACCTTGCCGAAACTCGACGAAAGCCTGTTGACCGGCCTGCCGCCCTTTTCGCTGCTGGACCGCGCGCAGATCCGCGAGATCCTCGATCAGGCAGTGTCGCGCCGCTACGTCGAAGGCACGACGATCTTTGGCGAGGGGCATGACGCCGACCGGTTTTACCTGCTGCTGGACGGCTACCTGAGGGTTGTCCGCACGACCCCGGGGGGGGACCAGATCATCGTCTTGCACATTTCGCCGGGGCAGTTGTTCGGCATTGCGCCCGCCTTGCAGCGCGACACCTACCCCGCCAGCGCCATCGCCGCGGCCGAGTCGATTGCACTATCCTGGCCGGTGCGCGTGTGGGATGACTTCACCAGCCGCTATCCCGGCTTTGCCACAGAAAGCTACAAGACCCTCGGTCAGCGCCTTGGCCAGATTCAGGAAACCCTGACGGAAATGGCGACGCAGGCGGTGGAAAAGCGCGTCGCCTGCGCGCTGCTCCGCATGGTCCATCAAAGCGGCCGCAAGACGGACAAGGGGATCGAGATCGCCTTTCCCGTGACCCGTCAGAACATCTCGGACATGACCGGCACCACCCTGCACACGGTCAGCCGGCTGCTGTCGGCATGGCAGAAAGAGGGCATCGTGGAATCGACCCGCAAGCATATCGTGGTCACGGATCCTCATGCCCTGGTGGTGCTGAGCGAGGCGTGACGGCTACGGCTTGGCCAGGCGAGCCCGCAATTCCGCCCGGAACGCGTCCTCGTCCAGATCGTATTCCAGACACGCATCCGTAATGGCGTGAAACGGCGCGATCAGGCAGCCGGGGCACAGCATCCGCCGGTCCATGAAAACCCCGGCCATATCCGGCCATGCGGAAAACAGCTCCGCCAGAGGTAGTTCCGGGTCGTCGAAATCAGGCTGCGACATGGGCTGTCCTTTCATAGCCACATGTTGCCCGTACCTTTCGCCAGCTTCTTTGCGTTTGCACAACAAGCGGTGGGACAGTCCCCGATACACAGCGGTCATCCGAAACAATTCGACAGGACCGCGACATGTCTGAATTCCTAACAAAATCGCGGGCAAGGAACGTGTTCTACGGGGGATCCATATTCTTCGTCGTCGTGTTCGTGGCCCTCACGGCGCAAAGCCACCTGCACATCGTGGACAAAGCCACTGCCGGGATGCCCCTGACCGACGAGGTCGTCCTTGGCAAACATGTGTGGGAGCGCAACTCCTGCATCAACTGCCACACGCTGCACGGCGAAGGGGCCTATTTCGCCCCCGAGGTCGGCAATGTGATGACCCGCTGGGG
Organism: Sagittula sp.; assembly: GCF_052825245.1. Classification (NCBI taxonomy): domain Bacteria; kingdom Pseudomonadati; phylum Pseudomonadota; class Alphaproteobacteria; order Rhodobacterales; family Roseobacteraceae; genus Sagittula; species Sagittula sp. Next base: position 39,445 of record NZ_JBRBWD010000044.1, read on the forward strand.
CGTCGCCGACGACCCCGAGGGCGCCTACGAGATGCTGGACGGCTGGATGCAGGCGCAGCCCTCCGGAATCGAGGGCCGTCGCCAGATGCCGCATTTCGAGATCACCGAAGAGGAGATGCGCGGGCTCGCCGAATTCCTCCGCTGGGCCGATCAGACCGACACCCAGAACTGGCCGCCGAACGACGCGGGCTGATCGAGGGAAAGGAGAAAAAACATGAAATACCAATCGCAAAAGGTGGCTTACGCCTATTTCCTCGCGGCGATGGCGCTGTTCGGCATCCAGGTGCTGGGCGGGCTGCTGCTGGGCTGGATCTACGTCTCGCCCAACACGCTGTCCGAGGTCTTGCCCTTCAACATAGTGCGCATGATCCACACCAACGCGCTGATCGTCTGGCTCCTCCTGGGCTTCTTCGGCGCAGCCTACTACCTCGTCCCCGAGGAGAGCGAGCGCGAGATATTCTCGGTCAAGCTCGCCTATATCCAGCTTGCGATCCTCGTGGTCGGCACGCTGGGCGCGGTGGGGTCGTATATCGTCGGCATTCACGGCGGACGCGAATTCCTAGAACAGCCACTTTGGGTCAAGTTCGGAATCCTCGTGGCTGCGGTGATCTTCCTCGTGAACGTGTCGCTGACCTTCCTTGCCGGGCGCAAGACGGCAATCACCAACATCCTGATGATGGGCCTCTGGCTGCTGTGCCTGCTCTGGGTCTTTGCCTTCATCAACCCCGACAACCTGTCGCTCGACAAGATGTACTGGTGGATGGTCGTGCACCTCTGGGTCGAGGCCACCTGGGAGCTGGTCATGGCTGCGATCCTCGGCTTCCTGATGCTGAAGCTGACGGGTGTCGACCGCGAGGTGATCGAGAAATGGCTCTACATCATTGTCGCCACCGCGCTCTTCTCGGGCATCCTCGGCACCGGACACCACTTCTACTGGATCGGCACGCCGGGTTACTGGCAGTGGATCGGCTCGATCTTCTCGACCTTCGAGGTGGTCCCGTTCTTTGCCATGATGTCCTTTGCCTTCGTCATGGTCTGGAAGGGCCGCAAGAACCACCCGAACAAGGCCGCGCTGCTGTGGTCGCTGGGGTCCTCCACCGTCGCCTTCTTCGGGGCGGGCGTCTGGGGCTTTTTGCACACGCTGCACGGGGTGAACTTCTACACCCACGGCACGCAGATCACCGCCGCCCACGGGCACCTCGCCTTCTACGGCGCTTACGTGGCGCTGAACCTGGCGATGTTCACCTATGCGATGCCGATCCTGCGGAAGCGGGACCCGTATAATCAGGTGCTGAACATGGCGAGCTTCTGGCTGATGACCGGCGGCATGGCCTTCATGACCTTCACGCTGACCTTTGCCGGCACAATCCAGACCCACATGCAGCGCATTGTCGGCGACTACTACATGGACGTACAGGATCAGCTGGGCCTGTTCTACCTGATGCGCTTCGGCTCGGGCATCGCCGTAGTGCTTGGTGCCCTGCTGTTCATCTACTCGATGCTCGTGGTGCGCCGCGAGGTGGTGAAACCCGGCCCCGTCGCCGTACCCGGAGAATGAGCCATGAAAGACCTGATCCATACCGACCTGCCGTTCTACCATGCGCAATCCGATGAATGCGCGGTGTTCCAGACGGCCTATGAAAACTGCCTGCCCCTTCTTCTGAAGGGGCCGACAGGCTGCGGCAAGACACGCTTTGTCGAACACATGGCCGCGCGCCTTGGCCTGCCGTTGCACACCGTCGCCTGCCATGACGACCTGTCGGCGGCGGACCTGATCGGGCGCTATCTGCTGAAAGGCGGCGAAACCGTCTGGGTCGACGGCCCGCTGACCCGCGCCGTGCGCGAGGGTGGCATCTGCTATCTCGACGAGATGGTCGAGGCGCGCAAGGACGTGACCGTGGTCCTGCACCCACTGACCGATGACCGGCGCCGTCTGGTCATCGACCGCACAGGTGAGGAGCTGCAGGCGCCCAAGCCCTTCATGTTGGTGGCCAGCTACAACCCCGGCTATCAGACCGTGCTGAAAAAGCTGAAGCCGTCGACGCGGCAGCGGTTTGTCTCCATCGGCTTCGATTTCCCGACACCCGAGGTCGAAACCCCCGTGGTCATGCGTGAAAGCGGATTGGATGAGGCGCGCGCCGGCGCCCTGGTTCGGCTGGCGGGCAAGATCCGCGCGCTGTCGGGCATGGATCTGGAGGAAGGTGTCTCGACCCGCCTGCTGATCTATGCGGCCACGATGATTGCGCGCGGCATGGCGGTGGATCGCGCCATCGAGGCCGCCATCATCGAACCGCTTTCCGACGAGCCGGATGTGCAGCAGGCGCTGCGCGATCTGGCCGCCGTGATCTACGGGTGACGCCATGATCCACGTCCTCGACCTGATGGAGCCCGAAGAGACCGTCGGCAACCTCTGGCACGACATGGCGTCGCGCTGGGGGGCCGTTGCAGGGGATGACACGCGTGCGGTGACGTTCGAGGCCATGCGTCCCTCGGTGCTGGCGCTGTTCCGGGCGCTTGGCGGCGCGGCGGGGGTGGAGATCACCCCGGCCCCGCTGACCACATCCGACCATCGCCCCGACCGGCTGCGGCGCATCGGAACCCCGCGTGAAAAGCTGCACGCGGCGGATTTCGACGGCGACCGCCTGCGCCTGCCGCCGGTGATCGACACCTTTCCCACGCGCGATCTGAACCGGGCGTGCTATCTGTGGCTGACAGCGCTGGCCGCCTGTGTCGACCTGCCCGATGCGCAGGCCGACCCGCTCGCCGCCGACCGGGCCGAGATCGACGCGCTGGCGCAGGCGTCTGACCGCGCCTATGTCGCCTGTCCGGGCCTCCGGCTGCCGCATGCCGCATTCTGTACCCACATCACCCTGAACCGCCATCGCACCGGCCTGCCGCGCTGCGAAGCCGGGATCGAGCGGATGCTGCTGGACCAGCTCTGTGGCCACGCGTTCCAGCGTGAATGCCTGGACTGCCCTGCCCCGCGCGGCTACCGGACCTTTGCTGCCCTGCCGATCTGGCCGCGCCTGCGGCCCCGCACCCGCAGCGACCAGCCCGCCGCCGCGAGTGACGAGTCCCCTGCCCCTGCGATGGTCCTGCCCACCCGCAAGGAGGCGCGCCGAGAAGACCGCGATCAGGCCAACCGCAACGACAGCTTCATCGTCCACAGGTTCGAGTCGATCATGTCCTGGGCCGAAAGCCTGAACATCAACCGCATGGTCGATGACGACGATCAGGACAATGCCGCCAAGGCCGCAGAGGATCAGGATCACCTGACCCTGTCGCAGAACATCAAACGCGCCGCCACCCGCCTGCGCCTGTCGCTGGACCTGTCGCCGCAGGATGCCGATCACGAACGGCTTGCGGGCAAGTTCACCTATCCTGAATGGAATCGCCGCACCGGCGCCTACATGCCCGACCACACCCGCGTGCTGGAGGCCGAGGCCAAGCCCCGCACCGACTACGCCCCCGATCCGCGGCTCGTCGCCCGCGTGCGTCGCCAGTTTGCGCCCCTGCATCCCCGCCGCGTGATCCTGCCCCGGCAGCTGGACGGCGACGATCTGGACCTCGATGCGGTGGTGACGTCGCAGACCGACATGGCCTGCGGGCAGCAGGGCAGCGACCGAGTCTGGCAATCGGGTCGCCCGACGGCGCGTGACCTGAGCGTTGCGATCCTGATGGATTGCTCGCGGTCGACCGAGGCAGCGCTCGGCGATACATCGGTGATCGAAACCGCGCGCGAGGCGCTGGCCGCGCTGTCCTGTGGCATCGACACGGCGGGCGACCGGCTGGGGATCTGGGGGTTCTCGTCGCTGAAACGCGACCGCGTCTTCCTGCACCGGGCCAAGAAATTTGCCGAACCGATGTCACAGGCTGTCACCACCCGCATCGGCGGCTTTCGCCCCGGGCACTACACCCGGCTAGGGGCCGCGATCCGGCATGTCTCGGCGCAACTGGCAGATGAGGGTGCGACCCGCCGGCTGCTGCTGGTGCTGACCGATGGCAAACCTAATGACCTCGACCACTACGAAGGCCCGCACGGTATCGAGGACAGCCGCATGGCCGTCCGCGAGGCCCGCGCGATGGGGCAGTCGGTGCATGGCGTGATCGTCGATCAGGACGGACAGGACTGGTTCGCCCGCATCTTTGGTCGCGCCGGATTCACCCTGCTGCCCGATCCGCAGCGCCTGCCCCGCGCCCTGCCTGACATCTACCAGACCCTGACCATGGAGAGCTGACGTGAAACGTCTTTTGATCCTTGCCACCCTGATCCCCGCCCCTGCGCTGGCCGCTTTCGACCGGCCCATCCCGCAGCCGCAGACAGATGTGGCCGAATTCTGGTTCTTCGTCGGATCGGTCGCCCTGATACTGGCGCTGGTCGCCGTGCAGATGCTGGTCAGCCGCCGATGAAACCCGGATGGAAACTGCTGGCCGGGCTCTATCCGTTCGGCGCGGGGGCGATGGGGGTGAACCTGTTCTTTGCCTCGCTGATCGGGTCCTGGCTGGGCTGGCCCGTGCTGACGCCGTGGCAGTCTGCCGCCGGGGGTCTGGTGATCGGTGCCCCGGCGACCTACGCCTTTGCCTGTCACATCATGCGACTGATGAAGGAGGCGGACGAGGCATGACCGGCTGGGCCGAATACACCCTTGCGCTCGCGCTTTTTGCGGCCAGCCATTTCGTGCCGCGCCTCGGCGGCCTGCGAGAGAGGCTGATCGGCGCGGTGGGACGCCGGGTCTATTTCGCTGCCTATGGCGTGATCTCGCTGGCCTTGCTGGTCTGGGTGATCGCTGCCGCCGGGCGCGCCCCCTATGTGGAGCTTTGGCCGCAAATGCCATGGACGCGCTGGGTTCCGAACCTCGCGATGCCTGTGGCTCTGGTGCTTGTCGCTTGCGGTATCGGTGCGGCGCAGCCCTTTACCCTTGGCGGGGGCAAGACATTCGATCCCGCGCAGCCCGGCTTTGCCGCCGTCTCGCGCCATCCGCTGTTCCTTGCGCTGGCGGTGTGGGCCGGGGCGCACCTGTATCCGAACGGGGATCTTGCCCATGTCATCCTGTTCGGCAGCTTTGCCGCCATGGCACTGGCCGCCATCCCGGCCTTCGATGCAAAGGCGCGGCGCGCGGCTGGACCGGATATCTTCGCGCACACGGCGCTCCTGTCGCTGAAACCGTTGACCTGCCCGTCGTGGCGACGCGCCAACCTGCGCCGCGTGCTGGTCCGCAGCGCGATCGGCCTGTCGGTGTGGATGGCCATGCTCCACTTGCACGAGCTCGTGATCGGCGTTTCGCCCTTTCCGGTCTGAAGCTTGATCCTGCGCAAAGTCGCGCCGCCGGAAAAGGCGCATATCGGCCGCATGAAACACCTAGACCGCCTCAGATCCCTTGGCCTGTTCGACAGCCGGGTGCCCCGCTACACCTCATATCCCACAGCGCCGGTCTTTGCGCCCGGCGTAGGCTCCGCCGAGCAAACCCGCGCGCTGGCGGCGCTGGACCCGGCCCAGCCGGTGTCCGTCTACCTGCACATCCCGTTCTGCGAACGCCTGTGCTGGTTTTGTGCCTGCCGCACGCAGGGGACGAAGACCCTGTCCCCGGTGGAAAGCTACCTCGGCGCGCTGGAACAGGAACTGGCGCTGCTCAGGGACATCCTGCCCAAGGGCCTGCGCATGGGGCGGATGCATTGGGGTGGCGGCACGCCGACGATCCTGCCGCCCGAGATGATCCACCGTCTGGCGCAGGCGGTCCGGGCGGTGATCCCCCCTTCCGAGGATTGCGAATTCTCGGTCGAGATCGACCCGACCATGGTCGACCGCCCCAAGATCGTTGCACTGGCTGCCGAGGGCATGAACCGCGCCAGCATCGGCATTCAAGACTTCGACCCTTTGGTGCAGGCCGCCATTGGGCGCGAACAACCCTTTGACATCACGCAGGCCTGCGTTGACGACCTGCGCGCGGCGGGTATTCGCTCCCTGAACGCCGACCTCGTCTACGGACTGCCGCACCAGACTGCTGAACGGCTAGATGATACCGTGTCCAAGGTGCTGGAGCTTGCCCCCGAGCGCGTTGCACTGTTCGGCTATGCGCATGTGCCTTGGGTGTCCAAGCGGCAAAAGCTGATCCCCGAAGACGCCCTGCCGGCCGAAGAGGCGCGTCACGCGCTGGCGACGCTTGCCGCTGCACGGTTCACCGGCGCCGGGATGACCGCCATCGGGATCGACCATTTCGCCGGCCCCGGTGATGGGCTCGCCCGCGCCGCTGCCACCGGGCATCTGCGGCGCAATTTCCAAGGCTATGTCGACGATACTTGCCCGACGCTGATCGGTCTTGGCGCTTCGTCGATCTCTCGTTTGCCCACAGGCTACGTCCAGAACGCACCCGCCACCGCCGCCTATGTCCAGCGGATCGAGGCCGGTCAGCTGGCCGGTGTGCGCGGCCACATGATGACCGCGGACGACCTGCTGCGCGCCCGCGCGATCGAGATGCTGATGTGCGAGTTCCGGCTGGACCGCGCGGCGCTGCGGGACGCCTTTGGCGGACAGGCCGCAACGCTGGATGCAGAGATCGCGCTGTTGAGCGGGCGGTTCGGCGATCTGGTGGAGGTGACGGAGGATGCGCTGACCATCGCGCCCGAAGGCCGTGCGCTGACGCGGATCATCGCCAGCGGCTTTGATGCGCATGTCCCGGATGGCATCCGCTACAGTCAGGCGTCGTAAGCGGGGGTCATTTCCCACGCACCAGCCTGAAGCCAAGGTGATCCGGCGGCAGCCCCACGGCGCAGCCGCCGACACTGGCATCGCGGACAAAATCGATCACTGCAGCGCGGTGCACGCCTCCGGCGATGCGCACACCGCAATAGGGTTCCGTCTCGGCCACCGTGCCATCCACCGCCAATTCGCCGCTCTGCATACAGCCATCCGTCCATTCCCAGACATTGCCTGACACATCCGCCAAACCATTGGAGTTCAGCCCGAACTCACCGGAGGCATACAGTTTCGGGTCGGCATCCCGACGCAGGGTCGCGCCGTTTTCATAGCTCGCCAGCATCTGCACGCCCGGATCGGCAACCGCGTAATCCGGTCCGCTGTCGCCGTAGCGTTCCGCTGCAGCCAGTTGCCATTCGACGTCGGAGGGCAACCGCCAGTCCGCACCGGTCCGCTTGGCATACCAGCGGGCAAAGGCGGTGGCGTCCTGCCAGCTGACCCCGGTCTGCGGGGCGTCAGGCGAAACGGTGCGGACCCGGTCACATGCCTCGTCTGCCACACAGGCGGCGTATTGCGCCCCGGTCACCTGGTATTTCATGATGTCAAAGCCCTGCACGGTCATCGGCACCGGCCGCGGCGTACGCGTCTTTCCAGACCGAGAGAAGTTTTCCAACGGGCGAAACGCGATCTCACCTGTCGCCACGTGCACCATTTCCGGCGGATCGAAGGGCCGATCTGCCGGCTGTCGCGCCGCGATACCCAAAACGAACGCGACGCCGACCGCCGCCATTGCAACAACGATTTTCATCGGTTCCTCCGCTCAAATGAAAGAGGCGGTCACATCCTGCGACCGCCCCCTGTCTTTCCTTTGTGGCTGCATCAGATCGCGTTCAGATCACTTGGGGCAAGGACCTGTTCCATCAGGTCGTTGTTCCAGTCGCCCTCGACCTTCACATGTGCGGTTGCGCCAAGGTTCACCGCCTCGATCAGGTTGTGGTTCACGTAGGCATAGACCCCCGGTTGCAGGAAGGTATACAGCGCCGCGCCCGCCGAACCGCCCCGGATGAACCAGGTTTCCATGTCGCGGTCGGGGACGTTGTTGAACTTGCCGTGCTCCCAAACCAGGTCGCCGTGCCCGCCGATCAGGTGCGGACGGGTGTCGCGGTTGGCCTGGCTGTGGACGAACAGCACCCGCTCACCGACATTGGCGGTCATCGCGTTGTCGCCGGTCAGCGCGCCGACCTTGCCGTTGAAGACAACGTGGGTAGGGATCAGCCCGTTCATCACCTCAAGCGTGTCGGCATAGCTTTCGCCAACATCGGCAAAGCGCTTGTAGTCGCCGTTCTCGTCCTTCGGAAGGTAGAACTCGTTCTCGCCGATATAGTAGACGCGGTCGTAGCTGACCGGGTTTCCCTCGTGGTCTTTCAGCCCGTCACGCGGCAGCACCATGATCGTCCCCGCCATGCCCGAAGCGACGTGCCACGGGATCATGGGGCCGCCCGGTGCGCAGTGATAGACAAAGGTACCCGGACGCGTCGCCTTGAACCGCAGGATGGTCTTTTCGCCCGGGTTCACATGAGTCAGCGCGCCACCACCCAAAGCCCCTGTCGCGGCATGGAAATCGATGTTGTGCGGCAGCATGTTGTCTTCGGGGTTGATCAGGGTCAGCTCGACGTAGTCCCCTTCGTGCACCACCATCATCGGACCGGGGATCGACCCGTCAAAGGTCATGCCCTGCAGATAGGCCCCGTCGTCGACCTCGATCTCCTTTTCGGCGATCTTCATCTCGAATTCGACGATGCGGGGTGCGCCGGGCGCAACCTGTTCGTGGTCGTGCACGAAGGGCGGCGCGATCAGCTTGCGCTTGATGCGGGTGAGGCTCGACAGGTCCGCAGGGGCCGCAAGCGGGGCCGCCACAGTCTCTGCATGCGCAGCCTTGGCCAGGATCGGAAGCGAGGCAACCCCGGCTGCGCCCATCAATGCGGCTCTTCTCGTAAGCATTTTCTCATTCCTTCTCGGTATGTCTGCGCGTTGAGAAGAGTTTATCCGGAGGCGCGGCGCGGAACGTTGCGGAAATGCAAGTTCCCGGCGACTTGGTACGCATTTGACGGGCTCGAGGGGGGAATGCCGGCAGGGTGACCTACAAGAAGCATCGCTCCCCGGGTTGCACGAGAACATTCCCTTCCGGTTGCCGATGTCGGGCCCCTATGAGGTCGACCTTATCGAGCAGATGGAGACGATCTTTGGTCAGGACCTCGACGGCCGTCGACGCTGCATCCGTTACGGCAGCACTATCTTGCAGGGCGCTGGTGGGAACGGAGCGGATCGCGCTCCTGCCAGTCGGTGCGAATATGTGGCCAACCCCAAGCGGTGCCCAGATCAAGGTGCCGACCGCGTCGAGGTAGTGACAGTACGGACCCCCAAGCTCAATCTGTGCCCCGAAGACATCCGCACCGACCAGCCTTGCCCATCCAGCCGCCCCACCGCGCAGATCTCGCCCACGTTCATTGCATCGCGCAGTCCTTTGCGGTGCAAGCGCCGTGACAGGCTGTTTGTTGCGCATCCTTGCGCAACCCCGTTTGGCGTCAAAGCCATGCGGGATCGCCCGAGACGCACGGCGCTATCATCCATCGTCACACTGTGGAGTCCGACCAAGGATTGGGCCGCCTCGATTTCGACAGGTCGCGCCGCCCGGCCGCATTGGCACGGGCGGCAAACAGCGGCTGGACAATCAGATCGAACGAACCTTCAGTCGCGTAATACATTTCGCGTGCCATCGACGGTGGTCTGTGTCCCGTTTGTCTTCCAGTTTCAGGGGGCCAAGCAACTGTCAGCGTCCGGTGATCCCCGGGAAGGCGACCAGCAGGCCAACCGCCAGGACTTGCAGCGCGATGAAGGGCAGCAACGACCGAAAGATCTCGCCCAGCGATATGTCTGGCGGCGCGACCGACTTCAGGTAGAAGGCCGCCGGGCCGAAGGGCGGCGACAGGAAGCTGACCTGCATGTTCATGGCGAAGAGCACGCCGAACCACACCGGATCTAGGCCGAGCGTCTTGATGATCGGCACGAAGATCGGCATCGTCAGAAGCGCGATCCCCACCCAGTCGAGGAAGGCCCCCAGCACGAAGAGGATCGCCATCATCACCAGCACGATGACCGTCGGATTGTCGGAAATACCTGTCATCAGCTCCGAGATGAAGCGGATCCCCCCCATCAGGTTGTAGACCCCCACGAGCGCGGTCGCCCCGATCCCGATCCAGACGATCATGCCGACGGTGGCCAGCGTTTGCATCGCGCTGTCGCGCAGCATGGCAAACGAGAACTCGCCCCGCAGGACGGTCGACAGCAGCACGCCACCGACGCCCACGGCGGAGGCTTCGGTCACGGACGCAATCCCGGCATAGATCGAGCCCAGCACGAAGAAGACGACCAGCAGCGGCAGGATCAGCCCTTTGAGCAGCTTGATCTTTTCCGCACTCGGGATCGGCACGGGATCGGGCGGCGGCGCGATGTTCGGTCTGCTGTAGGACAGCACGAGAATATAGATCACGTAGAACATCGCCAGCATGAAGCCGGGGATGAAGGCCGCGGTGAAGAGGTCCCCGATCGAAACATTGGCCGTCAGACCGTAGATGATCAGCACGATGGACGGCGGCACCATCGTGCCCAACGAGCCGCCCGCGCAGACCACGCCGATGGCGAGCTTGCGGTCATAGCCCTGCCGCAGCATCTGAGGCAGCGCGATCATGCCCAGCAGGACGATTTCGCCACCGATGATCCCGGACATCGCGGCCAGTACCACTGCGACAAAGATCGTCTGAACCGCCACCCCGCCGCGCAACCGGCCGCCGATCAGCTTCATCGCGTCGAACAGGTCCCGCGCGATGCCGGATCGGTCCAGCAGCGCGGCCATGAGCACGAACATGGGCACCGAGACAAAGACGAAACTCTCGACAAAGGTGTAGATCCGCGAGGTGATGATCGGCACCGCCATGGTGCCATACCCCAGGAGGGCAAAGACCAGCGCGACCAGCAGCGTGACAAAGGCGAGCGGCATGCCCGTCAGGAGCAGCGCGATCATCAGGCCGAACATCCACAGGGTCAGCGGCCCGATGCCGATGGCGGCGAAATCGAGAAGGGCACTCATGCGTCGGTCTCCGGGGCGCCATCGACAGGCGCGCGCAGGTAGTGAAAGGCAAGGATGAGGAACTGGACCGCCATGGCGATGAGCATGAGCAGCAGGAACCCCTTGACCAGTGCCGGTGTCGGCGGGTTCCAGGCAGAGCCGGAGGTTTCCATGCGGAACGCGCCGGTTGGCGTCCAGAAGGCCTTGGAGACCATGATCCAGCAGGCAAAGGCGAAAAAGCCCGAGGCGATCAGCGACAGGATGGAAATGGCGACGTTCAACCACCGCTTGGCGCGCGGACCAATGGCGTCATAGATCAGAACCACGCGGATGTGGCTGTTGCGTGCGACACAAAACAGCCCGCCATAGAGGAAGGCCAGACCGCAAAGGAACGTCGTGGTCTCATGCGCCCACAGCGTCGGGCTGTTGAACACGTAGCGCAGGAAGACCTCGAGCAGCAGGATGGCCGCGGCCAGCACGATGCCCGCCGCGAACAGGTAACCGCCTTTGTCGATGATGCGCCCGAGGCGGCCCGCTTCGGGTGCCGCGCGCCTGGACAGATCGCTCATATCTTTCCCCCCTCCGAGTTCACGGGGCGGGCAGTGCCGCCCGCCCCGATCCGGTTCACTGGATCAGGCCTTTGGATTCCAGGTAAGCGTTCAGGCTGTCATAGACCTTCTGCGCCATCTCGGACTGGCTTGCGACCTTTTCCCATTCGCCGCGCGCGATGCCGCGGAACTTGGCGCGCTCTTCGGCGGGCCAGTCGTGGATCGTCACATCGCCCGAGGCCTTGGCCGCCTCGATCGCGGCAAGGTCACGCTCTTTCAGGGCGTTGACCTGGGTCTGCTGGAATTCCTTGATCGACGCCCGGAACGTCTCCTGCACGTCTTCGGGCAGCGCATCCCACTTGGCCTTGTTCATCGACACCTCGACCAGCGGCAGGGAGTGGAAACCGGGATAGACCGGGTGCGTCGCCACATCGTTCATGCCAACCTCCTGGTTGACCGAAAAGACGGAATAGTCCGCCGCGTCGATCACGCCCTTGTCGAGCGAGGTATAGACCTCGGACGCGGGCAGGTTCACCGGCGCGGCACCCGCTGCGCGGAAGACATTGGCGATCAGACCTTCGGGGTTGCGTACCTTCAGACCCTCAAGGTCGGCCACGCCATCCAGCGGCACCTTGGACACGAAGGCCTCAAGCCCGGGTGTCGACACGCCGATGAATTCGAGGCCGTAGGGGTTCAGCAGCTCGTTCATCAGCTCTGCGCCACCGCCGTTCTCGACAAAGTCGATCATCTCGGCCGGGTCGGACCAGGCGCCAACCGGGTTGGCGATCAGGCCAAAGGCCGGGTCCTTGCCCGCAAAATAGGAGGTGTCGGTGATGTGGCCGTCAATGATGCCGGCGCCAACCGCGTCCTGGGTTTCCTTGTAGTCGACGATGGAGCCCACGGGCAGCAACTCGACGACGACGTTGCCATCGCTCATCTCCTTGAGCGTTTCGGTCCAGCCTTGCTGGAACTCGAAGTTCGGGTTGCCCGCCGGGTCCGAGGACTGGAAGCGGAAGCTGTAATCCTGCGCATTGGCGGCCATGGTCGCAAGGCCAAGGGCCAGCGCACTGGTGAGAAGTGTCTTGAACGTCATTGGGGTCTCCTCCCTCTGGGTTGATCCGGGCGCGTCAGGCGCCCGAGAAACGAATTTGCACCTTCATGGCGCGGGACTTGTCCGCGGCCAGGTCAAAGGCCGCGACGGCGTCATCGGCGTCGTGGACGCCGGTCAAGAGCGGGGCGAGGTCGATGCGTCCCTCGGAAATGAAGCGGGCGGCGGTGGCGAATTCCTCGTGAAAGCGGAATGCGCCGCGCAGGGTCAGTTCCTTGGCGACCGTCAGTTGCAGCGGCAGGGGGGCTTCGCCGCCCATGCCGACCAGGACCACCGTGCCGCCGGCGCTAGTCGCGGTCAAAAGCCCGCCAAGCGCCTGCGGCGCGCCAGAACATTCAAATCCGACGTCGATCTGGCCCTTGTCCCGCTGAAGCGGCTGCAGCCCGTCCGGCGTGGTGACAAGGTTGATCGTCTCATCTGCGCCCATGGCCCGGGCCACCCCAAGCGGCGTGTCGGAAATGTCGGTCGCGATGATCCGCGTCGCCCCGGCCAGCCGTGCGGCGGCCATCGTCAGGCAACCGATGGGGCCGGAGCCCGATACCAGAACCGTCTTGCCAACCAGCGACCCGGCTTGCCGCACCGCGTGCAGGCAGACGGCCAGCGGCTCGGTCATGGCCGCAAAGGCGAGGTCCGCCTCGGGCGCGAATCTTTCCACCAGCGTCGCAGGCAGGGTTAGCGCCTCGCGGAAGAGACCCTGTTCATGCGGCATTCGCATGGCCGAGCCGTTGAAGCGCATGTCGAGGCACTGGTTCGGCTGGCCGCGCAGGCAGTAGTCGCACCGGGTGCAGGGGCGAGACGGGTTCACGGCCACCTTCTCTCCGATGGCCAGCCCCTCGACGCCTTCCCCCAGCGCAGAGATCACACCGGATACTTCGTGCCCAAGGGCCATAGGCTCGCGGACGCGGATCGCGCCGAAGCCGCCATGCAGGTAGTAATGCAGGTCGGATCCGCAAATCCCGCCGTTCGCCACGCGCACCTGCACCTCGCCCGCGCCGGGCTGCGGGGCGGGCGCCATGGACTCGACGCGCAGATCCCGCTCTGCATGAATGACCACCGCCTTCATGGTTTCGGCGCCTTGATCACGTTGATCAGGTTCTCGCCCCGCGCCAGCCGGTTGACGTTCTCCGCCACGGTGGCGGTGCGGCGCGCGATGGTGCCGGTGGTCCAACCGGACATATGCGGCGTGATCGTCACGTTGGGCAGGGTGTGGAACGGGTGTTTCGACGGCATCGGGTTTGGGGTCTCTGCCGATGGGTAGACGTACCAGGTGTCGAGGATCGCACCCAGACGACCGTCCTTGACGGCCGCGAACAGCGCATCCTCGTCGATCACCGGCCCGCGCCCGACATTCATGATGACCGCACCGTCCCGCATCGCGGCCAGTTCAGTCGTGCCGATCAGACTGGCCGTGGCGTCGGTCAGCGGCAGGGTGTTCAGGACGAAGTCGACCTGCCCCATCATCTCTGCAAGGCTATCCAGACTATGCGCCGTCACGCGGCTGTCCGCTACGGGCGAGCGGTTCGCCACATGCACCGTCATGCCGAAGGCCAGCGCGCGATCCTTGACCGCCTTGCCGATATGGCCATGCCCGACGATGCCGATGCTCTGCTGGCCCAGTTCGGTGCGCAGCCCGTCCGGGCCGCCCGCCCAATAGTGCCAGTCGCCGCGCCGCAGCCGTGTGTCCGCATCGTCCAGCGGCACATGCCGCGACAGGAGCGCCGTCATCACGTATTCCGCGATGGCATTTTCGTGGCCAAAGGCGTTACAGACAGCACAGCCATCGGGCAGCGCGTCCATGTCGACCTTGTCGTAGCCCGCGGCGGGCAGTTGGAACAGCCGGGCGGCCTGCACGCCTTTGCCGTTGTAATGCACACCGACGACCACGTCGGCACCGGCAAGCGCCTCTGCCTCACCCGCGCCGTCGACCGCGTCGGAAATCACGGTGATCTCGTGCGGCATGTCGAGTTGCGCCGACAGGCCGGGTTCAAACGTCGCGGCGTTGGCCCCGTAAAAAACGATTTTCATCATGGTCACAGCACCGAAATCATGCCGCCATCGGCATAGATGATCTGGCCAGACACGTAGTTCGACGCATCCGAGGCGAGGTAGATGCAGGTGCCCGCCAGTTCCTCGGGCAGGCCCCAGCGGCGCATCGGGGTGCGTCCCTTGACCCAGGCGTCGAAGTCGGGGTTCGACAGCAGCGCCTCGTTCATGTCAGTGACCATGTAGCCCGGTCCGATGGCGTTGGACTGGATGCCCAATTCGCCCCACTCCGCCGCCATCGCCTTGGTCAGCATCTTGATGCCGCCCTTGGCGACCGTGTAGGGCGCCACCTTCGCGCGGGCCAGTTCCGAGGTGAGCGAGCCGATGTTGATCACCTTGCCCCTGCCCCGCTTGGCCATGCGTTTCGCGGCCTCGCGCCCGACGACGAAGGCAGCGGTCAGATTGATGTCGAGGACGCGGCGCCAATCGGCGGTCTCGAGTTCCAGCATCGGCTTGCGGAACTGGATGCCGGCGTTGTTGACGAGGATGTCGACGTCGATGCCCTCCGCATCCAGCGTCTCGAAGGCCGCGACGATCGCCGCCTCGTCCGCCACGTCGAAGGCCGCTGTCAGCACGTCGTAGCCCTCGTCGCGCATCTCCTGCGCGGCGGCCTCAAGCCGTTCTTGGTTGACGCCATTCAGGACAATGCGCGCCCCGGCTTGCGCGAGGCCTTCGGCAAAGGCCCGGCCCAGACCACGCGAAGAGCCGGTGATGAGGGCGGTCTTGCCGGTCAGATCGAACAGGGGATGGCTCATGAAACCTCCGAAATGCGTGTTGTCAGATCGCCGCGGTCAAAGAATTCCGGGCGCAGCTCGGTGCCCAGGCCGGGGCCGTCCATCGGGTAGACGTAGCCCCCCTCGATGCGCGGCACCTCGGTCACCAGCTCGCGATACCAGCCGTTGTAGAAGGCGCGAACCGATTCCTGGATGAGCGTGTTGGGCTGGCTGAAGGACATGTGGATCGCGGCAGCAAAGCCCACGGGGCCGATGCAGTCATGCGGCGCAAAGGGGCGGTGGTAGGTGTCGGCCATGGCTGCGATCTTGCGCCCCTCGGTCAGGCCCCCGGTCCAGCACAGGTCCGCCATGACCACATGCGCAGCGTCCCGGTCGAGGAACTCCTTGTAGGCAAAGCGCGAGCCCAGCGTTTCCGACGCGCAGGTCCAGACCGAGGTCGAGGCCGCGAATTCCGCCAGCGCCTGCGCGTTGTTCATGCGGATTGGGTCCTCGTACCAGCGCGGTTGGTAGTCCTCCAGCACGCGCGCGATGTCCTTGGCCACGGGCAGGTTCCACAGGCAATGCAGCTCGACCATGATCTCCATCCGGTCGCCAACAGCCTTGCGGATCTGCTCGAAGGGCTTCACCGCCGTCTTCATCTGGTCCGCGGTGATGAACATGCCCTTGTTCTCGATCGCGGGCGGATCGAAGGGCCAGATCTTCATCGCGGTGATGCCCTTGTCCAGCAGGTCCTCGGCCAGCGCCCCCGCATCGGTCATGAAGGCGTCGAGGTCCTCGTACTGGCCCTCGTCCCGGTTCCATGTGTCGACCGGCTTGATCTTGTTGGTGCGCACATAGCGGGTGCCCGCGCAGGTGTTGTAGACGCGGATCTTGTCCCACGACTGTCCGCCGAGCATCACATGCACCGGCTGCCCTGCCACCTTGCCAAAGATGTCCCACAGCGCGATGTCGACGGCCGAGGCGGCGCGATATTCGACGCCCGTACTGGCCTGCGCGTTGGGCAGGCTGACCATTTCCTTGTGCAGCGCCTCGATGTTCATAGGGTTCTGCCCCAACAGCCGCACGGCAAGCGTGTTGTGGATGTGCGCCTCGCAGGCTTCGGCCCCGTAGAAGGTTTCGCCAAGCCCGGTAATCCCGGCATCGGTTTCCACGTGGACCCAAAGCACGTTGGCGAATTCCTCCGCACGATAGGTACGAATGGCGGTGATCTTCACGTCAGATGTCCTCCCTGCGCGTCCGGTCAGGCCGGTAGCGTTCGTCACGGCAATGCCTATCTGTCGAGTTGGAAGGTGGCTACATTTGGTGACAATTTCCGATGGATTGTCAGACAATACGGTTGCAGAATCCACTTAGAAACCAGATTTCGCCCTTCACTGGCGGGAATCACCGCAACCAACGCCGAAGGGAGGCACCGCATGACAAATCCCATATCCGGCGAGCCCGGGCTGGCCGAAATGGCCATGAAGCGCATTCGCGACCTGATCCGCGCGCAGGGCCTGCGCCCCGGCGACGCTTTGCCGTCAGAGGCCGCTCTTGCCGAACATCTGGGCGTGTCCCGACCCGTGACGCGTGAAGCGCTGCGCGGACTGGCCACGCTGCGGATTCTCAATATCGGCGGCTCGCGCAAGGCGCGGGTGGCCTTGCCCGATGCCTCGGCCCTGAGCCTCGTTCTCGACCACGCGACCTATAGCCGGGGATTGAGCATTCAGCAGGTGCTGGATGTGCGCAGGACGCTGGAGATGCGCACCGTTGGCCTGGCTGCGATGCGTCGCAGCGACGCCGAGGCGACAGAGCTGCTGGACATCACCACCCGCATGTTTGCCGCCCTCGAGGGGGGGCATACGGACCTCATGGAACTGGACATCCGTTTTCATTCTCTGATTGCAAAGGCCTCTGGCAATCATCTCTATTCCATGCTCGTCGACAGTTTCTGGATCATCACGCGACAGACCTGGGCCATCGGATGGCGTTCGCGTGCAACGCACCAGAACCGCCGCGACAACATCAAATGCCATGAACGGATCGCAACCGCGATCATGGCGCAGGATGCCAGCCGCGCCGAGGCCGCCATGTCCGAACATTTCGACAGCGCCGTGAGCGTGCTGCTGCGTGCTGGCGTGACCTGAAGGGCGCGTTCAAGTCGATGTTGGGCCTGGGTTGCTTCTGGAAATTTGGGGTTGTCACCGAAAACTGAACAACCAGCCAACCTTGTCGCCGAGCAGCATCGAGATAGCCAAGTTCCGCTATGGTTGGTAGCGGTGGCTCGGTTGGTCTGATCAATTTCCAGTCGTCTTCTAAGTGGTTTTCTGCCTTGGTTAGGCTGCCACCGCTTCGGGCCCCGGGCGGTTGAAGTAGCCTGATCGGGTGTTTTCCCGTCAAGCGATGAATGCGGCTAACGAGACAGGCTAAAGCCAGATCACCGCGAATCCCTTTCCGCAACGATCGCGTACCCGGGCGAAGAGGAGCGGCAGCGCCCCCTTCGCCCGGATGCTTCAAACGCGGCGTTGCCGGAACGCCCGGACGCCCGACCACAGCATCAATAGCGCCGTCGCGCCCAATACGGTGGCACTGATCGGCTCGGTGACGAAGATGGTCAGGTCCCCCCGGGACATCAACAGGGCGCGGCGCATGTTCTCTTCCAGCATCGGCCCCAGAATGAAGCCCATCAACAATGGGGCTCCGCTCATGTTCACCAAGCGCATTGCGTAGCCCAGAAGCCCGATGCCCAGTACGATCAGGATGTCGAGACTGGTCAGCTTGACGCTGTAGACGCCGACGCAGATCAGGCAGATGATTCCCGGATAGAGCAAGCGATAGGGTATCGACAGGAACCGGATCCAGATCCCTACCAAGGGTATGTTCAGGACCAGCAGAAGCACGTTGCCGATCCAGAAACTCGCCACCAACGCCCAGAACATGTCTCCATGGTCGGTGATCAACCGCGGCCCCGCGGGGATGCCATGGATCAGCAGGGCACCGAGGATCAGCGCCATCGTTGCACTGCCCGGAATGCCCAGTGTCAGCGTGGGGACGAAAGCGGTCTGCGCCGCGGCGCTGTTGGCCGCCTCCGGCGCGGTGACACCTTCGATGATTCCCGTGCCAAAGGCCTCGGGCCGTCGGCTCACACGCTTCTCAAGGGTGTAGGCCAGGAAGGAGGCGATGGTCGGCCCGGTGGCAGGCAGTGCGCCCAGCAGCGAACCGAGCAGCCCTCCGCGCAGGATCGGCATGGCACTGCGCCTACGGTCATCCCGCGTGGGCAGCATGTCTCGCAGGCGCACGTTGGCCTTTACCGACATGTGATCGCCACTCATCACCGTGGCCAGGATCTCCGCGATGCCGAACACACCCATTGCGATGATGATGATGCTGATGCCGTCGAACAGCTCCATCGTGCCGAAGGTGAAGCGTTGCACGCCGGTGTTGATGTCGGTGCCGATGGTGCCGAACATCACCCCAAGGACCACCGAAGCACAGCTTTTGAGCACCGCGCCCTGGGTCATCGTGGTCGATGCCAGCAGGCCAAGCACCATGATCGAAAAGTAATCGGCCGGACCGAAGCGCAGCGACAGATCCGCGAGAATCGGCGAGAACGCCGTCAGCAGCACGATACCGATGGTGCCGCCCAGAAAGGATGCGATGGCAGTGATGAAGAGCGCCACAGGCGCCCTGCCCTGCCGCGTCATCTGGTAGCCCTCGATACTGGTCACCGCACTCGAGGCCGAGCCCGGCAGATTGATGAGGATCGACGAGATCGACCCGCCATATTCTCCGCCGTAATAGATGCCGGCGAGCATAACCAGCGCGGCCTCGGGTGACAGGTAGAAGGTCATCGGCAACAGGATCGAGATGCCGATCATGGATCCGATGCCTGGCAGCACACCGACGAAGGTGCCCACGGTCACACCTATGAAGCAGAAAAGCAGGTTTTCCGGAGACAGCGCACTGGCGAAACCGCCGATCAGGTTGGCGAGAATATCCATAGATCAGAAGCCTGCCCAGACGCGGATCGGCATGGACAACAGCACGATGAAGAGCAGCCAGATGGCGACGGCAAGCCCGGTCGACAGCATCAGTGCCTCGCGCCAAGTGGTCGAGGGGGTGGCCTTTGCGGCGATAGTGCCGCAGATCATGATCGCCGGGATAAGGCCCAGCCGGTCGATGGTCAGGCTGAAGGCGATGAAGGCCGCTGAAATGAACAGCAACGGCCGGAGCGCAGGCGGGCGCGGAATCTCGCCCTGCCGGGCAAGCCCCATGATGATCAGCGCGACGCCGAGCATCGTTCCGATCACCCCCAGGACGAGCGGGAAAAAACCCGCCTGCATCCGGGCGAGACTGCCGATGTCGTAGGATATCGCCCCGATTCCGAATCCCAGACTCAGGGCAACGATCCCGATTCCGGCGAGCACGTCCGAAGACGCAAGGCGATGGCTAATGGCGGTCATCTTTGGACTACCTCTCTGTTTAGGTTGTTATTTTTGGTTTCTGCCCCGGCTCTTGGGTGGCTGGGTGCTTTTGTCCTGCGCTGGGGAACCGGCGCTTGACAAGATGGAACGATGGTCGCATCGTTTAAAAACAATTACAACAATTGCTATGCAATACAGGGAAACATCATGATCAATTCTGTCCTTCGGGTGCTCGCCGCCTCTGTTGCTCTTGCCACGCCTGCGCTGGCGCAGGAATTTCCGACCCAGCCCGTGCGCGTCGTCGTGCCTTACAACGCCGGCGGAACCGTCGATTACGTCGGCCGCGTCACCGCCGCCGAGATGGGCAAGTTGATGGGCGAGAACTTTGTCGTCGAGAACCGGCCCGGCGCCTCGGCCAGCATCGGCAACCAGTATGTCGCCAACGCTGAGGCCGACGGCTACACGTTGTTGATGACCTCGGTGACAAGCAACGCCATCACCAGCGCGCTCAACCCCGACACCGCCGGCTATGTGCTCAAGGACGATTTCGCCCCGGTGGGCGCCGTGGGCCGCGTGCCGCTGATGCTGGTGTCCGCGAACAACATCCCCGCCGACACGATCGAAGAGCTGATCGAATACGCAAAGGCGGAAGAGCTTCCGCTGACCTATGCCTCTTCCGGCATCGGCTCTACCGAACATCTGGGCGCGATTGTGTTCGCCGATGCCGCGGGTATCGAGCTTGAGCACATCCCCTACACCGGCGGTGCCCCGGCGATGGTCGATCTGGTCGCGGGCCGGGTGTCGCTGATGGTCGCAACCGTCTCCACCGCTCTGCCGCAGCTCGAGGCCGGGGCGATCAAACCGATGGTCGTCGCGATGCCGGAGCGCATCGACATGCTTCCCGACGTGCCGAGCGCAACTGACGCGGGCCTCGACAGCTTCAACGTGGCCTCTGTCTACGGCCTGCTGGCCCCGTCGGACATCGACGAGGCGACGATGTCCGCGCTTCGCTCCGCACTGCAGGAGACGGTGAGCAGCGAGGCCTTCGTCACCCAGATGGGCGAGCGCGGCATCGTGCCCTCGACGGATGAACCCGAGGACGCCGGCAAAATCTACGAGGCCGAGGTGGATACCTGGTCCGAGCGCGTGCTCGCGGTCGATTTCGACTGATCTGCAATCGGTCACTGCCCTTGCGGGGCGGTGACCCCAAACGACGCGCGCCCTGACTGCACCGATGCTGCGGTCAGGACGCCCCCTGCCGGGCCCACCGCCCGGAAAATTTCTCCGAGGAAAAAGTTCCAATGTCCCAAAGCGTAGAGATGGACCCGGTCGACGATGTCCTGTTCAAAGACCTGCTGGCGCAGCGCGCCGCAACCGACCCGGATCGCATCTTTCTGAAGTTCAAGGATGACGTCTACACGATCGCGGATATCAACCGCGCCGCGAACAAGGTGGCAAACGCGCTGCTCGCATCGGGGCTTGCACCCGGCGACCGCGTGGGGCTGATGCTGCCCAGCCACCCCGACCACATCATCGCCATTTTCGCGACGATGAAGGCGGGCCTGGTGCGCGTCCCGGTGAATATCCACGCCAAGGGCGACTCTCTCGAGCATTACTTCACCTCCTACGATATGGCGGCGCTGATCGCGGACACAGCCTATGCAGAGGCGCTCGATGCCGCTTTCGAAACCGCGCCCCGCCCCGCGATGTTCTGGCGCGGCCAGCAGACCCCGGCGCCAGACAGCTACGAGGCGCAGGTCGCGGCCGCCTCCGACGCGGAACCGGACGCTGTCTTCGGCCCTGACGACGTGCTCGCCCTGACCCCCAGTTCGGGGACCACCGGCGCGCCGAAGGGAGTTCTGAAATCCGACCGGACCCTCCGCGGTGGCCCGATGGCCGTGCTGAACATCACCGACGCAAAGCAGGGCGACGTCTTCCTGCTGTGGGAAGCGCTTCACCATGGCGCAGGCGTCGCGGTGATTATTTCGGCAGTCATCGGCGGCGTGACCCTGGCCATGGTGGAACGCTTCAGCGCCTCGGGCTTCTGGGACGACGTGCGCCGGCATGGCGTCACGCACATCCATTACCTCGGCGGTGTGTTGCCGCTGCTCCTCAAGCAGAAACCTTCCGAGCGCGACCGCGACCACAATGTGCGCATCGCCTGGGGCGGCGGCTGCCCGCCCGAGATCTGGAGGGACGTCGAGGATCGCTTTGGCGTCGAGCTGCGCGAGGGTTATGGTCTTTCGGAGCTGATCACCTTCGTGACGCTGAACAAGGACGGCCGCGTCGGTTCATGCGGGCGTCCGCTGTCGCTTTTCGACATCATGATCGCCGACGATGAGGGCAACGAACTGCCCCGCGGCGAAACCGGCGAGATCGTGGCCCGCGGCACGCAGAAGGGGCTCGGCTTCCTCGGCTATTTCCGCAATGAGCAGACCACCCGGGACACCGTGCGCGACGGCTGGCTGCTGACCGGCGATCTTGGGCGGATGGATGAGGACGGCTACATCTTCTACGCCGGACGGAAGAAGGAGATGCTGCGCCGCCGCGGCATCAACATCTCGGCCTGGGAGGTCGAGCAGGTGGTGAACAAGCACGCCGCGGTTGCCGAAAGCGCCCTGGTCGGCGTGCCCAGCGAGCTCGGCGAAGACGAGCTCAAGATCTTCGTGAAACTGGTCGATGGCGCTGCGTTCGATCCGATGGAGCTTGTGACCTTCTGCGAGACGCGCATGCCCTACTATCAGGTCCCGCGCTATGTTGCGGTGATCGAAGAGTTCCCCAAGACCCCGACCCAGCGCATCCGCAAGAAGGAACTGTCGCGCGGCACCGAGGGCGCCTGGGATCTTGACGCGACCGGCTACAAACCGGGCCGCAAATCCGCCTGAGCCGCCGCGAAAGGACGCACCCATGACCCAGATCATCACCGTCTCGCGCCCCGCACCCGGCATCGGGGTGATCACCATCAATCGCCCCGAAAAGCGGAACGCGCTGAACGAGGCTGCCTGGGATGCGCTGGCGCGTGGCTTGGGCGAACTCGGCGACGACCGGGAGGTGCGGACGATCGTGCTGACCGGCGTTCCCGGCGCCTTCTGCGCCGGTGACGACATCGGTGCCTTCGCGGAGGCCAGCAAGGATCCGGTGACGCGGGACCGTTACTGGAACACGATCATGCGCTGCTACGCCACGCTGTCCGATGTGCCGGTGCCGATCATCGCCGCCATCGACGGACCCTGCGTGGGCGGCGGCATGACCTTGGCGTTGCGCGCCGATTTCCGGCTGGTGGGGCGGCGCGCCGTTTTCTCGGTTCCGCCGGCGCGGCTGGGGCTGGTCTATCCGGCCGACAGCACTGCGCGTCTGGCGGCCCTCGTGGGACCACAGGCCGCACGCTACATGATCTATACCGCCGCATCGCTCGACGCGGCGGAGGCGGTGGCGACGGGTCTTGCCTGGGGGGACGTCGCGGACGATCCGCTGGCGGCGGCACTGTCGCTTGCGGCCAGGATAGCGGACAAGTCGCCCCTGACCGTGGCGGCGGCGCGCACGGTCTTCAATCGCCTTGCCACACAGTTGCCCGAGGGGCTGGCAGACGAGATCGCCGCCCTCACCCGCGAGGCGGAGGCCAGCGATGACTAC
This sequence comes from Sagittula sp., assembly GCF_052825245.1. Classification (NCBI taxonomy): domain Bacteria; kingdom Pseudomonadati; phylum Pseudomonadota; class Alphaproteobacteria; order Rhodobacterales; family Roseobacteraceae; genus Sagittula; species Sagittula sp. Next base: position 62,734 of record NZ_JBRBWD010000044.1, read on the forward strand.
GTCGAAGGCGTCGCCGCCTTCACTGCCAAGCGCGCACCGGTCTTCAAGGGGCGGTAGAGCACCGGGTCCCTTGTCGCGAACGGTTTTTCCCGGCACACACGCCATCGCGTGGGCTGTCCGCCCGTGAAAAGCTCACCACCGGAGGGAGACCGACATGGAGCAGCCGGAGACCAAGGAAGAGCCCAGCACGGTCGATACACGCCTCTTCGTCGGCTCCGTGCGCAAGGCGATGGCCGTGATGGAAGCCTTCGACGAAACCGAGCCGGCGATGTCTATGACCCGGATCGCGGCCAAGACTGGGCTTGGGCGCAGCGCCGCGCAGCGCTTCGTCTACACACTGGAGACGCTGGGCTACCTGCGGCGGGATGCACGGACGCTGGAATACCGGCTCTCGAACCGGGCATTGCTCTTTGCCCGCAGTATCCTGACGTCTCACGCGGCCATCGAACGGGCCTTTCCGTCCATGGTCAGGCTTGCAGAGACCTTCGGTGAAACCGTGTCCTGGCTGGAATACGACGCCGGGCAGGTCGTCGTGCTGAGTTCGGCACCCAGCCCGCACCGCGCGGCCGTGGTGCTGCCCATCGGTGCCCGCTTCGATGCGCTGACCTCTTCGTCGGGACACCTGTTCCTGGCGGACATGCGACGCGAGATCGTGGTCGGCATGTTCGAGGACGCCGGCCCTTCCGTGCGGGCACGGCTCGGAGACCTCGATGCCGACAACTACGTCGACCTTGTCCGCAGCGAAGCCGCCCGAGGTTACGCGCTGACCGAGAAAGACATGGACATCGGTTCCATGTCGCTCTCGGTGCCGGTGCGCGATCTGCAGAACCAGGTCGTGGCTGCCATCAACGTTTCGGTCCTGCGCGCGCGCACCGGGCCGGAAAAGCTGCTGTCAGAGATCGTCCCGGCCTTGAACGAGCTGGTTCAGACGCTCGACGCGGACCTTTTCAGAGGCCGTTAAGCCCGGTCTCTGCCTGGTGTTCGAGGATCCTTGCGACCCGCACCACCGCCGCACGGATCGGCGCCCCCAGACGTTCCGAGATGGCTGTATGAGGAATCCTGCTCTCCAGCGCAGAGACGTTGAGCGCCCCCAGAACCACCCCGGATGACGACAGAACCGGCGCCGAGATCGAGACGCTGAACAGGTCTTCTTCCTTGGAGGTGGTGGCAAAGCCCTGCGACCGGACTTCCGCGAAGCGCGCAGCCATTTCTGCCGCGTCGGCAAAGGCGATCCGCTTGCGCAGCGCAGGACTGGCCGCAGCCAGCAGGCTCTCCGCGAACTTAGGGTCGCCGTGTGCAAGGATCGCCTGTCCCGACGAAGAAGGCAACGCGGCGAACCGCTGCCCGGGGGCAAAGCTCACATGGCCGAGGTGCCTGCTGCGCACGGTCTGCTGGATGACGATCTCGTCGCCTTCGAGTTTGACCCAGCTTGCGGTTTCGCCTGTCTCGTCGGCCAGGTCTTGCAGGACGGGCTGGACCAGCCGCATCAGGTTTCCGGGTCTGGTCAGCCCTCCGGACAGGTCCAGGATCTTGAGCGTCAGTCGATAGTGGCGCTGGTCTTCCTCCCTTTCAAGGTATCCGAGCTGCTCAAGTGTGTAGACGATCCGCTGCACGGCGCTGCGCCCCAGGTCGATCTGCTTGGCAATGTCGGCGATGGTCCTTGAGCCGAGCCCGCCGTCGAAGGCCGCCATGACCCGCATCGTGCGTTCGACCAACGCCACGTAGAGCCGTGTGTCGACCTCGTCCTGCGGTGGAGCGTTGCGCGTGTTCATGGGACAGCAGAGCCTTCTGGGTGACGGACCCGAAGTCTCTATCACAGTCCAGCCGGATGCAAAGGCCGCGTAGGGCATTGTTCGGCCCGTTGGTCGGAGCAGGAATCGACAGTTCACTCGCTGATCTGGCAAACGTTGCAGGACACACAGTCGACCTGCATCGCGGCGCTGGCGGAGGCGGGGCACGCCGGACCACTCCGGATGGCTTGCGGCAAAGGCCAGCGGAGCGATGATCGCGAGGAGGCGCTCGCCTTGGCTCCCTGAGATGACGTGACCCTTTGTGCAGGTCGCCATGTCCAGCGATGCCTCCACTTCTGCGAGGAAACGGGGCTCGGACTGTCTGGTGATCACACGTGCGCGCGCGTCCAGCCAGAGGTTTGTCGTTCTGCGTCTCGAGATCGAAGTACTTTTGGATAATAGCGCTCTGCGGCAGGTCAAGCTCTTCGCCTGAACGCGTGAAATGGCGTTCAGGGCAGCGCGTTCGAAGGACAGCAGCATCCGCATGTCAGGCCGGTATCAGCGTTGCCGGATCGTTCGACTGCTCCGCTCTTGGCTGCACCCGAAGATCACGTCTTTGGCGTCACCATGCTCCTATTTGGAGGCAAGACTGGGACGCCATGTGTTTTCGGAATGAGGTTATCTGGAATGGTCATTCGGAACCGCGACACCCCTTGGTCTACAATGCCCAAAGATCATGAATACGAACGGAGCGGCCCTATGGCAGCCGAACATGCAAACCCCGATAAAATCCGCGCGCTCTTCTCCCGCGCCATGTCCGTCATGTACCGCGAAGAGGTGCCGGCCTACGGCACGCTCATGGAGCTGGTGCATGACGTGAACGCCGAAGTGCTCTCGGCCAGCCCGGCCGAAAGGGAGCGTCTTGAAGGCCTGGGCGAGCTCGAGCGTATCGACGAGGAACGCCATGGCGCGATCCGCCTCGGCACCCCGCGCGAGCTGTTCACCATGCGCCGTCTCTTTGCGGTCATGGGCATGCACCCGGTGGGCTACTATGACCTGTCCGTGGCCGGCGTGCCGGTGCATTCCACCGCATTCCGCCCTCTCGACGACGCTGCGCTGCGCCGCAACCCGTTCCGCGTTTTCACCTCGCTGCTCCGGCTCGACCTGCTGGACGACGCCGACCTGCGCGACGCCGCCGCCGAGGTACTGGACCGCCGCGAAATCTTTACGCCGGGCTGTCTCGAACTGATCGACAAGGCCGAAGCCGATGGCGGTCTTTCCGAGGCCGACGCCGAGCGTTTCGTGGCCGAGGCGGTCGAGACCTTCCGCTGGCATGCCAAGGCGAACGTTCCCCACGCGCTTTACCGCCGCCTGCACGATGCGCACCGGCTGGTGGCCGACGTGGTGGCCTTCAAGGGTCCGCACATCAATCACCTCACTCCGCGCACGCTCGACATCGACCGCGTGCAGGAGATGATGCCGGATCGGGGCATCTCGCCCAAAGCCGTTGTGGAGGGTCCGCCGACCCGCAACGTGCCGATCCTTCTGCGCCAGACCTCGTTCAAGGCGCTCGAAGAGCCGGTGAACTTCCCCGCTGATCATAGCGGCGAGGCCGGTACCACGACTGACCACCACACCGCCCGCTTCGGCGAGATCGAGCAGCGCGGCATCGCGCTGACCCCGAGCGGCCAGGCCCTCTATGACCGCCTGCTGGCCGAGACGCGCAGCCTCATCACCCCGGCCGCCGACGGGTCGAACGCCGACGCTTACCGCGCCACTCTGGCCGAAGTGTTCTCGGCCTTCCCGGACGATCTGGAAACGCTGCGCAAGGACGGGCTGGGGTACTTCCGCTACTCGGCAACGGGCCAGCCCTGCAAGGATCCGTCCTGCGGTTTGGATGCGCTGATCGCGCAAGGCTGTCTGCGTGCCGACCCCATTGTCTACGAGGATTTCCTGCCGGTTTCGGCCGCCGGGATCTTCCAGTCCAATCTCGGCGACAGCGCCGCTCAGGCCTTCGTCGCCAACCCTAACCGTGCGCGCTTCGAGGAAGACCTCGGCGCGCCCGTGCATGACCTGTTCTTCCGCTATGCCGAGACCGAGGCACGATCGCTCGCCGAGGCCCGTATCGAGCTGAGCCGGAGCCACCAGACGGCCTGACCCGGGCAGCGGCACGACCGCCCGAAGGCCCACACCCCGCACACCGAAAAGACGACCGACCAATCAAGGAACCCTCTCATGAGCACCCCTCTCAAGCAGACCACCGCCGACACGATGGCAGCCTGCGGCGCGACCGCCGATCTTGCCGTCGCGGGCGGTATGTCCGTCATCTCTCCCGTGACCGGCGAGCCTGTCGCCAGCCTTGCCGAGCATTCCGTCGCCGACACCGAGGCCGCCATCGCCAAGGCAAACGACGCCTTCCGCACCTGGCGGCTTGTCCCTGCCCCGCGCCGCGGTGAGCTGGTGCGCCTCTTTGCCGAAGAGCTGCGCAAGGCGAAAGAAGACCTGGGCCGCATGGTCTCCATCGAGGCGGGCAAATCCCCGTCCGAAGGCCTTGGCGAAGTGCAGGAGATGATCGACATCTGCGACTTCGCGGTCGGCCTCTCGCGCCAGCTTTACGGCCTGACCATCGCCACCGAGCGTCCGGGCCACCGGATGATGGAAACCTGGCATCCGCTTGGCGTGGTCGGCATCATCACGGCCTTCAACTTCCCCTGCGCGCCGTGGTGCTGGAACGCGGCTCTCGCTCTGGTCTGCGGCGATCCGGTGATCTGGAAGCCGTCCGAAAAGACCCCGCTGACCGCGCTGGCCTGCCAGGCGGTGTTCGAGCGCGCGCTGGCGCGTTTCGGTGACGACGCGCCCGACGGCCTCAGCCAGGTGCTGGTCGGCGGCCCCGCCGTTGGCGAGGCGCTGGTGGACAGCCCGAAGGTCGCGCTGATCTCGGCCACCGGGTCCACCCGCATGGGCCGGATCGTCGGCCCCAAGGTCGCGGCGCGCTTCGGCAAGTGCATCCTCGAACTCGGCGGCAACAACGCGGGTATCGTCTGCCCCTCTGCCGATCTGGACATGGCCCTGCGCGCCATCGCCTTCGGCGCGATGGGCACGGCGGGCCAGCGCTGCACCACAATGCGCCGGCTTTTCGTGCATGACAGCATCTATGATCAGATCGTGCCCGCGCTGAAGAAGGCCTACACCTCCGTTTCGGTGGGCAATCCGCTGGAGACCGAGGCGCTGGTCGGCCCGCTGATCGACAAGACGGCCTTCGACTCCATGGGTGAGGCGCTGAAGGAAGCGGCCGGGCTGGGCGGCACTGTCCACGGCGGCGAGCGCCAGGAGGTCGGTCTGGAGACGGCCTATTACGTCAAGCCCGCGCTGGTCGAGATGCCGAAGCAGGAAGGCCCGATGCTGCGGGAGACCTTCGCCCCGATCCTGTACGTGATGAAGTACAGCGACTTCGACGAGGTGCTAGAGCTGCACAACGATGTCGGCGGCGGGCTGTCCTCTTCGATCTTCACCACGGACTTGCGCGAGATGGAAACCTTCCTTTCGGCACGCGGATCTGACTGCGGCATTGCCAACGTCAACATCGGCACTTCGGGCGCCGAGATCGGAGGCGCTTTCGGCGGAGAGAAGGAGACCGGCGGCGGCCGCGAAAGCGGTTCGGACGCATGGCGCGCCTACATGCGCCGTGCCACCAACACGATCAACTACTCGCGCGAGTTGCCGCTGGCGCAGGGCGTGGTCTTCAATATCGACTGACCATGAACACCGCAGTCGCATCAGACTTCCGGCCCGCCGAGCGCATCGAGTCGCTCGGCGTGTCCGAAATCCTCGCGATCGGGGCGCGTGCTGCAGAGCTGCGCGCCTCGGGTCGCGACATCATCAGTCTCGGGGCGGGCGAGCCTGATTTCGACACGCCCGACCACATCAAGCAGGCCGCCTGGGACGCGATGCAGCGCGGGGAGACCAAGTATACCGCGCTGACCGGCACCGCCGCGCTCAGGACCGCGATTGCAGCCAAGTTCGCTCGCGAGAACGGTCTGACCTACGCTCCTTCCGAAATCATCGCGTGTACCGGCGCAAAGCAGGTGATCTACAACGCCATGATGGCGTCGCTGAATCCCGGCGACGAAGTCATCATCCCCACCCCCTACTGGGTCACCTATTCCGATATCGTCGAGCTTTGCGGTGGCATTCCGGTGCTGGTGCCCTGTGCCGCCGAGCAGGGATTCCGACTGAGCGCCACGCAGCTGCGCGAGGCGATCACGCCGCGCACCCGCTGGCTGATGCTGAACTCGCCCTCCAACCCGTCGGGTGCGGCCTATGCGGCCGAACACCTGCGCCCGCTCCTGGATGTGCTGCTGGAGGAACCGCATGTCTGGCTGATGGTCGACGATATGTACGAGCACATCGTCTACGACGGTTTTCGCCATGTCACCCCCGTGGCCATCGAGCCTAGGCTGAAAGAGCGTACACTGACCATAAACGGCGTCTCCAAGGCCTATGCGATGACCGGCTGGCGCCTTGGCTATGCCGGTGGTCCCGTGCCGCTGATCAAGGCCATGACGGTGATCCAGAGCCAGTCGACCTCGGCCGCGAACACGATCAGCCAGGCGGCGACCATCGCCGCGCTGGAGGGGCCGCAGGATTTCCTGGCGGAAAGGGCCGAAGCCTTCCGCGCCCGCCGCGATCTTGTGGTCGACGCGCTGAATGCCATCCCCGGCCTTGCCTGTCGCAGTCCCGAAGGCGCCTTTTATGCCTTCGCCGAATGCGGTGGTGTGATGGGGCGCCAGACGCCGGACGGAACGCGGCTGGACACCGACCGCGCGTTTTGCGCCTGGCTGATGGAAACGGCGGATGTTGCCGTCGTGCCGGGAACCGCCTTCGGCCTGCCGGGGCATTTCCGCGTGTCCTACGCCACCGACACCGAAACGCTGAAGACCGCAATGGCCCGCATCGCGGCTGCCTGTGCAACCCTGTCGGATCCGGCCTGAATAAACATCCGGGACGCCGGGCCCCCGGCGTCCTCTCCTGCAAGGGCTGGGCCAAGTCACCCTGCGCAGACAGTCGGGACACTTGAGCCACTGCCGTATCTTCGTCACAACGACTGGCGCCGGACGTTCGTGTGAAACGGATCGGCTGACGGCGTGCCCGCGTCGTGATTGGGATGGAGACCGCCAATGCCTGACAGTGAAACCTCAGGGACCACATCGGATCGGTCCGCGCAGGCGCGCGGGGACGGTCTTCTTTACCTGTCCTCGGCCGACATCGAGAGCCTGAACCTCTCTCCCGCCGCACTGCGCGGCGCCATTGCCGCAGCGATCCGGCAACGGTCCGGACCCGTCCGTGGCGGCGGCATGAAGACGCGGGTGCAGCTGGATGAGGGCCGCTTCTTCATGTCGATGTCCGATGCGGATGACGGGCTTGGTCTGGGCGTGACCAAGTGGATCGGGTACTCGGCCGACAACGCGCGGCGCGACCTTCCTGCCATCAGTGCGCAGATCATCGTGAACGATGCCGTCACTGGCCGCGCCGTGGCGATCATGGACGGCAGCTGGATCACGACACACCGCACCGCTGCACTGTCAGCCCTCGCGGCCGAGGCGCTGGCCAAGCCGGGCGCGTCCAACCTCGGAGTGTTGGGGTGCGGCGTGCAGGCGCACAGCAACCTTGCGGCGCTGGCGGACGTGCTCCCCGCGCTGCGCAGGGTCCGCGCGTTTTCACGCAGCACCGACTCAGCAGAGGCACTTGCCCAGCGGGCGCGCGGAATGGGGTTCGAAGCCGAGGTCATGCAGGACCCCGAGGCGCTCGCCGCCGCGAGCGACGTGGTGGCTAGTTGCCTGCCCAGCATCGACAGCATCCCGCCCATCGTACGCCCGCAGGTGTTGCCACCCGGAGCGCTGGCAATCGGGGTCGACCTTGGCCGGGCATGGCATCGCGATGGCCTCACGGACCATCTGGACGGATTTTTCACCGACGATATTGCCGCGCTCGAACGCAACGGCGGCAATCCGGCTCTGGCGCATCAAGGCCGCTACGATGGCGACCTCGCCGCACTCCTGACCGGAACGCATCCCGGCCGCGTGGACGATGCGCAGCGCCTGATGTTCCTGTTCCCCGGCATGCCGCTGGCCGACCTGGCGGTCGCAAGGCTTGCAATGACGAAGGCCACCGAAAAAGGTCTCGGCACCCTGCTGACCCGCTGACCGGGCACGCATCACGGCCACAGGCGCCGGTGCCATCGGGAGCGGCCTCAAGCACGCTGCGGCGCAGCAGCCACCGAACCGCGCGGGTCGATCACTTCCCCCGTCAGCCGATAGTCTAGCTTCATAGGCGCGGCCTCAGGCCGGTTCGGACATCAGCCTGTCCCGCAGCGCGAGCATGTCCGTGCAGACATCTTCGAGGTCCGCGACGTCGAAGCCGTCCGCGTAAGCAAATCCTTCGGCGTGCAGCAACTCGGCGAGCCGCCCGTTATATGTCGCCCGACCGCCCGAGACGGTAAGCCCGCCCGCATGTTCGAACGCGTCGTTCCAGGCGATGGCTTCGGCCTCGGTGACACTGCCGGGCAGATCAAGGCTCAGCACCCCGGTCTGTGACAGTTTCACGGGATAGCCACCCGGCAGGCCATTCGGCCCCGGAACATGCCCGGTCCAGGCGGCTCCGGCTGCAAGGGCCAGGATCAACGTGACGCCGCTGGCCCCCGAGATCTCGATGGCGGGTTCCGGCGTCAGCTTGCACTCGGAGAAGGTCGCGAAGGGGTCGATGATCTCGCGGTCATCGGCGAAAATGCGCGGCGCGGGGCCGGTGCGCTCTGCCGCTGGCTGGCGCCAGGGTTTGAGGCACTGGTAATGTGACAGCACCCTAAGCGTGCCCGCCGGACGCGCGCTGGCGCCACGGAAGACGTTCGACAGGATCGCGACATTGCCGGTCCCGCACAGCACGTCATGGCCCATAGACGTGATCAAGCCGTTGACCACGTCCGGGAAGGAGCAGTTGATCAGCGGTGTCGCCGGGCACAGCTTGCTGATCGCTGCCGCCATGCGCGCGGACATCAGCGCCTGGAAGACGGCGGTGGCGCTGAGCCCGCCTTCGGCGACCAGCTCTGTCCAGCGCGACCCCTTGTCCGAGATCACCGAGGAGGTCTGGATCGACGCCGCCTGCACCACGATGCGAGGCTTGAGTTCCGACAGGAGCGCCTCGGACGCGCCCTCCTCAAGCAGGTCGACCCGGTGCGCCCTGAAGCTGGCAGGCGTGCCGAACATGGCGGCCCGGGCATTGCCCGCGGTCTGCAGCCATTGCAGCCGGTCGACGTTGCGCCCGGCGATGACCACCGAGACAGGCTCTTTTGCGGTGGCCGCGATGTCGAGAGCGATGCGGCCGGCGAACATTCCGGTGCCGGTGATGAGAACGTCGGTCGTCATACGGTGTGGGCCTTTCTGGTGTTCTTGCGTTCCCAGCGTTCGGGCGACTTCGGCAAGAGATGCTTGCGGATCCGCTGGCTTGGCGTCTTGGGGAACTCGTCGATGAAGGCGATGAAGCGCGGCTGCTGGTAGGGGGCGAGCTTGTCGCTCAACCAGCGGCTGATCTCCTCGGCATCCGGTTTGGTACCGGGGGTTGGCCGCACGAAAAGCTGGATGTCATATTCGCCGATTTCGGCGGGCACACCGACCATGGCGGATTCCTCGATCTGCGGGTGCCGGTTGGCAACGCTTTCGACTTCGTGTGCCGAGACGTTCTCGCCCATGCAGCGCACGCTGTCGCCCACCCTGCCATGGAACCGCAGCATACCGTCCTCGCCCCAAGAGCCGGTGTCACCGGTGTGGAACCCGTCTGGCTGCAACGCCTTGGCGGTGGCCTCGGGTGCCTTGTGGTAGCCTGCGAAGATTGCGCCCTCGATGGTCGAGGTGATGACCAGTTCGCCACGTCCCTCTCCCGGTCCGAGGATGCGGCCTGTGTCATCCTTCACCTGAATGTCGAACCAAGGCAGCGGTCGACCGATGGCCCCCACGACCCCTTCGACATTGGCGCAGCTGATCGACGAAGCCTCGGTTTGGCCGTAACACTCCTTGATGGTGATGCCGAAACGGTCCTCGAAATCGCGCCATGCGGAGGCAGGGCAGCCGCCGCCCCATGCGACGCGCACGCCATGGCTGCGGTCAAGCTCGAAGGGCGGCTGCTTGAGCAGGATCTGCGGGATACCGCCGAGATGGTGGATGTGGGTGCAGCGCGCAGTAGACACCTGCTGCCAGAACTGGCTGGCCGAGAATTTCTCGGCGATGGTGAGGGTGACATTGCGCAGGATCGGCAGAACCAGGACCTGCGCGCCGCCGACATGATAGAACGGTTCCCACATGAAGAGATTGTCGCCGTCCTGCAGGTTGCCCACCTCCTCCACACCGCGCGCGGCGATCTCGAGCATGGTCTGAGTGACGAGCACGCCCTTGGCAGGCCCGGTGGTGCCGGAGGTGAACATGATCGCCGCAATGCCCATGGGCCCCGCCACCTCATATCGGGGCCGGACGGCGGGGGTGCGTGGAAGTTCGCGACTGTGCAGCACGAGAATGCCTTCGCGCGGCTGCGCCTCGCAGGCGGCTAGCGTGGCCTCGAGCTCCGGATCGCAGACCGCGATGGCGGCGTCCACCAGGCGAATGGCATGCACCAGCCCGTCGCCGACGAGCGCCGGGTTCACCGGCACCCAGACCATGCCCGCGCGCAGAAGCCCATGGATGAGAGCAAGGGAGGCGGGACTGTTGCGTGTCATCACGGCCACCGTGTCACCGGGGCGCACGCCATGGTCGGCAAGCCAGGCGATCATTGCGTCGGCGGCATCTGAAAGTTGCCGGAAGCTGATTTCGGTGCCTTCGGTAGTACGGGCAAAGACGCGATCGGGGGTCCTGTCGGCCTGTTGGATGAAGGACTTTGCCAAGCCTTGGATGTTCATGTGTTTCCTCGAAATGGAACAGAGAGCCGCGCCACGGTTTAGGCGGCGCGGCGTACAGGGTGTCTTCAGGACTTCTGGACGCGTTGGGCCACAAGCAGGATCAGCGTGACGATGACCAGCACCACGACGGACACGGCGGCCAGCGTCGGGTTGAGCTGAAGGTACATGTCGTCCCACATCTGCTTGGGCAGGGTCGATTTCAGACCGCCCGAGATGAACAGCGCGATGGTAAGCTCGTCAAAGCTGGTGACGAAGGCGAAGAGCGCCGCCGAAATGATGCCACCCCGCAGAAGCGGCAGCGTGATCAGTCTGAGGACCTTGATCCGCCCAGCCCCCAGCGTGGCCGCCGCCTGGTCAAGCCGCCAGTCGTAGCCCTTGAGCACCGCGCCGATGGCAATGAAGGTGAAGGGGATCGCGAGCAGCGTGTGACCGATGATCAGTCCGATGTTGGAGGCCACGAGCCCGATCTGGGCCATCAGGTAGAACAGGCCCACCGCGATGACGATGCGCGGCACGATCATCGGTGCGAGCATCAGGCCGAAGACCGTCTTGCCGAACTTGCTGTCCGAACGCGCCAGCGCCAGCGCGGCCGTACCGCCCAGAAGGGTGGCCAGGATGGCGGTGGCGAAGGCCACGCCGAAGCTGCGCAGGGTGGCCGAGATCCAGATCTGCGAACCGAAATACTCGGAGAACCAGCGGGTGGAATAGGACGGCGGCGGGAAGGCCAGCGTCTGTTCGCCCGTGAAGGCCAGCGGCAGCACGATGATCGCGGGCGCCAGCAGGAACAGGAACAGCACCCCGAGATAGACGCCACGCAGCGGCCTCGGGGCCTCGTCGCCGCGATCACCCAGATGGTTGAAGGGCGAACAGATCCAGGCAAGCCCGTTCAGCACTCCCTGGCCCGCACGGCGCAGCCACCGCACGCCCTTCTTCGAGCCCTTGGTTCCCTCGGAGCTGGCCTGCGTCAGCGACGAAAGCCCGAAGAACTGGTCGTAGATCCAGATCGCCACGAGGGCGGCCGCCACCAGCATCACCGAAAGCACCGCGGCAAAGGCCCAGTTCACCAACTCCTGCACCTGCATGATGATGATCTGAGCCAGCATCGTCTGGCTCCGGCCGCCAAGATAGGCCGGTACGATGAAGAAGCCGAGCGACGTGATGAAGGTCAGGAGCCCCCCGGCGGCAACCCCGGGCAAGGCCAGCGGAAATTCGATCAGCCAGAACCGCTGAGAACGTTTCGCGCCGAGGCTGCCGGCGGCCAGCGGCAGGCGCTGGTCGATGCCGGTCATTACCGGCACCATGGTCAGGATGGCCAGCGGCATCATTGCGTGGACCATGCCGACCAGCACGCCGAACTCGTTGTACATGAGATCCAGAGAGCTTTCGGTCACTCCCGAGCCGGTCAGGATCGAATTGAAGAGGCCGCGGTCACCCAGCATGATCATCCATGCGAATGTCTTGACCAGGTACGAGGTCCAGAACGGCAACAGCACCAGGAACAGCCACTTGTTGCGGCTCTTGTCAGGAAGCCGGGCCAGCCACGCGGCGACCGGGTAGCCCAGCAGCACCGAGAAGAAGGCCGTGAGCATCGAGATCCGGAAGGTGATCCACAGAATGCGCATGTAGACCGGGGTGTCGGCGAGGTGCTGGTAGTGCTCAAGCGTCGCGCCGCCGGTCTCACCGCCTGTGAAGCTCAGGCCGATGAGGCGCAGCATGGGCAGCAGAAGGAAGACGGCCACGAAAGCCAGCGCGGGCGCGGCAAGCCACATCGGGCCGACCCTCAGCCGCGAGAGGGCGCTGCCACGGGCGAAGATATCAGAGGCCAGACTGCTCATGACACCACCCGGCCGGCCTCGATGGGCCAATGTACGGTGATCTCTTGGCCGACATCGGCGCCTATGGCGACGCCCGGGTCGCGCCGCAGCGTGAATTCCGTGCCGTCCGGCAACACCAGCATCAGCCGGTTGTCCGAACCGATGTAGACCACGTCGCGCAACGTGGCGCGCAGCTCGTTCATGCCGGGGCCGGTGGCCGCGCCGAGCGATACCCGCTCGGGCCGCACGATCAGCGCGTGTATTCCGGCATTGACATCGCGCGCGCCCATGCGCCCCGCAAAGGTTCCCGCAGCGGTCTTGACCAGCGTGTTGCCCTGTGCGTCGGTGCCCGCGAGCGTGCCTTCCAGCAGGTTCGAATGACCGATGAATGTGGCGGCGAAGATGGTCTCAGGATCCGAGTAGATCTCGCTGGGGGTACCCAGCTGCTCGACCTTGGCATGGTTCATCACGCAGATGCGGTCGGACATCACCAGCGCCTCTTCCTGGTCATGGGTGACGTAGATCAGCGTGGTGCCGAATTCCCTGTGCAAGCGCCGGATCTCCAGTTGCATGGTCTCGCGCAGGGCCTTGTCGAGTGCGCCGAGCGGCTCGTCCATCAGGATGATCTCGGGGCGGAAGACAAAGCAGCGCGCAAGGGCCACCCGCTGTTGCTGCCCGCCCGAAAGCTCGCGCGGGAAACGGTGCGCGAACTTGTCGAGCTGCACCTTTTCCAGCGTCTCGGCCACGGACGTCCGGATCTGTGCGGCAGGCAGGTTGCGCATCTTGAGCGGGAACGCGACGTTATCCTCGACGGTCATGTGCGGGAAAAGCGCGTAGTGCTGGAACACCAGCCCCATGCCGCGCTCGTGAACCGGACGGTTGGTCCAGTTCTCGCCGTCAATCGAAAGCCGCCCCGATGTGGCCGGAGTCAGCCCCGACACCATCTGCAGCAGCGTGGTCTTGCCCGACCCCGACGGCCCCAGCAGCGTGAGGAACTCACCGCGCTGGACGTCCAGCGTCGTGGGTTCGAGAGCGGTGAACGTGCCGTATTTCTTTGACAGCCCATCGATGCGGATTTTGGCGGCAGGAGCGGTGGAGATGTTCATGAAGGAATTGCCTCTGTCGGAGTGGGCCGGGCACCGGTCGTGTGGCGGCGACGGGCTTCGCCCGGCGACCGCGCGCAACGGCCGTCTCTGGAGTGATCGCGGGGGGCAGAGAGAGCCTGCCAGCCGCACCCGCAGGGGGCAGCTGGCAGAAGGGTGATTACATCAGGAGCCAGAGATTGAACCGTTCGGTCATCTCGGCACGGTTCTCTTCCCACCAGCTTTCATCCGCCAGCACCATCTTGTCCAGGTTGGCCGGTGCGGTGGTCAGAACGGGCGCGCGCTCTTCCGAGATGTGGTCGTAAGCCGCGAGGTTGGTCGGGCCATAGGACAGATCATCGGTGAACAGCGCCTGCTGCTCGGGCCGGGCGCAGAAGGCGAGGAACTGCCGTGCGGCATCGACGTTCGGGCCGCCCTTGGGAAGGCCCCAGCCCTCGATCGAGTAAAGACCTTGGTTCCAGACCAGTTCAGCCGGCGCCCCGGCGTCGATGGCCGATTGCAGGCGGGCGTTCCAGCCGGCCACCATGTCGACCTCGCCACTCTGCAGAAGCTGCGAAGATTGCGCACCGCCGGTCCACCATACGTCGATGTGGTCCTTGATCTCGTCAAGCTTGGCAAAGGCGCGGTCCACGTCGAGCGGGTAAAGATCCTCGGGCGCGACACCGTCGGCCATCAGCGCCTGCTCCAGAGTGTCGATGGGATTGCGGCGCAGCGCGCGGCGCCCGGCGAAGGTTTCCGTATCCCAGAACTCGGCCCAGTTGGACGGACCGGCTTCCATCCTGTCGGTGTTGAACGCCGAGATCGTCGCGTAGACATCGGTGCCGAGGAAGTTCGAATGCACCGATCCCGGCATCATGGTCTCGGCCAGCGCCGGGTCGAGCTGGATGTCGTCGAGCAGGTCTTCCTGTTCAAGGATCAGCCGGGCCGACAGGGTCAGGGTGCAAACGTCCCAGATGTAGCTGCCGGTCTCGACGATGGACTTGAACTGCGCCGTGGGTTCCGCGTCTCGCGCCACGGAAACGATCTCAATGCCGGTCTCGGCGGTGAAGGGCTCGTAGAAGGCCTTGCTGAAGCCCGCACTGAACGGACCGCCCGGATCGGCCACGGTCAGTGACGCGGTCTGGGCATTGGCACGGCGGCCCAGCATCGGGGCTGCCAGCGCGGCAGTGCCGATGGCCAGCATGCTGCGACGGCTCAGGCGCGATCTGTCGTTCTTGGTCATGGTGTGTACCTCTGTTGGGATGTTGGTTTGGTTTTTGCTTTATTGTTTGTGTGGCGGCGCCCGCCCGCAGGGCGGAAACCGTCGTCTTCGGATGAGTTTTTCTTGAGGCCGATCAGGCCTTTGCGCGCTTGGCGAAGAACTCTTCCATCATCCGCTGAGGCTCGCCGGTGGAATAAGCCTCCAGCTGGATGCGGATACCGGCCTGCATGGCGTCTTCGTAGCCCGCTTGGGTCACTTCCTTGACGCGCTGACGGTTCAGACGCATCGCCACGGGGGGCTTGGATGCAAGATCCTTTGCCAGCTCCATCGACGCGGACATCACCTGGTCCTGGTCCACAAGGCGGCTGATCAGGCCCCAGTCATAGGCTTCCTTCGCGTCGAGCATGCGGCCGGTGAAGGTCAGGTCGATGGTGCGGGCAATGCCGATCATGTCCCGCATGACCCAGTTGCCCGTGACGGTCGGGATGCCGGACAGGATTTCTGGCTGGCCCATGCGCACGCCGGGGTGGGCGACACGAAGGTCACACAGCAGCGCCACCTGGAAGGCCGAGCCCGCCGCCACGCCATTGAGCGCCGCGACGATGGGTTTGGAGCTGTCGCGCAGGCAGGCATAGAGCTTCTTCCATTCGCCCATCCAGCTTTCGGCCCGGTCTGCGTCGAAGGTCTTGCTCTCGCCCAGATCCTGCCCCGCGCCGAACGCCCGGTCGCCAGCCCCTGTCAGGATGATGGCACGCACCTCGTCATCCGCTTCTGCAGCCACGAAGGCGTCGATGAGCATGTCACGCATGGACGTGTTCCACGCATTCATCTTCTCGGGACGGTTCAACGTGATTGTCAGAACGTTGGCGATTTTTTCGGTAAGAATGAAGTTGTCCATAGCATCCATTGCATTGTGATAGTTACTATTGGATAAAAATGACAGCAGGCATGTTTGTCAATCGTCTTGTCGCTCTCGGTTGAAATTCCTGTCTGTGTTACCGAAGACAGTGCGGTGCATTCTCAGGGTGTCTGCATGCGACCAAGGCGGGATCGAAGGACAAGATGGTGTCAGAACAAAACAAGAAGCCGGCGAAGCGGGCAGACCCCCTCATGGTGCAGTCGGTTGCCAAGGCCTTTCGCGTGCTCGAAGCCTTTGACGGCCAGCATCCGCAGATGACGCTCTCCGACATTGCCGAACAGACCGGCCTTGACCTCAGCGGGGCGCAACGCTTTGCGCACACTCTGGAATCGCTGGGGTATCTCGAGAAGGACACGCGCACGCGGCAGTTTCAGCTTTCGGTCAAGACGCTGGATCTGGCCCATCATTTCACCCGCACGTCACGTCTCGTGGACCGGGCGATGCCGGTCCTGCAATACCTCAGCAAGGAAACCGAGGAGACGGTGAACCTTACCGTTCTGGACGGGACTGAGATCGTCTTCATCTCGCGCTTTCTCAGCCGTCACGTGCTTCACACGGATGTGACCATCGGCACCCGTTTGCCCGCCTATTGCATGGCACCGGGGCGCGCGATGCTCTCACGGCTGCCGCCCGAAAAGGTGGCGGCGATTCTTGATGCCTCGGACATACGCGCTCACACCCGGAACACCGTGACGGACGTCGACAGGCTCAAGGAGATCATCGAAGAGACGCGTCTGAAGGGCTATGCCTGCGCGTTCGAAGAGGTCTACCACGCCGATGCTTCGATCGCGGCACCGATCCTCGGCGCTCAGGGCCAAGTGATCGGCTCGGTCTCGCTTGCGGTCTCGACCCTTCGTTACACGCCGGAACAGCTCGAAGCGTCCTTCGCCGCGATGATCCTCGCGGCCGGGAGGTCGATCTCCTTCTCCTGACGATCTGGGCCGCGGAGAGGGCAAGCAATCCTTAGGCGAGCCAGCCGTCTTGAAGAATCCGCCCGATACGCAGGGCCGGAAACGTTGAGGCTTGACGCCGGACCAGTTGTGGCCTCTCATATTGCCATAGCACATATTGCATGGTAATACTCATGGCGGACTCGCTCCTTCATCCCATCGACGCCGACGCGCCGCGTCCGCTGCGTTTCGAATTCGACGGTGCCGAGATCACCGCGCGGCTCGACGACACCGTGCTGGCTGCGGTGCTGGCTGCGCAGCCGCAGTGCGGCGTCAACGAATTCGACGGGGGCGCCCGCGCCGGGTTTTGCCTGATGGGCAGCTGCCAGGAATGCACCATGTGGGACGATCAAGGCCGGCGCCTGCGCGGCTGCATGACGGTCGCCCGCGATGGCCTGCGCCTGCGCTCGCGCCCATACGAAGAGGCCGACTGACATGCAGGCGGAGACGAAGATCGTCATCGTCGGCGCCGGGCCGGCAGGGCTCGCGGCAGCGCGGCGGCTCGTCGAGGTCGGTCTGCGGCCCATCGTTCTGGAGGAAAGCGCCCACCCCGGCGGGCAGGGCACCCGCCGCCTGTCGCCCCTGACCTCGCGCCACCGCGCCGCGCTCTTCGGAAAGTCGGCCGAGACCATCGCGCGCCGCGAAGAGGCCGAGGATGCGGTGCTGCAGCATTGCGATTTCCGAACCGGCACTTTGGCATGGGCCTGCCATGACAACCGGCTGGAGCTGCTTGGCCCGGACGGTTTCGACAGTATTACCTATAGCCACCTCGTCATCGCGGTTGGCGCGACCGACCGGCTGATGCCCCTGCCCGGCTGGACCCTGCCGGGTGTCTTCACCCTCGGTGGGGCACAGGTGGCGCTGAAACGGCATGCCAGCTTCATCGGGCGGAAGGTGATCTTCGCAGGCTCGTCGCCGCTGCTCTACCTCGCGGCAGCGCAGTACCTTCGGCTTGGGCACCGCGATCTTACCGTTCTCGACACGACGCCTATCGCGGGGAAGGCCCGGGCTTTCCCGGCCATGCTGCGCCACGCGCCGCGCAATGCGCTGCAAGGGCTTTCCCTGATCGCCGAGCTGTGGCGAGGCGGTGTCACCATGCGTTCGGGCGTGCGGCTGGAGGCGATCGAGGGCGACACCCGCGTCACGCGGCTGCGCTACACGACCGCCCGCGGCCGGGCCGTGACCGCCGAGGCGGACGCAGTAGCCCTGGGCCACGGGCTGCGCGCAGAGACCCAACTCGCCGAGCTGGCCGGCGCAACCTTCTCATTCGATCCGGACTTCCGGCAATGGTTCCCCTGCACCGACGCGGCGGGCCGCGCGGGCGAGCGGCTCTGGCTGGCGGGGGACAGCGCCCGTACCGGTGGCGCCGAAGCGGCGGATGCCGCCGGGAGCCTTGCGGCGCAGAGCCTTCTGGAAAGTCTCGGCCATCCGGTCCGGAGCGTCGTGATGAGGCGCGACAGGCGCCGAATGGCCGCGCAGCAGGCATTCCAGCGCGCGATGACAGGCGCCTTCCGCTGGCCTGCCGAGCAAGCCGCCGCGCTTGCCGATGACGTCCTGGTCTGCCGGTGTGAACGGGTCACCGCCGGCGAGATCCGAGCCGCCCTGAACGAGCCCTCCTGCCCGACCGAGGTGAACCGGGTGAAATCCGTGACCCGCTGCGGGATGGGCCGCTGCCAGGGCCGGTTCTGCGGACAGGCCCTTGGCGAGATCGTGGCGGCCGCTACAAATGCCCCGCCCGGCCGGCTGCGCGCGCAGGCTCCGGTCCGCCCCATCCCGCTGGTCTTCGACCCCAACGCGCGGGGGGAAGACGCATGAACCTGCGCCTGAAAAGCGACGTGATCGTGATTGGCGGCGGCCTCTTCGGCGCCTTCACCGGGCTCTTCCTCGCGCGCGCGGGACTGAGTGTCACGCTGCTCGAGAAGGGTCAGATCGGGGCGCAGGCCTCCGCCACAAATTTCGGAAACCTGCGGCTGCACGGACGATCCGCACGCCAGTACCCGCTTTCGATCCGCGCACAGCAGCTTTGGGAGGCTTACGGCTCCCTCACCGGCGAGGGTTGCGAGATCGAGCGCACCGGGCATCTCTATTTCGCCCACGGCCAACGCGGCGAGATCCAGCTGCGCAAGGACGTAGAGACCGCGACGCGGTTCGGGGTCGAGTCGCTGCTGCTTGAGGGAGATACCCTACACGCCCGGTTCGGCTTCCTGTCGCGCCACATCCGCCTTGCCGCGTTCAGTCCGCGCAGCGCTGTGGCCAATCCCCGTCTCAGCACGCCGCCCGTGACCCGGGCGCTGGCCCGGGTGGGCGGCACGGTGATCGAGGGCTGCGAGGTTGCGGGCTTTGACAGCACCGCTACGGGGTTCGCGGTCACCAGCGCGGATGGCAGGTGTTTCGAAGCGCCAAGGCTCGTCAACGCCGCGGGAGCCTGGGCCGGCAAGCTCGCCCAGCAGGCCGGAGAGCCCGTGCCGATGTTCAGCGCCGGCCCGCCGCAATTCGTCACCGAGCCCCTGCCGCACCGACTGCACCCGTCGGTGCATATGGTAGAGGGCGATGTCATCGTGCGTCAGATCCCGCGCGGCAACATCATCTTCTCGGGCTACCCGCGCACCCGTTCTCTGCCTTCGGGCGAGTTCACCTACGTGCCGCCAGCCAAGACACTACGAGGGATGCGCACGCTGGTCGAATGCATCCCCATGCTGGCGCGGGCAGAGATTATCCGCGTGTGGTCCGGGGTCGAGGGTTATCTGCCCGACATGCTCCCAGTGATTGGCGCCAGCACCACCACTCCGGGCCTGTTCCACGCATTCGGAGGCAGCGGCGGCGGGTTTCAGATTGCTCCGGCTGTCGGCGAATGCCTCGCCGCGCTGGTGCGGGGCGAGGCCTCAAAGGTCGACATCTCGGGCTACGGCATCGACCGCTTTACCGAGGGCTCCGAAGTCTCGGAAAAGATTCACCTGGAGTTCGACCAGTAGGCATTTGCGGACCCGCCTTCTTTGGGCGTGTGGCGTCCGATTCCGAGGCGGGGATGGGCGCGTAACCTCTTGCGCGATGGCGCTCGACGGCCGACAAGCTGATCTCTGGCATCTGCCCGCCCGCCCAATCAGCCCAGACAACCGGTGACGCGGGGCGGCTTCGCCAGTGCTGTCCGGCAAGCCCGCAGATCCGTCGCGAGTCCGGTCGGCGGCTGTGGCACCCGGGGCGCGTCGGTGATCCCCTTGATGACGAACAGGTTCAAACCGACGGGAGGCGTGATCATCGCCAGTTCGAGGTTGATCATCAGCAATACGCCGTACCAGACGAGGTCGATGTCCAGCGCGTGTATGGTCGGCAGCAGGATTGGCGTGGTGATCAGAATGATCGCGATGGATTCAAAGAACATACCCATTAAGAAGATCAGCGCCATGACCACGAGGAAGGAGGCCAGCAGAGACAGACCGAGCGCGGCAACAGCCTCCGTCACGCCGACCGGCAGGCGGATGATGCTGATGGCATGGCCGAACATCGCCGCCCCCACGATGATCATGGAGACCATCATCGAGGTCCGCATCGTGGCATAAGCGCAGTCCCAGATCATGCGTGGTGTGAGGGTGCGATAGGCCAGCGCCGCAACGAGTAGTGCGTAGAGGCACCCGGCGGCGGCGGCTTCGGAAGCGGTGAAGACACCCGCGTATATGCCGCCCATGATGATCGGCGGGGTCAGCACGGCCCAGATCGACTTGCGCAGCGCCAGCATCACGGCGCCCCATCCCGACCAGGATGTATGTTCGCGTGTGCCGCCGTTCCACATGCAGTAGATAGAGAACATGATCGCCAGCATCAAGCCGGGCAGGATACCGGCGAGGAACAGCGCGCCGATGGAAGCGTCCGAGACGATGGCATAGAGGATCATCGGGGCCGAAGGGGGAATGAGAATGCCCAGGGTTACACCCGCGGCGATCACCCCCCCGCGCCTCGCGTTCCGGATAGCCATAGCGCTTCATTTGCGGGATGGCGCTGGAACCGATCGACAGGGCCGTGGCCACTGACGATCCGGAAATCGCGGCGAAGATCGTGCAGGACACCACCGTCGCCACCCCGAGGCCGCCCCGGATGTGGCCGATCACCGTGTTTGCCATGACGTAGAGATCGTCGATGACCTTCGGTTTGATCATGATCTGCGCCATGAAGGCGAAGAGCGGGATGGTCATCAGCACAGGTTTGGACAGGTGCGCCATGACGGTGTCGGAGATCGGGCCGATATGGCCCTCGAAGATCAGCAGGATCGCCGTGGCCGTCAGCCCCAGCGCGGCAAAGATCGGCATTCCGGTCAGGAGCAGCAGGATCAGCCCGCCGAAGACTAAAAGGATGGTCATTGGCTCCGCCCAGCGAGGGTGTCGAGGATGCGCGTGAGCGCGACGAGGACCAGCATCGCCGCCGCAAGCATCAGCGGCGCCTGGGGGATCCAGCCCGGGATTTCGAGGTGTCCGGTGGTGTAGCTGCCGACCATGCGGGAGAATTCCACCGCTTCCCACGTGGACAGGAACAGGACGACGGCCAGCACCAGAAAGGCGAGGCCGGCAAACACCCGTTGTACCGCGCGGGACGGGCCGCGCAGGCGGTCGGTCAGCAGGTCGATGGCGATGTGATCGCCCCGCCGGTAGGCTTCCGCCACCCCGCAGGAAATCATCGCCACCAACATCCAGCCGGTCACCTCGTCGGACCAAAGAAGCGGGCTGTGCAGGACGTAGCGCATGAAGACCGCGACGACGGTCAGCCCAAAGGTGCCGAGGATCAGGAGGATCGACAGCGCAGCGCAAGCGCGCGACAGAGCCGCTGCCACGCGGAAGGGGAAGGAGCGAGAGGCGTCATGCGCCCCTCCCCGCTCAACAGGAGACATCAGCTGCCGCTCGACAGCTGGCCGATCAGCTGGAGGAGCTGTTGGCTGTCCGGGTCGTCACGGTTGAACTTCGCGTCGAAGGCGGGACGCATGACCGCTTCCATCGCCTTGTTTTCCGCCTCGGTGGCAACGTGCACCTGAACGCCCTTCGCTTCGAGATCACCCGGCGCAGCGGCAATGCCTTCTTGCCCCGGTACTCGGAGGTGAAGAGCCCGCCGGGCCTGTTCACATGCGGATCGTCATACATCTCGGCAGGACGGGAAACCGGGGCGAACAGCAGGTCGTTGGCCTCCATCACCTGCACCATCTCGTCGAAGGGCCGTGCAACGATCACCGCCGCAATCTGCGGCAGGGTCCAGTCACGCGCTCTGATCTGGTCGGGGCGGGTCTTCAGACGGTCATCCGCGAGCAAGTGCTCCAGCCCGAGCCCGATGCACAGTTTCTCCCACTGCCCGTCCGTCGCCGCGCCCACGAATATCTGCCGCCCGTCCGCCGTTTCGAACAGGTCGTAGATCGGCCAGGAGAACACCCGCTCGGGCATCGGCGGGCTTTCCTCGCCTTCGATGTCGAACTGCACCATGTGCTGGGCCACCAGCAGAAGGCAGTTCTCGAACAGGCCCGAACGGACCGCAGCCCCCTGCCCGGTCTTGCCGCGCTGGATCAGCGCGCCGAGCACGCCGTAGGCGGCAAACAGCCCGCCCATGATGTCATTGGCAGAAGACCCGATGCGCAACGGACGCCGCTTTGGCCCGGTCAGGTACGCCATACCGGTCATCATCTGCACCACCTCGTCCATGGCTGCGCGGTGTTCGTAGCGACCCTTCAGAAAGCCCTTGCAGGAGGCGACGACAAGCGCGGGATGGCTTTGCCGCAGCTGGTCCGGCGCGAGCCCCATCTTCGCCAGGGTCTCGTCTCGGAAATTCTCGACAAAGACGTCCGCGGTCTCCTGCAGCGCGCGCAGCGTTGCGAGGTCATCTGCATCCTTGACGTCCAGCACAACGGATCTCTTGCCGCGACCACGCCAGTCCCGGGCATCGACATTAGGCGCAGACAGACCGGATCGTCATGGGCAGGTTGGCGGACATGGCGTTCAAGGCCTGCCAGTTCTCGTCGCAGCGCTGCCCGCGCGCGAAGCATGGGTTCGGTTGCCGCTACCAGCATCGGATTACCTGCCGCCAGTTCGCGTATACGATGTTCGAATAGGCCACGGGATATAGTGCCAACCTTGAAGCCAAAGTTCCGCAGTAGCCCGCGCAGGGACATTTCAAGCGTGATGAACCCTTGCTGCACCGCCTTGCGAGCGGTGAGCACAGCGCGAACCTCTTGTGCGGAGACTGATTTGCAGTGAACCGGTCGGAACCAGCCGAGGTGCGGCAGGCGTGCGATCCCTTCGGCATCCCGGCGGTCCGTCTTGATCGGCATGGCCTTCAAGGCGCCTTTCACCTGCCGGGTTTCCATCAGCACGACAGGGAGTTCAGCCGCGGACAACCCGCGATGCAGCCATTGCGACAGGGGGCCAGCTCCGAGCCCGATAGCCGCAGCTTCCCCGTCCTGATCGCCGATCCAGAGCAACAGCGCCTCGGGCTCGCTGGACACCTCCGCCTCCCTCACGATCTTCCCATGCTCGCTGATCACGCAAATTGCGGTCTTCTCAAGCGACACATCCAGCCCAATTCACAGCTTCATCCCGCAGTCCTCCATGTGGATCCGATACGGGAATGGCGCCAGCTTGCCCTCGATCTTGCAACGATAATGGGCGGGTCGCGAGACAGGCCCCGTTACGGCATCTCATAGCCACTAGATGGCAGCAGCGGCGAAAGCGATGGCGGCAATGGCGGATCGCGTGAACTGCCGGAATGGGCCTGCAGCGACGGCGCGCCAGAGGTGACCTTTGGCCTGCCCTTGCCGCACCGCCGCAGATCCGCTCCGAGCCTAATTTCGCCTTTCAGACGCACTCGCCATCCTCGGCTTCGGCGATTGCGTTCGTGCCGCCCCGCACTTGCCGTGCATCGGGAACTATGCCAGAGATTGCGGCGTCGGTTTCCTTCGGGAATTGAAAGGGAATCCGTTCCGGCTTCGGCCGGCAAACGGAACTGCCCCCGCAACTGTAGGCGGTGAGTGCCTCTCGATGCGCCACTGGGTTCGTCCCGGGAAGGCGAGAGGCGCTGTGACCCGTCAGTCAGGAGACCTGCCGACATGAACGAAACCACGACCGGACGGGGTGTGCCGAGGCGGGAAACATGACGTGGCCGCCGGGTCGCATTCCGTTTCGCGTCTTTCCCCTGATGGTCCTCTCTGACGGGACGGATCGGATGAGACAGACCTTGATGACGGCCGCGCTGTTGGCCAGCGCCGCGACGGCGCTGAACGCGCAGCAAACGAACTACCCCCTGACACTGACAAACTGCGGGCTCGATGTGTCGTTCGACGCCGCACCGGACACCGTGGTGACGATAGGGCAGTCCGCGACAGAGATCCTCTATTCGCTCGGCCTCGCGCCGAAGGTCTCGGGCACCTCGGTCTGGTTCAACCCTGTCTTGCCGGAGTTCGCGGAGGTCAACGAGGCGATCGAGCGGCTGGCCGACAACGACCCCAGCTTCGAGAGCGTGGTCGCGAAGAAGCCCGGGCTGGTCGCCGTGCAATACGAATGGCATGTGGGCGAGAGCGGCAACGTCGGCACACGGGAGATGTTCCACGACATCGGAATCCCGACCTACATCCTGCCCGCCGATTGCGACACCAAGGACAATTCCACCGGAGGCGATGGCACACGCGTCGGCGCCTTTGAGACGGCCTCGATCTACAAGGGCATTCGGGAGCTGGCGGAGATATTCGACGTGCGCACCGCGGGCGCAACCCTTGTCTCGGACCTTCAGGCGACCGAAGAACGCGCCATTGCCCGTGCGGAAGGCCTAGACCTGCCCGAGAACCTGTCGGCCGTGTTCTGGTTCTCCTCCGCCGACGTCGAAATGGATCCCTATGTCGCCGGACGCCTCGGGGCGCCGGGTTACATGATGTCCAAGCTGGGGATCGAGAATGTCATCGCCTCCGACGAGGAATGGCCGACAGTGGGATGGGAGAGCATCGCCCGGGCCGACCCGGACGTGATCGTCATCGCCTACATGGACCGCCGTCGCTTTCCCGCCGACGACATCGAGAAGAAGCTGGAGTTCCTGCGCACCGATCCTGTCGCAAGCCAGATGACGGCCGTACGCGAGGACCGGATCGTGCAGATGGATGCGCACGCCATGAGCGCGACGATGCGGTCGATCTACGGGCTGGAAACGCTCTCCGAAGCCCTTTCGAAGATGTCCTTCGAATGACCATGGCGGCCACACCCGCGCGCATCACGGTACGGCACGGGCTCTGGCTCGCGCCTCTTCTGCTTGGGGCCACCATCCTTGCAGGTACGGCAATCGGCGAGACCAGTCTGCCCTTTGCCGTGGTGTGCCGGACGCTGGCCAACCATCTGTGGGGCGCGGGCTATCCGGTCGACGGGATCGAGGCGGGCATCATCTGGAGTTACCGCCTCCCGCGGGCGATCGTGGCCGCCTGCTGCGGGGCTGGCCTCGCCCTGACCGGGGTCGTTCTTCAGGCGCTGCTGCGCAATCCGCTAGCCGATCCCTACCTCATGGGCTTGTCTGCAGGTGCCTCGACGGGGGCGGTCCTCGTGTCGGTCGCGGGCATCGGAGGCGGGGCAATCTCGATGTCGCTCGGTGCGTTGTCCGGAGCGCTTGTTGCCTTCGGATGCGTCGTGGCTTTGGCCCACGCAGTGAACGGAAGCGCGGGTGGCGGGCGCGGGACCCAGGCGGCGGCCGCAATCATCCTCGCCGGGATCGCCGGCTCGCAGATGTTCAACGCTCTGACCGCCTTCACCATCGCCCGTTCCGCCAATGCCGAGCAGGCGCGCGGCATCATGTTCTGGCTCATGGGCAATCTGTCGGGCATCCGCTGGGATGACGTCGGGGCCTGCACGGCCGTCTCCCTCGGGGGTGTCGCGCTATGTCTTTGGCACCGGCGTGGGCTTGATGCTTTTACGTTCGGTGCGGACGGAGCCGCATCCATCGGGATCAACGTGCCGGCCTTGCGCGGCAGTCTCATCACCGTCACCGCCATCATGGTTGGGGTGCTCGTTTCCAAAGTGGGCGCGATCGGCTTCGTTGGCCTTGTCGTGCCGCATGCCATGCGCTTTCTCGTCGGCACACGCCACGACCGGCTGGTCCCCGCCTCGGCGCTGGCGGGTGCGGTGTTCCTTGTCGCGGCAGACGTCATCAGCCGCATCATCGTCCCGGGGCAGGTCCTGCCCATCGGTGTGGTGACCGCGCTGGTCGGCGCTCCGGCCTTTGCGCTGATCCTCATCCGGGGAGCGCGGCGATGAGGATCGAGGTGCAGCGCATGTCGACCCGCGTGCACCGCACGCCCCTGCTTGAGGACATCTCGGTTTGCGTAGAGCCCGGGGAACTTGTCGGTTTCATCGGCCCTAACGGCTCTGGAAAATCCACGCTCATGCGTTGCCTCGCGGGACTTCGGCGTCCCACAACGGGCCGCGTCCTGGCGGAAAACGAGGAGATAGGGCGGATGCCTGCCCGCTTGCGCGCCCGGCGCATCGCCTTCGTCGAACAGCAGGCCGAGACGACGGACCGCCTGACCGTCCGGGAAGCGGTGAACCTGGGGCGCACGCCCTATCTTTCGCCGCTGCGAGGCTGGGGGAGCGAAGATGAGGCTGCCGTCGATGATGCCTTGAGAGCCGTGGAAATGGCCGCCTTTGCCGAACGTCTCTGGCACACCCTCTCGGGCGGCGAACGTCAGCGCGTCCATATCGCCCGCGCACTGGCGCAGACGCCGGACCTGCTGCTGCTGGACGAGCCCACGAACCATCTCGACATACGCCATCAACTCTCACTCATGGCTCTTGTCCAGGCCCTGCCAATCACCCGGGTCATAGCGCTCCACGACCTCAACCAGGCCGCGGCCTGTGACCGGATCGGGGTGCTCAGCCGGGGCCGACTGGTGGCAATGGGCCGTCCACACGAGGTGCTCAACGAGGCTCTGCTGGCCGATGTATTCGGCGTCGCGGCGGTGCGCCACGCGGCACCCGACGGATCGCCGCGCCTCCATTTCTCCCATGCCCTATAGCGGATAGGGCATCTTCATCGCCTCTGTCACCGGCCAGTCCCAGTCCGAGCGCGCTGCACATCCCGCCACCTGCCGGCGCAGCGCGGCCAAAACGCGGCCTCCATCGCCGAAGTGCTGCCCAACGGAGCCAAGCACTTCCTCGGTCAGATCAATGCGGAGATCGCTGTGACCTTCCACCTGCCCTTGCAGCACCGCCGCGAGTCCGCTGCAAGCCCACTTCTTACCGACGATGCATGTCGCTCAAATGATCGCTATTCAATCTCTGCGGCGAGCCGTTTGGCGAGGATGCCGAGCAGGATCACGGCAACGACAAGAAACGCGGCGCCGACGATCCAGGCCGCAGGTGTGGAGTAGGCCTCGGCGACCGCTCCCACCAAGACCAGACCCAGAGCTGCTCCGAGTTGCTGTATCAGCGACCTCAGAGACAGCATCGTGGATCGCTGGCGGTCTTCTACGCATCGATGAAGAATACTGCTGGCGGGCGTCTCGGATACGCCAAGGAGAACCGAATACAGGATGAAAACCGTCGCAAAGCCCGCGATGCCGTCCTGAAGGGCAAACGCGACCTGAACGCCCGCCATGCAGGCGAAAGCCGCGGCAAGGGTGATCGCGTGCCGTCGTCTGAAAATCCGACTGATGTACGGAGACAGAGACGCGCCGAATGCGATTGAAAAGAAATAGGTGGCGGTCAGGACACCGATGACCGTGTTCGCATAACCTTCCTCCAGCATCGGTTTTGCATGGGTCGGCCAGATCACTTCGACCGGGTTGGTCGCCATCAGGAAAAACGCCAGAGCCGCCAACAGCACCGACAACGCCGGATGTCTGAGGGCAAGACGACCTGCGTCCCCGATCACCTGCGGTACAGTTGCAAACCCCTGTTTCAGGGCTTGAGGGTTCAACGGGCGCGGATCCTCCATGATGACAAGCAAGGTGTAGGTGAACACCCCAAGCATCACGGCAAAGCTCGCGGCGTAAGAGACGTCGTAAACGCTGAAACCCAGACTCTCTGCCACCGGCCCAAAGAGATCGGGCAGCACGCCCCCCAAGACAGCTCCCACCGCCAGGCCCATGGCATTCGCCCACTGCGCTTTTGCGAGAGCGGGCTGAACGTCCACGTTCGGCGCAGCGGCTCGGAAGGTCTCAACGAACCATGCGTCGAGCGTGCCCGACCGCAGGGCTCGCCCGAAACCGATGAAGGCAAATGAGAGCGCGAGAACGTAGAAATCGCGCGTCGAGAGAAAGAGTGCCAGAGAGACCAGGCTGGCGACGACTGCGGCCAGGAAGACCGGCTTGCGTCCAACGTTGTCGGCCAGTCCGCCGAACGGAAGTTCCATCGCCATGGTCGTCAGTGAGTAGACGCCAAACAGGAGCGAGATCTGGAAGAGGTCCATGCCCCGATCGGACAACGCCAGTGCAACGACGGCAACCGTCAGACCCATCGCAAAACGATCAAGAAACTGGTGGACCTGAAACACCCGGATGTGCCGTCTCGCCGGACCGGTCAGCGCAGCAAAGGAGAAGTCTGTTTCTGTTGCCATGGCCGCACCTTCGGCTTCGAAGGCGACTAGCGCAATACTGCGCCAGAGCTCGGGTCCATCTTGCGTGCATCAAGCGGCGCTTCGAACACGCACGGAGAAAACCCTGTCTGTCAGTACTGCGGACTTTCGCAAGCTGACCAATGCTGCTCGCAGTCGCCGACGGCCAGCAATACGCTCCGCACGGCCGAGTGTTCAGGTCCCCATGTCCCCCGCCGCAGCATTTGGTGACCCTAAGCGGAGTGTGATGGCAAGGACGCGGTTTTGATCAAGCTTTTCACGCCGTGGTGGCGCGGATCTTCTCAAGGTGACGTTGGGTCCCAAGAGCATTCGGGATAGTGCACTTTACGGCAGGTCTCAGGACAAGCGCGCCTTGTGAATGGCGATCTCGACAGTGTCCAACAGGGGGGCCGCTTCCGGGGCGAGCGCCACCGCCTGAGAGATTATGGCGAAATCGTCCTGGAGCATCCGGGTTTCCGGGAAAGGTCTGTCGGCAAAAGTTGCGCGCAGCCCCGCGAGTGCCGGAGCGTCGCCATCGGCAAAGCGTTGTCTCGCGTCTGCGGCGCTTTCTGCGGCGATCAGGCAGCTTTCGGGAACGAGGCGCGTAAGATTCCCGTGGTAGGCTGCACCCGCCACCGAAAGGATCGATTGCCCCGTCGCAACGAACTCCGCAAAGGTTCTTGCGGGATTGTCTGCGCGGAGGAGCAGGGTTGCACGGACCTGCAGGTATGGTGTGCTGAAACGCATCAAGTGGGCACGTTTCGGATCGGCAGCGAGGAAGGCCATGTCCCAGCCGCTGCCGATGTCTTGCAAGATGCTGCGCGCGTCGGGGTATCCCTTCAGGGTCACGTCGCCAAGCGCCTCGGCGATATGACGCGCCACCTCTGCGGCAGGGCCGGTAAAGACGCCGTCGTGCAGTTGCACCACGGCGCGGTTGTTCAGATTGAAAGCGATGCGCAGAGAGGTCATGCCCATTCCGCTCGGCGGGCGCAGGCCGCGCGCCGCAGCATGCCGCTGTCCACGTCGACGGCGACAAAGGCCGCGCCCGCGCCCCTGGCCTCCTGCAGAAAAGCCTGATCCAGCGACAGGATGCCAGAAGGCACACCGAGCACCTTGAGCCGGGCCATGGCGTCGAGGATGGCGGCCTTGACCTCCGGATGCGAGGGCTGGCCCACATGGCCAAAGCTGGCGGCGATGTCTGCCGGTCCGAGGAAAACGCCGTCGACACCGGGCGTGGTGGCGATCTCTTCGAGATTGTCCAGCGCCGTACGGGTTTCCACCTGCACCAGAAGGCACAGCTCTTCGTTGGCCCGTTGGGCGTAGCCCTGTACCGCGCCGAACCGCGTCGCTCGGGTGATGCCGGACACGCCGCGAATGCCTTCGGGCGGATAGGTGATTGCAGCCACGGCCTGCCGCGCTTCCTCGGCATTCTGGACATAGGGGATCAGAAGGGTCTGCGCGCCCGCGTCCAGGAGTTTCTTGATCTCCACCGGGTTGTTCCAGCCAGGGCGTACCACTGGGCTGACGGGGTAAGCCGCCAGCGTCCGCAGCCAGGCCAGCGCATCCGCCGGGCTGGCCGTCGAATGCTCGAGATCGAGCATCATCCAGTCATACCCGCACCCGGCGAGGATCTCGGACACCGTGGGATCGGCCAGAGAAGACCAAAGGCCGATCTGCACCTCCCCAGCCTTCAGCCGGGATTTGAAGCTGTTGGCCGGCATCATTC
Source organism: Sagittula sp. (assembly GCF_052825245.1). Taxonomy (NCBI): domain Bacteria; kingdom Pseudomonadati; phylum Pseudomonadota; class Alphaproteobacteria; order Rhodobacterales; family Roseobacteraceae; genus Sagittula; species Sagittula sp. The sequence goes on from NZ_JBRBWD010000044.1 coordinate 92,665, forward strand.
GAAGGACACTCCGATCGCGCCCAGAGGCCCGTAATCGGCAAAGATCACATCGCCGGAGCGGATGTCCACGGGCCGGGTGAAGGACCCGCCCAGCACGATGTCGCCCTTCTTCAGACCGCTGCCGAGCGGCGCGAGCTTGCTCACCAGCCATGCCAGCCCCGCGGCCGGATGCCCCATGACCCCCGCCGACAGGCCGGTTTCCTCGATGTTGCCGTTCTGCGAGAGGGTCGCGCCGAGCCAGCGCAGATCGACGTCGAAGGGCCGCACGGGGCGTCCGCCCAGCACGATCGCGCCATAGGCGGCATTGTCGGCGATAGTGTCGACGATCTGGCGCGGCACCTCCGTGCGGTAGTCGATGATCTCCAGCGCCGGGGTCACGTATTCCGTGGCACGCAGCACATCGTGCACCTGGCACCCCGCGCCTTCCAGGTCCGCACCCATGACAAAGGCCAGCTCGACCTCGAGCCGCGGCTTGATGAAGGTCCCCGCGCTGATCCGCGCCCCGTCCCGATAGAGCGCGTCATCTAGGATCACACCGTAGTCCGGTTCCGTCATCTTGGACGCCTGCTGCATCGCGCGGGAGGTCAGGCCGATCTTGCGACCGACGATCTTCGCCCCGGCGGCAATCCGCGCTTCGGCCCAGCGGCGCTGCACATCGTAGGCGTCCTCCAGCGTCATGCCGGGCCATTGTGTCGAAGGCTGCACGCAGACTTCGCGGGTCTGCTCTGCCTTCAGGATCGCATCGGCAGCGGCCTGGCGTTCGGTGTCACTCAGCATGGGAACTCACTTGATCGGAGGAATGGGAAGCTTGGATTCGCCGGGCTCCAGCACCAGCGTATGATCGAGACTGAACCACTGGCCCACGTCGCCGTCGACGGGATGATGTTCGTCATGGGCGGTCAGCTCGCCCACCAGCGCACGGGTCACGCCGAACTGCACATCCGTGTGCAGGTAGTCGGTGTCATCGACGTAAATCTGCGAGATCAACGTCTTCAGCCCCGGCTTATGCGCCAGCACATGCACATGCGCCGGACGGTACGGGTGACGGTTCTGCGCCTCCAGCAGCCGGCCCACGGTGGTGGTGGTCGGGATCGGGTAGCCCACGGGCCGAACCGAGCGAAACCGCACCACGCCGTCCGCGCCGGTCAGGAACTTGCCGCGCAAGTTGTACTCTGCCTGGCTGTCGTCCTGGTTCTCGTAGAGCCCCACGGGCGAGGCGTGCCAGATGTCCACCTCAAGCCCTTTGATTGGCTGGCCCTCCTTGTCGACAAAGCGGAAGCAACCGTCCAGACGCGGCCCCGGCGTCTCCGACCGGAGGATCGAGCCGCCGTTTTCGGTCAGCGGATGGTTCAGCCGCCAGAACGGCCCCAGCAGCGATTGCGTCGTTTCGGTGGTGCCATTGTCGCCGTTGTTGAGCAGGCAGACCAGCGAAGACACCCCGAGCGACCCCGCCATCAGAACGAACTCGTTGTGCTTGTCGTTCGACTGCTGCCCCATGGTGTTGAGGATCTTCGTCGCCTGCTGGAACTCGGCCTCGGTCAGCCGGACGTCACGGATGAAACCGTGCAGATGGGTGATCAGCGAGGTCATGATCTCGCGCAGGCGCGGATCGGTGGTCCGGGCCATGACGTCCTGCACGGCTGGCGTGACCTCAGATACGCCGGAAAGAATGGTCATCGGTCTACCTCCACAGTTTGGCCGGTTGCGGCGGACAGCTTTACCGCCTCGATCACCGCCAATGCGGCGAACCCGTCGCGGCCAGAAACGAGGGGCGCTTCTTCGCCCCGGATCACGCGGCCGAATTGCTCGGCCTGAAGGATCAACGGGTCAGAAAAGTCGAAGAGCAACTTAGAACCGGAGATGGGCTCCCACCACGAGCGCTTGCCCGGGTTCTGCCAGAGCGTCAGGTTCGGCAGCGAGAGCGAGCCTTCGGTGCCGCCGATCCAGTAACAATCCTCGGCAGTTGCTGGATAGGCAGGGTTCTCGCGGGCGGTCAGCTCCCAGCTCCACGGCGCAACGGCGCTGTCACAGACATTGACTGTTCCGAGAAGTCCGCTGGCAAAGCGCAGCAGGATCACGGCAGTCTCCTCGACTTCGTTCCTGCGGATCACATTCGACTCCGCCGCATGGACCGAAGCGACCGGACCGCAGAAATGTTGCAGCAGGTCGATGTCATGGATGAGATTGAGGTAGACCGGCCCTGCCCCCTTGCGCCGCCGCCAGTCGACCTCGAAATACTCTTCAGGCTTCATGAACCAGGTAGTGCCATGGACGCTGGCGATCTGTCCCAGCACTCCGTCGTCCACCAGCGCCTTCGCCCGCGCGATCAGGGGGTTGTGGCGACGGTGATGGCCGGTGGCAATGGCGACTCCGGCGTTCTCAGCGGTCTCTACCACAACGCGGGCGGAGGCGAGGTCGGTGGTCAGGGGCTTCTCGATAAGAACAGGCAAGCCCGCGGAGATGCAGGCCAGCGCACCGTCCGCATGCATGGTGTTGGGTGTAGAGAGAATGACACCCTCCGCGCTCTCCGAGGCAAAAAGCGACCCAAGATCGGGCAAACAGGGCACGCCGAGACTGGCGGCATAGGCCTGCGCATCAGGGGCCGGATCAACGATGCAGGCGAGCTCGACGTTTTCTGCCGCCCGCACCGCTGCGGCATGGCGTCGGCCGATCAAGCCCGCGCCGACAACGGCAATCTTGGTGTTCATCTCAGCGGGTTCCTGCAAGCTGGCAGATGCGGCGGATGCCGGCGACGTAGCCTTCCAGGCCAAGGCCCGCGATCACACCGTCGGCCCGGTGCGACACATAGGAATGATGGCGGAAGGCCTCGCGCTTGTGGACCTGGCTGATGTGGACCTCGATCACCGGCGGCTCATAGGTGTTGAGCGCGTCGAGAATGGCAATCGACGTATGAGTGAAGGCGCCGGGATTGATCACGATGCCGCAGGTCGTCTCGCGGGCTTGGTGAATCCAGTCGATGATGTCGCCTTCGTGGTTGGACTGTTCCAGCCGGGTGTTGAAGCCCTCGGCGCAGGCCTCTTGGCACAGGCGCGCCACGTCATCGAGCGTCTCGCGCCCGTAGATCTCGGGCTGGCGTTTGCCCAGCAGGTTCAGGTTCGGGCCGTTGAGGATCAGGATGTCAGGCATTTCACAGTTCTTTCAGAAGGGCCGTCGTGGCGGCGTGGATGGCACGGGCGCGGGTCAGCGGATCGCGTTCGTCTGAGGCATTGGGCAGCTCGACCGAGATCACCGCGTCGTCTGGCAGCGCGCGCAGGGACTCTGCCAGAGGCAGCGCACCCTCGCCGGGCAGCAGCCGCCCGCCACGGGCCTCGGCCAGCAGCGCGTCGGTGGTTTCGGGCACGGGCAAGGGCGCGTCGCAGATCTGGACAGAGCGCAGCAGGCGGGGCGCGATCTGCCGCAGATCGTCGGTCGTGCCGCCGCAGCGCGCATGGTGCAACGTGTCCACGAGATAACCGGCGTTGGTGGCCCCGCTTGCCTTGATCAGGCCGAGACAGGCGCCGGGTCGGTTCACGCCGCGCCACTTCATGCACTCGATGTCCACCGACAGGCCGCGTTCCCCCGCCAGCGCGCAGACACGCGCAAATCGTTCTGCCAGTGCGGGGAAGACATCGGCGCAGGTGTTGACTCGCTGCCCACCCAGTTGCGCCGCCGCATCCAGCGCGGGGATCAGCGCCTCGGCGTCGAACCCCGCGTCGATCACTACGGTTTCGATGTCGTAAAGGCCGATCCCTTCGCCTTCCATGACGCGGGCCAGCTCGCGCAGGCCCGCCGCGTCGGGCAGCCAGTTCAATTGTCCGGTGGCAACAGGGTGGAACCGAAGGCCTACAAAGCCGAAGCCCGCCTGCCGCGCCAGCCGCACCAGATCGACCGGCGAAAGGTCGAGAAACGTGAAGTGCCCAAGGCCGATGCCGTTCAGCGCATTCATTGCGGGGTCTCCGGCAAGGAGGCCACGATCAGCCGGCGCAGGTTGTCGGTAGAGCGGGTGATATGTCCTGTGAGCAGCGCGCAGGCTTCATCCGCGCGGCGCTCCACAGCGGCCTGTGCGATAGCGGTGTGCTCGTCTATGACTTCGCGCTGGATCGCCGTGGCCTTGAGGTAGATCAGCCGGTAACGGTCGTTCAGCGCGACAAGCTGGTGATACATCTTCATCAGCAGCGGCATGTCGCAGCGGGCGATCAGCGCCTCGTGAAAAGCGTTGTTGGCGGCTTCCCAAGCCGTAAGGCTCGCCGCATCCCCCGGCACGCGCAGCGTGCGGTTGAGCCGGTGCAGCGCGCCCATGACCTCGCCTTCCCATTCCAGCCCGCCATTGGCGATGGCGCGGCGCAGGGCATAGGGCTCCAGCTCGATCCTCAGCGCGGCGACCTCGTCCAGATTCGCCACGGAGATCGGGGTAACCGTGTAGCCCTTCATGGCCTCTGCCTCGACCAGTCCGGTGGCGACCAGCCGATTCATCGCCTCGCGCAGCGGCGACAGCCCGACGCCATGCTGATCGCGCAGACGGTCGAGATTCAGCTTTTCTCCGGGTGCAAGCCGACCGTGCAGGATGTCCTGACGCACCCGCGCCTCGATCCGGGCGGCAATCGTCTGCTTGGCGGCAGGATACGGTTGGTTTGCGGGATGGGCCATGGGCTGTCCTCCTGAGCGGAAGTCATATGAGGTCAGGATAACCCATGTAAACATCAAAAGTTCATCAATCTACGAATAATCGATTATTCTGGGAGGCGCAATTTAACGCGCCCCAAGCGCGCATCGTTTAACCGCGCCCCCCTCGCCCTGCTTCTGGCCGCGGAAATCCTGCCTGTCCTGCACCTCTCCGCCGTCAACACCTAAACGGAACGGCCCGCTACCGCGCGGACCGCGTCATTGGTCCCACGGTTGACGGCTTTGCCGCCTTCGAGCCGCATAGGAACGCGACCCTCTTCGCAGCTGGCTTGGAGCTGGGGGCCATCGTAGTTGGCGATCCGGGAACGTCCGTTAAGAGCTTGATAGATTTGGCCCCGGCAGGTTCCTCATGCGGACCGGCCGAGGCTTCGATGCCGCGCAGATAAAACGCCCGGCATCGTGAACCAGCCGGAAAAATCCGGCTTCCGGCAATCCTGAGTCGGGTCACCGGTCAGTATGTCACCGGCTCGCAGGGTCTTGTCTCATGTCGTGGCCAAGCGCATGCAGCGAAACTCCCATGCGTAGCCTGCAATTGGATTTCCCAACTGCGAGCCCGTCTGCCGTCAAGCCGCCGGGAGACGCTGACGCACCAGCGTCGTCCAGTACGAGCATCCCCAGCCGATCACGTCATCGTCGAAATCGTATTCCGGATGATGCAGTCCCGCCGAGGGACCGTTGCCAATGTTGATCATCGCACCGGGAACCTCGTTCAGCATGAAAGAGAAATCCTCGCCGCCCAACACCGGCGCCATTTCGAGATCGACGCGGTCCACACCAGCCACTTCCTGCGCTGCCTGTGCGGCCAGGTCCGTTTCGCGCTCATGGTTCACTGTCACGGGGTAGTGGCGGATATAGTCGACCTTTCCGGTCGCACCGAAACCCGACGCGATATTCTCGACCAAGCTCTTCAGCCGGGCCTCGACCTGATCGCGGACCTCCTCGCGCAAGGCGCGCACCGTGCCGGTGATTTCTGCCGTCTGCGGGATGACGTTGAAGGCGTTTCCGGCCTGCATGGTGCACAGGGACACCACGGCGTTGTCCATCGGGTCGATTGTGCGCGAGGCGATGGTCTGCACCGACTGGATGATCGTTGCCGCGACCGGCAGAGGGTCGATGGTCTCGTTCGGCTTGGCAGCGTGACCGCCGCGCCCTTCGATGGTGATGCGGACCTCGTCGACCGAGCCCATGATCGGGCCGGGCGCAATCGTGAATTCGCCCACCGGCATTCCTGGCCGGTTGTGCATCCCGTAGACCTCGTTGCATGGCCAGCGGGTGAACAGACCGTCTTCGATCATTGCCCTGGCGCCTGCCCCGCCTTCCTCGGCCGGCTGGAAGATCACGATCACCGTGCCGTCGAAGGCGCGGCTTTGGGCCAGGTGTTTCGCCGCGCCCAAGAGCATCGTGGTATGGCCGTCATGGCCGCAGGCGTGCATCTTGCCGGGCACCTTCGAAGCCCATGGCTTGCCTGTGGCCTCGTTGATCGGCAGCGCATCCATGTCGGCGCGCAGCCCGATCATGCGGCCACTCTTGTTGCTCTGGCCGTGGATCACCCCCACGACGCCCGTACGACCGATGCCTTCGACCACCTCGTCGACACCGGCGGCGCGCAGGGCCTCGGCGACGGTGGCGGCGGTGCGGACGGTGTCGTAGAGCAGTTCGGGGTTCTGGTGCAGGTCACGGCGAAAGGCGGTGAGGGTTTCCAGTTCCTTGCCGACCCAGTTCTCGATGGCCATGGTTCAGCTGTCCTCTTTCTTCATGCGGAAACGGAAATCGCAGTGGCTTGCGCCCTTCATGATGGTCTGGGTGCGGGTCAGTTCGATCTGCGGGTTGTAGCCGATGCAGAAATCGCCGTCCCGGTTGCAGGACAGCAGGTGGCCGATGTCGCCGAGACCCATTTCCTTGTACATCTCGGAATAGCGGCAGCGCGTGACGTTGAAGTCGAGCTTTTCCTCGGTGGCTTCCAGCGTGTCGATCCGCAGCGCGTCTTCGCGCGTCCAGTTCGGCTGGATCGCGGCGAAATCCGTCAGGTCGGGGGCGTGGCCCAGTTGCTCGGCCAGTTGCTTGCCCTGCTCGATGGCGGAGCGCGAGCATGTCTCTCCGATCACCGCCTCGGCCTCCTTGCGGCCCGAGCGTTCGGTGATGACGTCCAGCACGTGCTTCAGGATCATCGCCTCGATCCGTCGACGCAGGAGGATCGGAATGTCGTGAACGCCCGTCGCCGAGGTGCTGTCCGGAGCGGTGGATGTGTCGGTTGTGTCAGTCATTGCCTCTGGTCCTATGATTTCGGTTCGCTCAGATCCTTGCGCTTGAGCCAGGCAAGGTAGGCCGGCGCGATGTGACGCAACACGCCCTGTATCGGAAAGGGTTGCGGATCGGTCGCCGGAAGCGCCAGTTCGCGCGGATCGGTACCGGTTACGGCGCGGGCCAGCTCTCGGCCCATGGCGGTGCCGAAGGCGACACCCCGCCCGTTGCAGGCGGCCCAGGCCCAGCCGTCCGGTCCGATCTGGTGCACGCGAGGGAAGCGGTCCCAGTTCATGCCGATGTAGCCCGACCAGACGTGGGTCATTGTCGGAGTGCCCAGCTCGGGGAAGGCCTCGGCCAGGCTGCGCGCGGCCTTGCGCTGCACCCGGCCCGCCACGTCGTGCGGTCCGATCACCGCGCCGCCGGTGATGAGCCGGTTGCGCGCGTCGTAGCGGAAGAACCGCAGATCGCCACGCGTGTCGGACACGGCCTGCCGCCCCGGCAGAATACGGCCGCGCAGGTTGTCTCCCAGCGGCTCGGTGGACATCTGCCAGCTCAGCACCGGAATGAGCGAGCGCGCGATACGCGGGGCAAGGCGCGGTTTCACCTCGCCGGTGTAGGCATTCGTGGCCAGGATCATCGCCCGCGCCTTGACCGTCGCACGGTCGGTGCGCAGCACCCAGGCCGCGCCCTCGCGCCGGTAACTGTCGACCGGGCTGGTCTCGTGGATGGTCACGCCCAGGCCTTCGGCGGCGCGGGCCATGCCGCGCGCAAGTGCCAGCGGATTGATGTGTCCGCCCGTGGGATTGAACATGCCGCCATACCAGAAATCGCTCCCCAGCATCCCGGCGGAGTCTTCTGCAGACATCAGCTGCGCGGGAAAGCCGTAGCGTTGCCAGGCCTCGACCCGCTTACGTGACAGCGCCACACGACCCGGGCTGTGCGCCGGCTGGAACCACCCGGTCTGTTCTGCTTCGGCGTCGATCCCGAACTCTCGGACGAGATCAAACAGGGTATCGGCAGAATTGCCGATCAGATCGACCACGCGTTTCCCGGCATCGCCGTATCGTGCGACCCAGGCGTCCGGCTCTGCCGCCGTCAGGACCGGGATCACCTGCCCGTTGTTGCGCCCCGAGGCACCCCAACCCACGGCTTGCGCCTCTAGCACGGTGACGGAGTGACCGCGCCGCGCCGCCTCGATGGCGGCCGACAGGCCGGTGAACCCGGCACCGATGATGGCGATGTCGGTCTCGATCGTCCCGGTCGCGGCAGGAGCGACGTCCCGAGGCGGCGCCGTCTGCGCCCAGAGAGAGGGCGGAAACTGCACCGTTGGATGTCGATGCGAAGCGGCGTCGTCGCGCATCATGCCTGCTCCATCTCGACCGGGCGCGCAACCTCATGCGGCAACCAGAACCAGCGCAGCTCCTCTTGTTCCGCTGTCATCTGAAGCTGCTCCGGATCGGTGGGAACCTTTGACAGGAGCGCCTTGGCCTCTGCCATCGCGACCTCGAAATCGGGGGCCTCGCCGGTCGGGGCCGCATCGCCGTCCCACAGGTCCGAAAACCGTGCGGGCGGCGTATCGGCAACGCCGGCACGGGCGCGCCAGACACCATCCTTCAGGTCCAGCCTGTACAGTGGCAGCAGCGCCAGCCCGTGCCGCGCCACGAATTCAACCGCCCGCGCGATGCGATCCACGTCCGCCTCTTCGAAGAACCAGTTCACCCCCAGCCGGGCCCAGCCGGGGCGGAAGGCGGAATAGCCAAGCTGCACTTCGCGTTCGTGGCGTTCCGTGGTCTCGCGGTCGATGCCCAGGAGATGGTGGCCATAAGGCCCCGCACAGGAACACCCGCCGCGCGCCTGGATGCCGAACAGATCGTTAAGCAAGGCGACGACGTAGTTGTGATGCAGCATCCGCCCGCCGACCCGCAGGTTGAAGGAGAAGATCCCCACCCGTGCAGCGCCGACAGGCCCCAGCAGTTCCAACCCCGGAATGGCGCGCAGGGCGCATTCCATCCGCTCTGTCATGGCCAGTTCGCGTTCCTCGACCTTGTCCTCGCCGACCGTGCGCTTGAGCGCAAGAACCATGCCCGCGCGTATGTTCTCGATAATCGCGGGTGTCCCGCCTTCTTCGCGCCGTTCGGGGTTCGTGACGTATTCATGGTGGTTTTCGGTAACGTAGGACACGGTCCCGCCGCCTGTCACTGTCGGCCGTCCGGTGTCGAGAAAGGTCCGGTCCGCAATCAGCAATCCCGAGGCGCCGGGCCCGCCCGCATACTTGTGCGGGGACACAAAGGCCGCGTCGATCCGGTCCGCCGCACCGGGGGCGCTTTCGGCCAGCGAAATCTGCATGTAGGGACCGGCGGCGGCGAAATCGGCCACGCACCAGCCGCCCTGCGCATGCATCAGCCGCGCGATGCCGCGCAGGTCGCTGACCACGCCGGTGACGTTCGAAGCCGCGGCGAAGGCTCCGATCTTCAGGGGGGCGTCCGGGTAGGCCGCGAGCCGCGCTTCCAGCGTTTCCAGGCAAATCGCGCCGTCCGTGTTCAACGGGATACGCTCGATGCTGGCCCCGGATTCGCGCCACGGCAGATCGTTGGAATGGTGCTCGTAGGGGCCGACAAAGACGACTGACCGCTTGTCTAGTCCGCGCAGCAACAAGGCGCGCACCAGCTTGTCCGCCGCCGCCGTCGCGCCCGACCCGGTGAAGATCACCGCGTGACCATCATCGGCCTCCACCGCGCGGCGCACTGCGGCGCGGGCCATCTCGCGCAGCTGGGTGGTGCGGCGCCCGGTAAAGGACGTTTCGGTGTGGGTGTTGCCGTAGAACGGCATTACATGGGTCCGGATCGCATCCTCGATGAAGGTGAGCGAACGCCCGGACGCGACGTAGTCGGCGTAGATCAGACCCCGCGGACCGAAGGGCCCGGGGATCGGAGTGCCTTCCCCGATCAGCGATTTTCGAATGTCTGTGATCTCGACAGTCATACAAGTTACCTCAGGCGGCGTTTGTTTCGATGCGGGGCGGCGTCCAGTCCCGCCCCGGAATGGAAGACAGAAGGTTGCGCGTATATTCGTGCTGCGGATCGGCGAAGACGGCGGCGGTCTCGCCCGCTTCGACGATCTCGCCGCGCTGCATGACGATGATCCGGTCGCAGAGCTGTGCCGCCACCCGCAGGTCATGCGTGACGAACAGCAGAGACAGATCCATCTGGTCGCGCAGATCGGCCAGCAGGCGCAGCACCTGCGCCTGCACGCTGACGTCCAGCGCCGAAACCGGCTCGTCCGCGACGATCACCTTCGGGCGCAGCGCGAGGGCGCGGGCAATGCCGATGCGCTGCCGCTGCCCGCCCGAAAACTCGTGCGGAAAGCGCGTGGCCGCGGCGGGCGACAACTCCACCAGTTCCAGCAGGTCGCGTGCCTCGGCGCGGGCTTTGGCGGGATCGGCGCCGTGCACGATGGGACCCTGCGCGATCAGGTCGACCACACGCTTGCGCGGGTTGAGCGAGGCCATGGGGTCCTGGAAAACCATCTGCACGTGCTTGCGCATCGCCCGCATCTCGCGCGGGGTGCAGGCCAGCAGATCGGTGCCGTCCAGTTCGACGGCGCCGGAGTCCGCCTCGAGCAGGCGGGTCACGATGCGCGAGACCGTCGTTTTGCCCGACCCGCTTTCCCCCACCACGCCAAGGGTTTCGCCCTTGCGCAACTCGAAGGTCAGGTCGTTGACAGCCGTCACCGAGCGGCGCTTGCCGCTGAAGAACCCGCCGCGCGCGGCAAAGGTCTTTTTCAGGTGCGTTCCCTTCAGCACCACCGGCGCACCCTCGAAGGATTTCGGCGGCGGCGGGATCAGCGCCGGGACCGAGCCGATCAGGGCTTTGGTATAGGGATGGCTCGGCGCATTCAGCACCTGGCTGGCCGGGCCGGACTCGACCATCTCGCCCTGTTGAAGGACAACCACATGATCGGCGATCTGGGCCACCACACCGAAATCGTGCGTGATAAAAAGGACGCCGGCGCCCTCTTCGTCCTGCAATTCGCGGATCAGTTTCAGGATCTGCAACTGCGTGGTCACGTCCAGCGCGGTGGTCGGTTCGTCCGCGATGATGAGGCCCGGTGAAAGCGAGAGCGCCATGGCGATCATCACGCGCTGGCGCTGGCCGCCGGACACCTGATGCGGATAGGCACTGTAGGCCGACTCCGGGTCGGGGATATGCACCCGCCCCAGCAGTTCGAGCACGCGCGCCCGCCGCGCCTTGCGCGACAGGTCCGTGTGCAGGCGCAGGACCTCGTCCATCTGCCAGCCCACGGTCTTCTGCGGATTGAGCGCTGTCATGGGCTCCTGGAAGATCATGGACACCAGATCTCCGCGGATCTTGCGCATCTCGGCCTCGGTTTTGGACAGCATGTCCTGCCCCTGGACCGAGATCGCACCGCCGGCGACATGGACGTGCGGTTCGGGCAGCAGACGCATGATCGCGCCCGCTGTGAGCGACTTGCCAGAGCCGCTTTCGCCGACCAGGCAGACCACCTCTCCCCGCTTCACCTCGAGGCTCAGCCCGTCGAGCGCATAGGGCCGGTCGGAGCCTTTGGGCAGGGCGATGCGCAGATCCTCGATCTTCAGGGCGGGTACGGAGTCCGTCATTTCTTCTGCCTCGGGTTCAGTGCGTCGTTGAGCCCCTCGCCCAGCAGAGAGAAGGACAAGACGGTCAGGATGATGGCGATGCCGGGGATGGCCGCGCAGTACCAGGCGCTGCGCAGAACCGCCCGCCCCTGCCCGATCATGTTGCCCCAGCTTGCGTAGTTGGGATCGCCGAGCGCGAGGAAGGCCAAGGCACTTTCCAGGAGGATCGACAGCGCCATGACCACAGAGGCGTAGACCACGATGGGCGGGATCGCGTTCGGCATGATCTCCTTGAAGATCATCGCCGTGTGCGAGACGCCCAGATTGCGCGCCGCATCGACGAACTCCCGGTCGCGCAGGGCCATGAACTCGGCCCGGACCATGCGTGCGGGAGCGGTCCAGCTCACGATGCCGATGGCCAGCGCGATCCATTCGATCTTTGAACCCAGGATCGCCACCAGCGTCAGCAGCAGCACGAAGCTGGGGACCGTCTGGAACGCCTCGGTGATCCGCATCAGAACGTCATCGACCCAGCCACCGAAGTAGCCCGACAGGGCGCCGATCAGGATGCCGATGGCAATGGAGATCAGCGTCGCCACGACGCCGACCAGAAGCGAGATGCGTGCGCCGTAGAACAGCATGGCCAGGATGTCGCGGCCAAGCTGGTCGGTGCCGAGGGGCACCGCCGCATCCACGAAGGGCGGGGTCAGCGGCGCACCGGCGCGGGCCAGAGGATCGTCGGGTTCGATCACCCCGGCCAGCAGCGCCATGGCGACGACGACAGCAAAGAGGATCAGACCCAGCAAGGCGGCGCGGTTGCGACGGAACCGGCGCCAGAGGACCACGGCGCGGGACGGCTCGGGGGGCGGGAGTTCGGTTGCGGCAAGGCTCATTTCAACTGGATCCTGCTATCGAGACGGGCATAGAGAAGGTCGGTGGCAAAGTTCACCACGACCACGATGATCGAACACAGGAAGATGATCCCCATCAGCGTGTTCATGTCGCGCTGGATCACCGACTGGTACGCGAGCTGCCCGAGGCCCGGCAACGAGAAGATCGTCTCGACGACGACCGACCCGCCGAGAACGGTCGAGAATTGCAGGCCCAGCAGCGTCACCACCGGAAGAAGCGCGTTGCGCATGATGTGGTGGACCATCAGCCGGGTTTCGCCCGCGCCTTTGGCCTTTGCGGTGCGCACGTAGTCCAGATCGGCCACTTCCAGGACCGAGGCGCGCATCAGCCGCAGGTAGAAGGACAGGTAGATGAGCGACAGTGCGAGGGTCGGCATGACGAGGTGGCGCGCCACGTCCACGACATGATCCCAGCCGGTGTAGAACCCGGTGATCGTCTTGATGCCGCCCACCGGCAGCCAGCCAAGCTTGACCGAGAACAGCAGGATCATCATGAGCGACAGGAAGAAGCTGGGGGTCGCGTAGAAGATCAGCCCGAGCGTCGAGATCAGATTGTCGGTCGCAGAATAGGCGCGTCGCGCGGCGATCGCGCCCAAAGTGATACCCACGATGAAGGCGACACCCAAGGACGTGGCCATCAGCAGCAGAGTCACGCCAAGCCGGTCCATCAGGACGGTCGAGACGGGCTGTTCATAAACGAAGGACCATCCGAAATCGAAACTCGCGAGCTTGGCCATGTAGCGCCAGAGCTGCACCCAGACCGGCTGGTCCAGACCGTACTCGGCCCTCAGACGCTCGATGAAGGCGGCGTCGGCCCCGCCCATGTCACCGACCAGCGCATCGACCGTATCTCCGGGGGCAAGCTTCAATAGCAGAAAGGTGCCGATCATGATCAGGATGATCACCGGCACGGCCTGTATCAGACGCCTCAGCGCGTAAGAAAGGATCGGAGGGATTGGCAAGGACATAGCAGAGCTTTCCTGAGCACCGCCGCGCAGGGCGCCGCGGTTCGGGTTCGATATGACCGGAGAAACAGAGGCAAATTGGGGCGGGCCACTGATGGCCCTGCCCCGGGTCTGGATGGTTACTCTTTGATCCAGAGGTCATACCAGCTGCTGGAATTCCAGCGCGGCGTGTTGTGGTGGTTCTGCAGCTTCTTGTTCGTGACCGAGATGAACGGATGCTCGATGGCAAAGATCACCGGCAGCTCTTCCATCGCACGGCGCTGGATCTCGTGATACAACTCGGCCCGCTTTTCCGGGTCCAGTTCCGATGCCGCGTCGTCGATCAGCGTATCGACAGTCTCATCCTTCCAGCCGAACTGGTTGGTCCAGGGGCTGCCCTCGGGCAGACCGGAACGCAGCCACACCATGGTCGAGACGGCCGGGTCGGACCGGAACTGGTGCCAGCCATTCGCCGTGTCGAAGTCGTGGTCACGGTAGACGCCGTTGAGGAAGCCGGGCGCGTCGTTGTTCAGCAGCTCGACGTCGATATCCAGCTCCTTCATCGCCTGGGCAAAGTACTCACCCCAGAGCTGCGTGTATTCCCCCCACGGCGCCGGACGATGGCGCAGCTTGAAGCGGAAGCCATCCTCTTTCACGGGATAACCGGCCTCGTCCAGCATCTGCTTGGCCTTCTCCACGTCGTAGGGATAGGTCGGCACGTCGTCGGTGTAATTCTCGCCGCCCGTCGACGGCACCGGCCCCCGGCCCGGCTTGGCAAAGCCGCGCATGATGTTCTCGATCGCAAAGTCGATGTCGAGGCCGTGATAGATCGCCCGGCGGACGTTCACGTCGGCCAGGATCGGGTTGCGGTGATTGAACTCGATGGTGGAGTGGGCGACGTTGTTTTCATAGCCCTTGGTACCGACGTCGAAACGATCATCGTTCGACAGCCGCTCCACATCGGCCATCGAGATACCGATAAAGCCGGATTCGTGGATTTCACCGGCTTCGAGCGCCGCGCCCGCCGCGGACTTGTCACGGATGAACCGCCAGACGATCCGGTCGAGATAGGGATATTCCTCGCCGCGCCAGTAGTCGTCGTTCCGCTCGGCCATGACATATTGTCCCCGCTCGTATTCGACGAACTTGAACGGGCCGGTGCCGACCGGCGCGGTGTTGAACTCGTTCTTGAGGATGTCCGTGCCCTCGAAAAGATGCTTGGGCACCGGGTGACCCAGATCGGGCATCGCCGCGACGAACAGCTCCAGCGGCATGGGTTTGGAATAGTTGAACACCGCTGTATGCGGATCGGGGCAGTCGACCGACTCGAGGTTGGCCTGAAGCGAGGAGGAATAGTTCAGCAATTCCTTCCACATGTTCATCGCGGTAAAGGCCACGTCATCGCATTGAAACGCTTCGCCGTCATGCCAGTTGACGCCTTCGCGCAGCTTCACCGTGATCTGCTTGCCATCCTCGGTCGAGGACCATTCCGTCGCCAGCACCGGCACATAGCCGTCATAGCTGCGGTCGATCAGCGGCTCGATGATCTTGCCGCTGATTTCGTACACCCCGGTCGAGGCGCGCAGCGCCGGGTTCAGCGTGCGCTGTTCGCTGGCCATGTGTACGACCAGCGTGCCGCCGCGCTTCGGCTCCTCATCCTGCGCCAGCGCAACGCCGGCGCCAAGGCCGAGCCAGGCGCAGCCAAAGGCCACTGTGCACTTC
>NZ_JBRBWD010000045.1:0-63020 GCF_052825245.1 Sagittula sp.
GCCGTCGATCTGGTCGTAGGCGCGGAATTCGCCGAAGTACTTCGTGATCGCCGCGGTCAGCGTGGTCTTGCCGTGGTCAACGTGACCGATCGTGCCGATGTTGCAGTGCGGTTTCGACCGCGAAAACTTTTCCTTTGCCATCTCTCAGACGCCTCATGGTTCATGGGGCCACACATCTGGCCCGGTTCACATGGCGGGGCGTTTATTGAGTCGCAGCCGGAAAATCAAGCCGTTCGATCAGCCTTCGGGCTGCGCGACGGGTGCGGCCGCCGGTGCGGGCGCGGCGCTCGCGACCGTGGCGGACCCGGCGGTCGCGAACCAGCCGTCTTCCTCCATGCGCTCGCGCAGCCACTTTTCGATCCACAGCGCCGCTTCCTCCGCGAGCGAGGCGATCTGCTGCTCGCGCGTCATGCCGTAGGAGGGCAGCACCTGGACCACGCGCACAACGTGGGTTTCCTCGTTCATCTTGGCCTTCGCGGCATCGTCCCAGACCGTCACGCGCAGCGACAGGCCGGACTTGCTGGGCACCAGCGGCACCGGCACCGCCAGCGAATATTCCTCGAGGCTGATGCCAAGGTGATAGAACTTGCCGCCGTCGTAGCGGCGGAACCGCGTCTCCACCGCGCGGTCGACCGCCGTCACCCATTCCTCGCTGCTGGCCTCCTTCGAGATGCCCACCATGTTGAGGTTCGGCGCCACGACGATCGCGTGACCCATCTTGAAATCGCCCAGCGGCTCGACCGGGCGCGACAGGTCGGATGTCGCATCCGTGCAGGCGGCAAGGCCCAGCATCAGGCTCAGAATGGCAAGAATGCGTACCATAGGTACCCCCGTTGACTTGGTTTTCCCGTAGCGCAGCCCCGGTTCACGTGCAATCTCGCAGGCCTTTGTCAATGGCACGATCCCGCCTATGTTTGCAGGGAAACCACAGGCCGCGAGGCCGGGAGCGCACCATGACCGAACTGAAGCCGCATCGCCTGCCCGTGCAGGTGCCGCTGGTCACACGACCGCTGGGCATCTGGGGCAGCCTCCAGGCATCGCGCCGCAACGTGCTGTCCATCATCCCCGAGGTCGCCACCCGCCAGCCGATCCTTTCGGGCAAGACCGGCAAGCGCTGGCACATGGTGATGGAGCCGGGCGCCATCCGCCGGGTCCTCCTGGAAAACCTCGACGCCTACCCCAAGAGCCTCGTCACCAAGAACCTGCTGAAACCGGCCATCGGCGAAAGCCTCTTCATCGCCGAGGGCGCGCACTGGCGCTGGCAGAGGCGCACCGCGGCGCCGGTCTTCGGTCACCGCAACGTGATGAACCTCGCCCCGGTGATGAGCGCCGCGGCGGGCCGCTCGGTCGAGCGCATCCGCGCCGCAGGCCCCCGAGCCGTCGACTTCCTCGAAGAGATGGTCAGCGTCACCTTCGACGTAATCTCCGACGTGACCTTCTCCGGCGACAGCACCTTCGACCGCGACGGCGTGCATTCCGCCATCGACGCCTACATCGCGGAGGCCGGGCGGATCTCGCTCTTCGATCTCCTGGGCTTTCCCGACTGGGTGCCGCGCCCGGGGCGGGCCTTCTTTGCGGGCGGCGTGAACCAGATGAAGCAGATGGCCGACCGCGCGATCGAGACGCGGGCCAGCCGCGACCCGAACGCCGTGCCGGACCTGCTCGACCTGCTGAAGGCCGGCGCCGACCCGGAGACCGGGCGCACCATGTCCACGGCAGAACTGCGCGACAACCTGCTGACCTTCATCGTCGCGGGGCACGAGACCACGGCGCTGACGCTGTCGTGGTCGCTCTACCTCCTGGCCTTCGACCAGGAGGCGCAGGCCCGCGCCCGGGCCGAGGCGCAGTCGGTGCTGACGGACGGCGTTGCACAGGGCGAGGACGTGCCCAACCTGCCCTTCATCCGCAAGGTCATCGACGAGGCGCTGCGGCTCTACCCGCCCGCGGGCATGGTCTCGCGCACCGCGCGCGAGGACGACACGCTCTGCGGGCGCGAGATCCGCAAGGGCGACACGGTGATCCTGCCGATCTACGCGCTGCACCGTCACCACGCGCTCTACGACGACCCCCATGCCTTCCGCCCCGACCGGTGGGAGAAGAAGCCCGACCGCTACGCCTACCTGCCGTTCGGCGACGGGCCGCGAATCTGCATCGGCGCCAGCTTCGCGCTGCAGGAGGCGGTCATCATCCTCGCCACGCTCATCGCCAACTTCCGCTTCACCCCGGTCAGGGGGCGCGAACCCGACCCGGTGATGATCCTGACGCTGCGCCCGCAGGGCGGCGTCTGGCTCGAAGCGGACCCGCTCTGAGCCCTGGGGGCCCCGCGCCCCCGAACCGCCAGCCGCCCCGACCGAGCTACCACCCGGCCAGCCCGCCGCATGCCGCACCCGGCCCGCCACATGGCGCACATGCCACCTGGGCCACAGCCCCCGCCGCCTTCATCTTGGCATAAATTCCTCCGCCGGAGGCATCCCAAGAATGCACCGCACAGACAACGACCGGGCTGGCGCCCGCGCCCCACAGTCAGCGCCCATTGTCCGCACCACCCACGACCCGCCGCAAAGTCGGCACCATGGGCCGCGCTCCCGCCGCCTTCATCTTGGCAAAAATACCTCCGCCGGAGGCATCCGGACGCATCGCAGGCGCAACGCCGGGCCATGGGCACCTGCGTCACGTCCGCCCGTTAACCACCTTTTCCCACCCGAAACGGCAAAAGGTTACCAACCGGCCGGTTCGAGGGGTCCAATCGGCCGGTTCACCCCTTACAGGGTGGAAAGCTGTCTGAAGAACCGGATAACGCGCGGTATGCCGGGCCAGAGGGCATACCAGATGCTGCGTCCGGACGCCCAGCGCGCGCGCCGTTCATCCCACCGCCCGCACCATTAAGGTTAATGCCGGAAAAGGCCCTGCCGGACCTTCCGCCGCCAGCCGCGGTTCGTTCTTCCGGGAACCGCAAGGTCCCCCGGACCTTTCGCCGCTAGCCGCGGTTCGCTCCCGGAACCCACAAGACGTCGGCGGTGCCGTTGTCGTTGGCGATCCGGGCAGCGACGAAGAACCAGTCCGAAAGGCGGTTGAGATACTTCACCGCCGCCGGGTTCACCGCCTCGGCAGAGGCCAGCTCCACGCACAGCCGTTCCGCCCGACGGGCCACCGTCCGGCACACGTGCAGATGCGCCGAAAGCGCCGATCCGCCCGGCAGGACAAAGCTCCGCAGGGGCTCCAGCGAGGCGTTCATCGCGTCGATTTCCTGTTCGAGACGAACCACTTGCGCGTCGACCATCCGCAGCGGCGGATACTCCGCCTCGGCGTCCTTCTCGATGTCCGGGCGGCACAGGTCGGCGCCCAGGTCGAAGAGGTCGTTCTGGATGCGCGACAGCGCGCCGTCCACGTCGCCGGTGGCCGCCTGCCGTGCCACGCCGACAAAGGCGTTCAGCTCGTCCGCGGTGCCATAGGCCTCGACCCGGGGATCGTATTTCTTCACCCGCGCGCCATTGCCCAGCGCGGTCTCGCCCTTGTCACCGGTGCGCGTGTAGATCTTGCTCAGGACAACCATGTCTTCCCCCGTCTTATCCGCCGCGACGGATGTAGACGAACAGCAGGATCAGGACAATCGCCGCGAACTGCGCCCCGATCCGCCACTGCATCGCCTTGTTCGACCACTTCCGACTGAACGCCCCGCCCTTGGCGAAGCTGCCGATTCCAAACAACAAAATGCCTACGACGCCCAGCATGACGAGGGCGATGAGGATGAAAAGGGGATCGTCGCGCATGGTGCCTCCCAAGCGGCCTGCGAAGGTTTGACGATGACTTAGCGCGCACAGGCGGCTTTGCGAACCCGTCCCGCCTGCGTCACGTCAGCCGCCCCTCGCACAAAGCGCATCCATCGCCCGGGTCGTCAGCACCCGCCGCGCCGTGCCCATCAGGTGGGTCGCCGTGGTGATGTAATACCGCGGTTTCGGGCGCGGGCTTTCCAGCGCATGCACCAGCTTGGCCGTCACGGCCGAGGGCGGCAGCTCGAACATGTCCTTGCCGCGCGATTCGTAGAGCCGTTTCAACAGCTTCTCGCGGTACTGCGGCGCACGCGGGCTGTTTTCCCAGTCCACCCATTTCTCGAAATGCGGAATGGAGTTCACCCGGATCTTCGACGTCACCGGCCCGGTGTTCAGCGTGATGACCCGGATCGGCGTGTCGCGCATCTCCAGCCTGAGCGTGTCGGTCAGCCCCTCCACCGCGTGCTTCGTCGCGTTGTAGGCGCCGCGCCACGGCATCACCACCAGCCCCAGGACAGAGGAGTGATTGACGATCCGCCCATGCCCCTGCGCCCGCATCACCGGAATCGCCTTCCGGCTCAGGTCGTGCCAGCCAAAGACATTGGCCTCGAACAGCGCGCGCAGCCCTTCCACCGGCAGATCCTCCAGCGCACCGGGGATCGCGTGGGCACCGTTGTTGAACAGCGCGTCAAGCGTGCCCCCGGTGGCCTCCAGCACCTCGGTTAGGCCCGCCGCGATGCTGTCCGGCTCGGTGTAGTCGATTCGCGGGCTGTCGAATCCTTCGGCGCGGAATCGGGCGCAGTCGGCCTCTTGCCGGCAGGACGCAAAAACGCGCCACCCACGGGACTTGAGCCCGTGGGCGGCGTCGTATCCGATGCCCGAAGAGCATCCGGTGATCAGGACTGAGCGTTGTTGCACGCGATGCGTCGTTCGTCCGGCGATCAGTTCGATGCGGTCAGGAAGCTGCCGGCCATCCAGCCGATGTCGTTGCCGTCCATGGCGCGCAGCTTGACCCAGCCGTCCGGCGTCTCGTCCAGCACTTCGACCTCTTCGCCTTCCAACAGTTGGGTGACGGCGTCGAAGCTGGTCGAGGGTCCGGCACGCAGGTTCACGCGAGACCCGGTGACGGTGCGATACTCGGCAATTGCAGCGGCTACAGCGTCATCCACGTTGTCGACCGATGCGGCGACCTGCTGGATATCCTGCTGAACGTCCTCTTCGCTGGTGAAGGCCGCGTCGAGCATGGCCAGCTTTTCGCTGTCGACCGCCAGATTGTTGCCGGAGGACACGTAGACCGTCTTGACCTGCGACGGACGCGGCTCCGCAACGGCGGGCTGCACGACGGCATGCATTTCGGTCGTATCGGCGCGGGACACGGCTTCCGGCTCTGCGCCCGAGGTCGACACGACAGGCTCGCGTGCCGGATGCGCTGTGGCGACCCACTGTACCCCGTTCTGGCCCGCAACGAATGCGCTGCCACCGGACAGTTCGAACCACGCCCAACCAAGAACCCCAAACGTAAGCAGGATGACTTTAGCCATGCCCAACCCCCCATATTCGTACCGAAGGTATCGCCCCCGCGACCCGGTCGTCCGCAGCTCGACGACCACCTTCGAGATTATCCGATTCCCCAAAATGCCCTAAGTGCATTCGGAGAATATTTCCCACACTGTCGCTTGCTGCGGTGCCGAGGCAACGGTATCACGACATCTATGTCCGACGATGACCTCGACCCCAACATGAACGCCCGCAACCTTGCGGAGCCTTTGCGCCGTGCCATCGGGGAGCGCTACCTGACGTATGCGCTATCCACGATCATGCACAGGGCGCTGCCGGATGCCCGGGATGGGCTGAAGCCAGTCCATCGTCGTATCCTATATGCAATGCGCAGGCTGCGACTTAGTTCCAACGGAGGCTTCCTGAAATCCGCAAAGATTTCGGGGGACACCATGGGGGACTTCCACCCGCACGGTGACGCGGCGATCTACGACGCGATGGCGCGGTTAGCCCAGGACTTCACGATCCGCTATCCGCTGGTCGACGGTCAGGGCAACTTCGGCAACATCGACGGCGACAACCCGGCCGCCTCGCGCTACACCGAGGCACGCATGACCGTGATGTCGGAGGCGCTGCTGGAAGGGCTCGACGAGAACTCCGTCGACTTCCGCCCGAACTACGACGGCCGGCTCGAGGAACCCTCGGTCCTGCCCGCCTCCTACCCGAACCTGCTGGCCAACGGGTCGTCCGGCATCGCGGTCGGCATGGCGACGAACATCCCGCCGCACAACATCGGCGAACTCATCAACGCCTGCCTCCACCTGATCCGGTCGCCCAACGCGGTGGACGACACGCTGATGCAATACGTGCCCGGGCCGGACTTCCCGACCGGCGGCGTCATCGTGGAACCGGCCGAGAACATCGCGACCGCCTACCGCACCGGGCGCGGCTCCATCCGGCTGCGCGCGCGCTGGCACGTGGAGGACCTGGGCCGCGGACAGTGGCAGGCGGTGGTGACGGAAATCCCCTACCAGGTGCAGAAGTCGAAGCTGGTCGAGCGCATCGCCGAACTGATCCAGACCAAGAAGATCCCGGTGCTGGCCGACGTGCGCGACGAAAGCGCCGACGACATCCGCATGGTGCTGGAGCCCAAGACGAAGAACGTCGATCCGGACCTGCTGATGAACATGCTGTTCCGGAACTCGGACCTGGAAATCCGATTCTCGCTGAACATGAACGTGCTGATCGACGGCGTGACGCCGAAGGTCTGTTCGATGAAGGAATGCCTGCGCGCCTTCCTCGACTTCCGGCGCGAGGTGCTGATCCGGCGCTCGAAGCACCGGATGGCGAAGATCGACAACCGGCTGGAGGTGCTCGAAGGCCTGATCATCGCCTTCCTGAACCTCGACCGGGTGATCGACATCATCCGTTACGACGACGACCCCAAGGCCGCGCTGATGTACGAGGACTGGTCGCGCCCTCACCAGGCCACCATCCCGCGCGCCACCGACGAACGCGACTACCGCTCTCCGCTGGTGGGCATCGACGTCACGGCGCTGGAACTGCGCGACGATCCCGACGCCGTGGAACGTGGCGTGCTGGCCGACGACGGCACCTCCTCTGCCGTGCCGCGCCGGTTCATCGGGCGGTCCGAGGGGCTGTCGGATGTGCAGGCCGAGGCGATCCTCAACATGCGGCTGCGCAGCTTGCGCCGGCTGGAGGAGCTGGAGCTTGTCAACGAACGCGACAAGCTGATGGAAGAGCGTGCCGGGCTGGAGGACCTTCTGGCCTCCGAGGACATGCAGTGGGGCCGCATCAAGGAAGAGCTCTCAGAGGTGAAGAAGACCTTCACCAAGGGCTACAAGCGCGGCCAGCGACTCACCACCTTCTCCGAGGCGACGGAGGCGGAGGACGTACCGCTCGAGGCGATGATCGAGCGGGAGCCGGTCACGGTCGTCTGCTCCAAGATGGGCTGGATCCGCGCGATGACCGGCCACATCGCCCTCGACCGAGAACTGAAGTTCAAGGACGGCGACGGCCCGCGCTTCACCTTCCATGCCGAGACCACCGACAAGCTGCTGGTCTTCGGATCGAACGGCCGGTTCTACACGGTGCTTGCGGCGAACCTGCCCGGCGGGCGCGGCATGGGGGAACCCCTGCGCCTGATGGTCGACCTGCCCAACGACACGGAGATCGTCGACATTCTCATCTATCGCCCCGGAGAACGGCTGCTGGTCGCGTCCAGCGCGGGGGACGGCTTCCTCGTG
The DNA here is from genome assembly GCF_052825245.1 of Sagittula sp. Classification (NCBI taxonomy): domain Bacteria; kingdom Pseudomonadati; phylum Pseudomonadota; class Alphaproteobacteria; order Rhodobacterales; family Roseobacteraceae; genus Sagittula; species Sagittula sp. Next base: position 7,535 of record NZ_JBRBWD010000045.1, read on the forward strand.
CCGGAGGACGAGGTGATCGCCCAGACCCGCGCCGGCAAGCAGGTGCTGAACGTCAAGGACCCGGTCAAGGCGCTGGTCTGCAAGCCCGTCACCGGCAATGCCGTGGCCGTCGTGGGCGAGAACCGCAAGGTCCTGATCTTCATGCTCGACGAGCTGCCGGAGATGGGTCGCGGCAAGGGTGTGCGCCTGCAGAAGTACAAGGACGGCGGCCTTTCGGACGTGCGCACCTTTACCCTTGAGGCGGGCCTGTCGTGGCTCGACCCGGCGGGCCGCACCCGCACCGTTACCGGCGAAGAGCTGACGGAATGGGTGGCCAAACGCGCCGGTTCCGGCCGGATGGCGCCGCGGGGCTTCCCGCGCGACAACAAGTTCACCTGATCCCGGCAGGCGCCGCCCCTCCACCGGGGCGGTGCCCGACCTTGCGGGAAACACGCGGAGGTACGTGTTTTCCGGCCCGAGGCACCGGATAACACCAACGGGCACTCGAAACGCTTGTCTGCAACTTCCCGAGGCGGCAGGCTTCGGGTGGGAGCAAGCTTTTCGGAACACACGCATTGGACGCCGGCCAGACCTTGCCCACGGGCGCACACGCCGGGGCATCCTCCACAGCGACAGAGCACAGGGTCTGGCAGACCGCCTTTGCCGGAACGCGCTGGCCGATGTTCAGACTGGTCTTCGGCACCGGGCTGCTGACGGTCCTGACGCTCGGCCTTTACCGGTTCTGGCAGAAGACGCGGGTGCGGCGCTGGCTGTGGTCGGCGGTGCGGCCGGGGGGCTACCCGCTGGAATACGTGGGCGACCCCTACGAAAAGCTCCTGGGCTTCCTGATCGCGGTCGTCATCCTCGCCTTCTACATCGGCATCGTGAACCTGCTGCTGATGTTCGCCAGCTTCGCGGTCTTCCAAGGCAACTTCGCCGCCTACCTGCTGTCGCTCGTCGGCGTGTTCCCGATCTGGTTCTACGCCCGCTACCGCGCCCGGCGGTACGTGCTGGCCCGCACGCGCTGGCTTGGCCTGCGCTTCGGGCTTGAGCCAGGGGCCTGGGGCTATGCTTTCCGCGCGCTGGGGCACGGCGTGCTGACGCTCATCACGTTGGGGCTCCTGTGGCCGCGCATGACCTTCCATCTCGAGAAATACCGCACCGACCGGACGTTCTTCGGCGAGACGCGGATGGCCCAGGACGGCCGCTGGACGATGCTGTTCCCGGCACTGAAATGGCATTTCGTGACGCTGGGCCTGACGGTGATCGGCAGCATCGGCTTGGCGGTCTCACCGGCGAACGGCTGGCTGCTGATGGTCATCGCCGGGGTCACGGCAATCTACTCCACCGTCTACTACCGCGTCGAAACCCTGAAGCGCCTGACCGCCACGAAGCGCATCGGCCCGCTGCGCCTGACACTGGACGCGAAACCCGGAAAGGTTTTCCGGATACAGGCCGGCGGCTACACGCTGGCCGCCGTGGCCGCGGCCTTCCCGACATTGGTGCTGCTGGGCCTGTTCCTCGAACTGCAATCGCTGGAGACGCTTGTCGAACTGGGGCTGGAGGATTTGCCGCCGGTCTTCGCGGGCCTGAACCGCTGGCTGCTGATCGCCCTTTCGGTGATGTGCTACTTCGCCATCTTCCTGCTGTGGTCGGCCCTGACCGCCGCCTGGGTGACGCTGCCGCTGATGCGCCACTACGCGACCGGCCTCAGCGTCACGGGCACGGAACACATCGCCACCTTCCGCCAGCGCCCCCGCGACGAACACATGGAGGCCGAGGGCTTTGCCGAGGCGCTGGACGTGGGGGCTTCGCTATGAGCGTCTTCGAGACCTCGGCGATCTACCTCGACGGGGAGACCGGGCAGCCGCTGCGCCTGCGCCTGCGCGTCGATACGGAGCGCGGGGCGCTGGTCGGTCCGGGCGTGTTCTGGCCGCTGGACGACGTGCGCGTGGTGCCCGACATCGCGGGCGGCGACCTCGTGGTGCTGGCGCGGGCCGACAACGCGGTGGAGCGGCTGCTGGTGCGCGATACCGAAATCCGCGCCCTTCTTCCCCGGCGCCGCCACGTCCGCCCCGTCGCGAACCGCAAGCGGCTGATGGGCTGGGCCGCGGGCGCCGTGACCTCCGTCGCGCTGATCCTCTTCGTTCTCGTACCGGTGATGGCGAACCAGCTTGCCAACTTCATCCCGCCCGAAGGCGAACGCGCGCTGGGGGAAGTCACGCTTGCCCAGATCCGCGAGGCGATGGACGAGACCGGCATCGCGCCGACCCGGATATGCTCGTCCCCGGCAGGGATGGCCGCCTTGCGGCAGATACAGGCCCGGCTGGAGACAGAAGCCGGCCTGCCGGTCGAGGTGACCGTGCATGTGCTGGACCACGACATGGTCAATGCCTTTGCGCTTCCGGGCGGGCACATCGTGTTCTTCCGCGGGCTGATCGACGCGGCGGAGGACCCGGAGGAAATCGCCGCCGTCTTCGCGCACGAAATGGGCCATGTCGCCAGCCGCGACCCGACGCGCCATGCGCTGCGCTCTGCCGGGTCGATCGGAGTCCTCGGCCTGCTGTTCGGCGATTTCGCGGGCGGCGCGGTGGTGCTGTTCCTCGCCGAACGGCTGATCGACGCGCAGTACAGCCAGGGCGCGGAGGCAGAGGCCGACGTCTTTGCCCACGACCTCATGGCGCGGGCCGGCCTGTCCCCCGCCGCCCTCGCCGCGATGTTCGAACGTTTCCGGGCGCTCGGGGGCGAGGCAGACGGCATCGTCGCGCATTTCCAAAGCCACCCGGCCCTGGGCAACCGGATCGAGCAGGCACGCGCCGCCGTCCCCTCGGACTTCACGTCCTTGCCCGTGCTGGCGCCGCAGGACTGGAACGCGCTGAAATCGGTCTGCGACACGACCGGCGGCTGAAGGCAACCCACTGGCGAGGCATTGAATTCGCTACTTTACTCGGCATACAGGTCGCTTAAGATTCAAGCAGATTGAGTGTCAAAGGTATTTCGATGCAGCCAGAACCCGCCACCATGCAATTGTCCTACTCCGGCGAAAAAGGTCCGCTGTTCAAGCTGGCGTTCAAGACCGGGCTGCTGACCGTCGTCACCCTCGGCATCTACCGCTTCTGGCAGAAGACGCGCATCCGCAAGTACATCTGGTCCTCGGTCAGCGCCGACGGCGACACCTTCGAATACACCGGCACCGGGATGGAGAAGTTCCTGGGCTTCCTCGTCGCCATCGTGTTTCTCGCCGTCTACCTCGGCATCCTCCAGATGATCCTGTTCTACTTCGGCCTGAACATCATGGTCGATCCGGAGACCGCCGGCCCCGAGGCGGTGATCGGTCAGGCGGTCGCGATCTACATCTCGCTCTTCGCTGTGCTGCCGTTCATCCTCTTCGCGATCTACCGGGCACGGCGCTACAAGATGGCGCGCACGCGGTTCCGGGGCATCCGGCTGGGCATGGAGAAGGGCGCATGGGGCTACGTGGTCCGCGCGCTCGGCTACGGGTTCCTGACCGTCGTGACGCTTGGCGTGCTCATGCCGCTGTCGACCTTCAAGCTCGAGAAATACATGGCCGACCGGAGCTTCTACGGCTCCACCCGGCTGATCCAGGAAGGCGCGTGGACAAAGCTCTACCCGGCGATGAAGCACCTTTTCATCGCGCTCGGGATCTTCACTGTCTGCGGCATCCTCATCGCGATTGGCGGCATCAACGAAATGGTCGGGCTGGCGGTCATCGGCGGCATCGGCATCTTCGTCGGATACATCTGGTTCATGATCGGCGCGGTCTATTACAGCGTCCGCTCCTTCGGCTACCTGATGAGCCACAAGGTCCTGGGCGGCACCGTCCGCTTCGTCGCCGAACCCAAGACCGGCTTCGTCATCAAGACCTACATCATCGGCGGCCTGCTCCTGAGCCTTCTGGCCTCCGTCGCTTTCGGCGCCGTGGGCGTGTTGGCGATGCCGATGATCATGCTGGCCGAGGACGGCTCCGTCGGCGGGATCGTCGCCTTTGCGATCATCATGGGGATCGGCTACCTCGTGGCGCTGGTCGTCACGCAGGCGCTGAGCCTGATCCTCATCACCCAGCCGATCCTTGCCCACTACATCGAGACGATCCGCGTGGAGAACCCCGAGGCGCTCGACCGCGTCCACCAGCGCGAGGCAGAAACCGGTGTCGATGCGGACGGCTTTGCCGACGCGCTCGATATCGGCGGCGCGATCTGAGATGGCACCAGAGGGCACCGCGGCGCAGTTCTTCGACGGACAGACGGCGGCACGGCACCATGTGCAGGTCGCCCTCTGCGACGACCGGCAGGCATTGGTCATCACCGGCGACAGACTGGCGGAGCCGCTGCGCTGGCGGCTGATGGACCTGCGGGCGCTGTCCGACACCTCCGACAAGGCGCGGCTGACCGTCACCCGGCACACCACGTCCGATGACGAGATGCCGCGCGACATCGCCCGGCTGGTGATCCTCGACCCCGACCTGATCGCCTGGCTGCACAAGACCCGACCCAGCCTGTTCAAGGCGGAGGTCCACCCGGGATCGGTGCGCAAGCTTGCCACCTATGCCATCGGCGCCGTGGTGGCGGCGGGCCTGATGCTGTTCGTCATCCTGCCCGCGTTGGCCGGAACGCTGGCCCGGGTGATCCCGGTGGAGCGCGAGGTCGCCTTCGGCAAGACCGTGACCCGGCAGATGGAGCGCGCACTGGGCCGCGCCCGCATGCCCGACCTGCGGTGCAGCGATCCCCGGGGCCAGGCCGCCCTGCAGAAGATGCTGACCCGCCTGACCGCAGGCCAGGACATGAAGTACGACATCAACCTGATGGTGTTCGACCACCCGATGATAAACGCCTTCGCCGCGCCCGGCGGGCAGGTGGTGCTGGTGCGCGGTCTGCTGGACAAGGCGGAGCACCCCGACGAAGTCGCCGGTGTGCTGGCCCACGAACTGGCGCATGTGGAAAACCGCGACACCACCCGAGAGGCGCTGCGCGCGGCGGGCTCTGCCGGGTTGCTGACCATGATCCTCGGCGATTTCACCGGCGGCGCGGCCATCGCCATCGTGGGCGAACACATGATCTCCGCCTCCTACACCCGTGATGCGGAGGGCAAGGCCGACGACTTCGCGCTGGACATGCTGGCGGATGCGGGCGTCAGCGCCGAGGGGTTCGCGGGCTTCTTCGACCGCATCGCCGAGCTGGAGGGCTTTGCCCTGCCCGCCTACCTGTCGAGCCACCCGGTGACCGAGGAACGCGCAATGCAAGCCCGTGACTTTGCGGGGGAACAAGCGCACACCACCCCGATCCTCACGGACGCCGAGTGGTCCGACCTGCAGGGAATCTGCGACAGCGCGGGCGATCACGACGGCGACTGACAGGTGTAGAACGGCACACAGTGCCGTCGCAGCGTAATTTCATTATGAATTCTGCGGCGCTATTGAAATGTTCGTGCCCGACCGTTATTGGCATCGCACCCCTGCGCGCCGTGAAACGCGACGTAGAATGACCGCGACGTGACGATTTTGCCCTGTTTCCCCGGTAAATGCCGCGTTACGTGTGTGCGAGAGGAATCTTGCGGGGAGCGCCCCGCCGAAATGAGGAGAGACACGCTTATGAAGGTACTCGTACCGGTCAAGCGCGTGATCGACTACAACGTGAAGGTCCGTGTCAAAGCGGATGGATCGGGTGTCGATCTGGCGAACGTGAAGATGTCGATGAACCCCTTTGACGAGATTGCCGTCGAAGAGGCGATCCGCCTGAAGGAGGCCGGGAAGGCCGACGAAGTCATCGCCGTTTCGATCGGCGTGAAGCAGGCGCAGGAGACGCTGCGGACCGCGCTGGCCATGGGTGCCGACCGGGCGATCCTCGTGGTGGCCGCCGATGACGTGCACACCGACATCGAGCCGCTCGCCGTCGCCAAGATCCTCGCGAAGATCGTCGAGGACGAGCAGCCGGGCCTCGTGCTCTGCGGCAAGCAGGCGATCGACAACGACCTCGGCGCCACCGGCCAGATGCTGTCCGCCCTGCTGGGCTGGAGCCAGGCGATGTACGCCAACACCGTGGACGTCGACGGCGATCATGCCGTGGTCACCCGCGAGGTCGACGGCGGCCTGCAGACCATCAAGGTGAAGATGCCGACCATCATCTCTACCGACCTGCGCCTGAATGAGCCGCGCTATGCCTCGCTGCCGAACATCATGAAGGCGAAGAAGAAGCCGCTGGACGAGAAGACCGCCGCCGATCTCGGCGTCGACGTGGCGCCGCGGCTGGAGATCGTGAAGACCACCGAGCCCGAGGCCCGTCAGGCCGGCGAGATGGTCGGTTCGGTCGACGAACTGGTGGCGAAGCTCAAAGAGAAGGGGATCGTGTGATGGCCGTTCTGCTGATTGCCGAGATTACCGATGGCGCCCTGTCGATGGACGCAACCGCCAAAGCGGTGACCGCCGCGAAGGCGCTGGGTGACGTGACCGTTCTGGCCTGTGGCGCCTCTGCCAAGGCCGCCGCCGACGAGGCCGCGACCATCGAGGGCGTGTCGAAGGTTCTGGTCGCCGAGGACGCGATCTACGGCCACCGCCTTGCAGAGCCGGTCGCGGCGCTGATCACCTCGCTGGCGGGCGACTACAGCCACGTCGTGGCGCCGTCGACCACGGACGCAAAGAACATTCTGCCGCGCGTCGCCGCGGCGCTGGACGTGATGATCCTGACCGACGTGACCGGCGTCGTGGACGCCGACACCTTCGAGCGCCCGATCTACGCGGGCAACGCGATCCAGACGGTGAAGTCGAAGGACGCGACGAAGGTCATCACCTTCCGGACCTCGACCTTCGACGCGGCGCCGACCGGCGGCTCGGCTTCGGTCGAAGCCATCGGCGCAGGCGAGAACCCGGGTGTCTCGGAATGGGTCGAGGACAAGGTCGCCGAAAGCGACCGTCCCGAGCTGACCTCGGCGGGCATCGTCGTCTCCGGCGGACGCGGCGTGGGCTCCGAAGAGAACTTCGAGCTGATCGAGAAACTTGCGGACAAGCTGGGCGCAGCCGTGGGCGCGTCGCGCGCAGCGGTCGACTCCGGCTTTGCCCCGAACGACTGGCAGGTCGGCCAGACCGGCAAGGTCGTGGCGCCGAACCTCTACGTCGCCGTGGGCATCTCCGGTGCGATCCAGCACCTCGCCGGAATGAAGGACTCGAAGGTGATCGTGGCGATCAACAAGGACGAAGAGGCGCCGATCTTCCAGGTCGCCGACTACGGCCTCGTCGCGGACCTCTTCGAAGCCGTCCCGGAACTCACTGAAAAGCTGTAAGCGAAGGGGCACTGCCCCGATTGCCAGGCGTTTCAAGGCCCCGCTGCATCGCCAGCGGGGCCCTTTCTTTCTACGGCACGGGTTTACCCCGAGAGGCCGATCATGGGCCGCAGCACCGTCTCCAGGGCGTCGGTGGCTTCGGCGTGGGCTATCGGCCCCTGAAGCTCTGCCGCGGCGCAGGATTCGAAGTCCGAGAACACCATGCCGGCGGTCCCTTCCCGCCGGGCCGCGGCGGAGGCGCTGACCTCGACGACGTGAGAGACGCGCGGGCGCAGGACTTCGATCATCTGGCGGGTGATGAACAGCGGGTCGCGGTCCAGAAGCGGCGTCTCGTCGTCGGGCACCGGACGGTCGGCGAACCAGAGCAGCACCACCTGTCCACGTATCTGCGTCAGCATATTCTTCATCCGGGCGATCCACGCCTGCCGCAGTTCCGTCACGACCGTCGCGAACCGCTCTTCCGAGGCCTCCTTCAGCCGGCCCAGCATGTGGCGCACGAAATGGAATTCGGTGAAGTCGACCTCCGGGAAGAGCGACTCGAGCCGCTCGGAAGCGCGCAGGAACCGGTCGTTGCGACGGGGGTGCACCGAGTAGTAGCGGTTCGACATGTTCTGCGCGCCCATGACCTGCACGACCTTGGCGCTGGCCTGCATCACGAGGTCGAGGACCGGCGGATCGTTGAGATAGAGATCGACACCGGCATTCACCACGCCGAAGTTGATGCAGGTGGCACCCAGCCGTTCCTCCAGCAGGAGGGGAAATGGCGCCTCCACGAAGCGGCCGTATGTCTCCGTCGAGCCGAGGAACGCGACGTATTGCCCCTGAAGGTCCCTGCGCGGACCGCGGAACATCACGCGCGAGTTGCCGTATCGGCACGGATAATACTCCAGGGAACCATGGCCCCCACCATGTACGGACATCTCACCACCCTTTTTCATTCACCCGGCGAGGAGAATCGCTCAAAGGGTTTGCCATTTCGCTAATGTTAAAATGCCTCCGGCCCCGGTGCGGGGCAGCCCTTGCGGTTGGTCGTCCCCGCGCCCTACAGTCGCCCCGGGCCAGAATGGAGACGCACAATGGAAATCAAGTCGGTCGGTGTCGTGGGTGCGGGGCAGATGGGCAACGGAATCGCCCATGTGATGGCCCTTGCGGGCTATGACGTCCGGCTCAACGACGTGCGTCAGGACGCGCTGGACAAGGCCGTGGCCCTGATCGGCAAGAACCTCGACCGCCAGGTCAGCCGCGAGAAGATCAGCCAGGAGGAACGCGATACCGCGCTTGCGCGCATCTCCACCACGATGGAGATCGCCGAGGTCGCGGACACCGACCTCGTGATCGAGGCCGCGACCGAAAAGGAGGAGGTCAAACACAAGATCTTCGAGGCGATCCTGCCGTCGCTCCGCCCGAACACCATCCTGACGTCGAACACCTCGTCGATTTCCATCACGCGTCTTGCCAGCCGCACCGACCGGCCCGAGAAGTTCATGGGGTTCCACTTCATGAACCCGGTGCCGGTGATGCAACTGGTCGAGCTGATCCGCGGCATCGCCACCGATCAGGACACCTATGCGTCGTGCCTGGCCGTGGTGGAAAAGCTGGGAAAGACCGCCGCTTCGGCGGAGGACTTCCCGGCCTTCATCGTGAACCGCATCCTGATCCCGATGATCAACGAGGCCTGCTATACGCTGTACGAAGGGGTCGGCAACGTCGCCTCCATCGACACCGCGATGAAGCTGGGTGCGAACCATCCCATGGGGCCACTGGAGCTGGCGGATTTCATCGGGCTGGACACCTGCCTTGCGATCATGAACGTCCTGCACGACGGGCTGGCCGACACCAAGTACCGCCCCTGCCCGTTGATGACGAAATACGTCGAGGCCGGCTGGCTTGGCCGCAAGACCAAGCGCGGGTTCTACGATTACCGGGGGGAGACGCCTGTCCCGACGCGCTGAGGCTCAGTCCTCGCGCAGCGCCAGTGTCTTCTCGCGCAGCCAGCCGACGAACTCGCGCTGACCGCCGGTGAAGGCCTTCACCTCTTCGGGGGTGATGGCCGGGCCGACAACGGGCTTCTGCGGGCGTCGGCAGGCGTGCACCACCTCGTGGATCAGCAGGCCCTGCCGGATCGTGGCCGAGACCTGGTTCGCCATCTGGTAGACGCGGGAGTTCTGGCCGGGGAAGTAGATCGGCACCACGGTCGCACCGGACCGCTGCACCATCTTCGCCGTGAACGGGTTCCACACCTGTTCCACCGCCGGGCCCCACCACGTCTCGGACGAGGCGACCACGCCCGAGGGGAACAGGGCGATGACGCCGCCCTGCTTGAGGTGGTCCATCGCGCGGGCGCGCATTTCGAGGCTTTGTTCGCGGGCGTCGACCTCGTGCGGGAAGGGCACGGGGATCATGAACTGATCGACCTCCTTCACGCCGGTCAGCAGCGAACGGGTGAGGATCTTGTAGTCGGTACGGATCTGCCCGATCAGATGCGCCAGCACCATCCCGTCAACCAGCCCGTGCGGGTGGTTGGCCACCACGATCACCGGGCCGTCCTTGGGGATGTTGGCGATCTGCTCCGTAGGGGTCAGAAGGTCGATGCCCATCACGCCAAGCGCCTGTGCCCAGAAGGCCTGCCCCTCGACGGAACCGATCCGTTCGAAGCGGCGAACCATGCGCAGCAGGGGGATCTTGCCGGTCGCCCACTCCATCGCGCGAATGGTGTTGGCCTTCCACGGATTGGTGAAGGTGTTGGCGTAGCTGACCTTGCGCTTGTCGTAGGGTGCGGACTCCGAGATCACCGGCCTGACGCCTGCGTCTGTCGCCTGGGTGCTTTCAACCATGCGCCTTCACTGTCCCGTACCTGTTCCGCACCGGCCGCCCGGATCAGCAGCTTTCCCCGAACCGATCGGCCACGAGGGCTTCCACGGCGTTGGCCAGAGCCTCCGCATCCGGGCCAGAGGTCTGAACCTCAATAGTCGTTCCCTTAGCCGCTGCCAACATCAAAAGCCCCATGATGCTGTCGCCGCTGGCCGACATCCCGTCGCGGGAGACCTCAGCGCGCGCATCGAACCCTTCGACGACCTCGACCAGTTTCGCGGAAGCGCGGGCGTGCAGACCCTTCTCGTTGATGATCTTGAGGGTCCGGTTCACGGATTGGGTCATTGCGGCAATCTTTCGGTCGTCGGGAAAATCTACAGGAGCCCGTCAGGTGGGCTCGGACGGAACGTTCTGGGTGTCTATATACTTGCGCCCGGCCTCGAGCGCGCTGCGAACCGCATCGCCGACAGGCAACTGGCGGCTTTTCGCCAGCTTGATCAACATGGGAAGGTTGGCGCCGTAAAGGATGCGCCGGTCGTCGGGGCGACAGGCGTTCAGCGACAGGTTGGAGGGCGAGCCGCCGAACATGTCGGTCACCACCACTACGCCCTGGCCATGGTCCACGGCATCGGCGGCATCGCAGATCTCGGCCTGCTTCGAAGACCGGTCGCAATCCGCCTCGATGGAAATGGCCGTCATCCCGGGTTGTTTGCCCACGACATGCTCCACGGCAGCGAGGTACTCCCTCGCCAGCCCACCATGCGCGACGATCACGATTCCGATCACCCGGCTTTCCTTCCGTTCGGAACAGCTCCCAGCCCCTGCGCCGACGAGGGTGCTGCGCTGCGGCGTTCCAATTCACGATGGCGAATAGACACGTGCCAGCCTTCGCGCGCAAGTGCCGCCGAAACGCTTTCCGTCACGGCGACAGACCGGTGTTTGCCCCCGGTGCAGCCAAAGCCGATGGCAAAGTGCGCCTTCCCTTCCTCGACGCAGGCGGGAAGCATCATCAGGATCAGATCCTCGATCTTTTCGAGGAACGGCCCGTGACGCGGATCGGCCTCCACATAGGCGGCCACCTGCGGGTCGAGCCCGGTGTGGGGGCGCAGCTCGGGTTCCCAGTGCGGGTTCCTCAGGAACCGGCAGTCGAGGACCACGTCCAGTCCCTGCGGAAGCCCGCGCTTGTAGCTGAAACTCTGGACCGACACGGCCATGCCCTGCCCCGTGACGTTGCCGAACCAGCCCTCCATCTCGGCGCGCAGGTCGTGCACCGTCAGCTCCGAGGTGTCGATCAGGATGTCAGCCCGGGCGCGCAGATCCTCCATCAAGGTCTTTTCGCGCGCGATGCCTTCGGAGGGGCTTTCGTCGGGCGCCATGGGATGACGGCGCCGCGTCTCCGAATACCGCCGCATCAGCACCTCGGCCGAGCAGTCGAGGTACAGCAGGTCGGCATCGATGCCGGGCTTGTTCAGGCTGTCCCGCAACTCCACCAACCTCTCGACCGAGAAATCCCGGTTGCGCACGTCGATTCCCAGCGCAAGCGGCCGGACAAGCGGCGCATCACCGTCGAACAGCCGCGGGATGAAGCTCAGCGGGATGTTGTCGATCGACTCGAACCCGCAGTCTTCCAGCACATTGATCGCGGTGGCCCGCCCGGCGCCCGAAGGGCCGGTGACCAGAACTATTCTTGCGGTTTCTCGACCAGGTTGGCCCATCTCACTCTCTTCTTCCCGCCTTTAGATACTGTACCAGTGCGGCGGGAAAATAGGGGCGCGCGGTTTTGTGAAGCAACGGCACATCCATACCAAGCAACGTGCTCTTTCGTATAGGCGGAAGCCGTTCCGTTTCTTCGGATTCGAGGTCGACGATGGCGGCCAGCGGGGCCGGCGCGCTTTGCGCGTTCAGAATGCCCAGCCCGCGCGCCTCAATCATGCCCCGGATCGTTTCGGGGGCGTCCATCCACAGCCTGCCGTCGCGCAGGGAAACAAGCGTGCGGTCGTCAGCGACCAGCGTGGCCCCCAGCGCCAACAGTTCAAGCGCCAATGCGGATTTCCCGGCGCCGGATCGCCCGCGGATCAACAGTCCCCGGCCAGCCACAGCAACCGAGGACGCGTGGATCAGGGTTTCCGACATCTCAGATCGGCAAGCCCACGACGAAGCGCGCGCCCAAGGGTTCGGAGGTCGCGTCGGCTTCTGTCGGCCTGATGTTCTCCGCCCAGATCACGCCGCCGTGCGCCTCGACGATCTGCTTTGAGATCGCAAGGCCGAGGCCGGAGTTGTTGCCGAAGTCCGACTGCGGACGCGACGTGTAGAACCGCTTGAAGATCTTCTGAAGCGCCTCTTCCGGGATACCGGGGCCCGTGTCCTCGACCACGACGAGCACGCGGTTGTCGCGCCGCCGGGCCCAGACACGGATCGCGTCGCCATCCTCGCAGAAGGAAATGGCGTTGGTGATCAGGTTGACGAAGACCTGCGCCAGCCGCGCCTCCAGCCCGCCGATCATGATCGGGCGCTTCGGCAGGTCCGAGATGAACTCGATCCCCTTCGCGCGGGCATCCTCCCCGAGGAACTCCGCAAGGTTGCCGATCATCTTCAGGAGGTCGAATTCTTGCTCCTCCTCCTTCACCAGCTCGGAATCGAGGCGGGAGGCGTTGGAGATGTCGCTCACCAGGCGGTCGAGGCGGCGCACGTCGTGTTCGATCACGTCGAGGAGCTTGTGCCGGTGCTCGTCCTTCTTGACCATGCGCAGGCTGCCGACGGCAGAGCGCAGCGAGGCCAGCGGGTTCTTGATCTCGTGCGCGACGTCGGCCGCGAACTGTTCGTTGGAATCGATGCGGTCGTAGAGCGCGCTGACCATGCCGCGCAACGCCCCCGACAGGCGACCGATCTCGTCCGGGCGGGCGGTCAGGTCGGGGATGCGGATGCGGCCCGTGGTGCGGTGCTTGCGGTTGCGGTCGCGGCCGATCTCTGCCGCGTCGGCAAGGTCCGAGATCGGGTTGGCGATGGTCGAGGCCAGAACCAGCGACAGGCCGATGCTGACCAGCGTGGCGATGATGAACATCTGCAGCACCCGCTCACGTTCGGAACGGACTGCGGCGTCGATCTCTGCTGCGGGCGCGACCATGGCGACGGTGCCCTGGATCGCGTTGCCCAGCCGGATCGGCGAGAAGGCATAGAACATGGTATCGGCGCTGCCGCCGCCCTGGACGACACGGGTGGTCGTGGGATCGCCCGCCTCGATCGCGCGGCGCAGCCGGTCCTCGAGCACCAGGTCCGGCTCGTCCGAAAAATAGGTGAACAGCCCGGCAACCCCTTGCCACGCGGCGTTCAGGAAATCGGAAATGACCGTCGGCTTCTCCTCCTCCGTGCGGAGGGGGATCGCGGCGGCCATCTTGCCCTCTGTCTCGCCGACGAGGAAGGTCGCGCTGTCGAAGACCATGACCTGCGTGCCTTCCCGCAGGTCGATGCCCTGCAGGGTCGCGGCCACGTCGATGCCCTCGGCAGACCCGAGCGGCGCCGCCCCCGGCTGAAGCTGGCTTTCGAAGACATCGGCCAGCAACTCGACTTCGGACTGTAGCGCATTGATACGCTGGACGGCCAGCGTATCGCGTGAGGAGTTCAGCCAGAGAACACCTGCAACCAGCACGTTCAACGCAATCAGGTTGAACGTGATGATCTTGCGCGTCAGCGGCGAGCGGTTGAGCGTGAAAAGGCCGCGCTGCGCACGCGTCGCACGCATCTCCTTTTCCACCGTGCTGTCCGGGGCGACCCAATCGTCGCCCAGCACAACATCGGCGTCGCGACGATTTTCATCGTCGTCCTTACCCATCGGGATCCGCTCGGCCAAGGCCATTCATCACTCTTCGTTGTAACGATAGCCGATACCGTAGAGCGTTTCGATGGCGGAGAACTCCGGATCGACAGAGCGCATCTTCTTGCGCAGCCGCTTGATATGGCTGTCGATGGTGCGGTCGTCCACGTAGACCTGATCGTCGTAGGCCACGTCCATCAGCTGATCGCGCGACTTCACGAAGCCCGGGCGCTGCGCCAGCGCCTGCAGCAGCAGGAACTCGGTCACGGTCAGCGAGACGTCGAGGCCCTTCCACGTAACGGCATGCCGCAGCGGATCCATGGTCAGCGACCCGCGGGTCATCAGCTTGGTCTCTTCGGTCTCGCCGACGACATCGCCGGCCACCGCTTCCTGACGACGGAGAAGCGCGCGGATACGTTCGACCAGAAGGCGCTGCGAGAAGGGCTTCTTCACGTAGTCGTCGGCGCCCATGCGCAGGCCGAGCACTTCGTCGATCTCGTCATCCTTGGAGGTCAGGAAGATGACCGGCATCTTGGATTTCTGACGGACGCGCTGGAGCAGGTCCATCCCATCCATGCGCGGCATCTTGATGTCGAACACGGCCATGTCGGGCATCTTCTTGGTGAAGGCGTCCAGTGCGGCCTGTCCATCATTGTAGGTCTCGACTTCGAATCCCTCTGCCTCCAGAGTCATCGATACCGATGTCAGGATGTTTCTGTCATCGTCCACGAGGGCGATTTTCGACATGGTATTGTCCTTGTACTGCTCTGTTTTTGTAATTTTTCCCAAACTATCAGCGATTTTTCGCCCTGCGGCAATCCTTAACTGCGAATCAGACTCCGCGCCTGTTTCAAGGGGACCCGAATTTGACAAAGGAATGGCTAAAATGTCCCACTGCTTAAGTATAGGATTTTCACAAAGCGGGCAGGCATCCGCCCGCCGGGGAACATGGTATCGCTAAACCTCGGGTGGTATCGCTAACTGCGCGAATGCGTCCTGTTCACCCGGAAAAACGACGTGCTAAAGGATCGGATACCGGCGCATACCGTCGCGTAATTTTCTTTCTCGGACCAGCGCTGCACAGGAGCTATGCTGATGACATTCGGACGGGTAAACCCGCAGTTCAAGCTTGAAGATCAAGGGATCGAAGGGCTTGGCAATGTCTATTACAACCTCATGGAGCCCGCGCTGATCGAAGCGGCTCTGAAACGGGGCGAAGGGACGCTTGGCAAGGGCGGCTCTTTCCTCGTGACCACCGGCACTTACACGGGTCGCTCTCCCAAGGACAAGTTCATCGTCAAGACCCCCTCGGTCGAGGACTCGATCTGGTGGGAAAACAACACCCCAATGGAGCCCGAGGCCTTCGACCGGCTGCACGCCGACATGCTGGAGCACATGAAGGGCCGCGACTACTACGTGCAGGACCTCGTGGGCGGGGCCGATCCGGCCAATGCCATCGACGTCCGGATGGTGACCGAGCTGGCGTGGCACGGGCTGTTCATCCGCCACATGCTGCGCCGCCCGGACCGTGAGGATCTGGACAGCTTCACCGCAGATTTCACCATCATCAACTGCCCCAGCTTCAAGGCCGACCCGGACAGGCACGGCTGCCGGACCGAGACGGTGATCGCGCTGAACTTCGACAAGAAACTGATCCTGATTGGCAACACGGAGTACGCAGGCGAGAACAAGAAATCTGTCTTCACCCTGCTGAACTACATCCTGCCGGGCAAGGGCATCATGGCCATGCACTGCTCTGCCAACCATGCCCCGAACAACCCGGTCGACACGGCCGTGTTCTTCGGCCTGTCGGGAACCGGCAAGACCACCCTGTCCGCAGACCCTGACCGCGTGCTGATCGGCGATGACGAACACGGCTGGTCCGACCGCGGCACCTTCAACTTCGAGGGCGGCTGCTATGCCAAGACCATCAAGCTCTCGCCGGAGGCGGAACCGGAGATCTACGCCACGACCGAAAAGTTCGGCACGGTGATCGAGAACATGGTCTTCGATCCGGAGACCTTCGACCTCGACTTCGAGGACGACAGCCTGACCGCCAACATGCGCTGCGCCTACCCGCTGCACTACATTTCCAATGCGTCGAAAACGGCACTTGGCGGCCACCCGAAGAACATCATCATGCTGACCTGCGACGCATTCGGCGTGCTGCCCCCGATTGCGCGGCTGACACCGGCGCAGGCGATGTACCACTTCCTGTCCGGCTTCACCGCCAAGGTCGCGGGGACCGAGCGCGGTGTGACCGAGCCGGAGCCGACCTTCTCCACCTGCTTCGGCGCCCCGTTCATGCCGCGCCGCCCCGAGGTTTACGGCAACCTCCTGCGCGAGAAGATCGCCAAGCACGGCTCGTCCTGCTGGCTGGTGAACACCGGCTGGACCGGCGGCGCCTATGGCACCGGGTCGCGCATGCCGATCAAGGCAACACGGGCCCTGCTGCACGCCGCGCTGAACGGATCGCTGAACACCGCGCCGTTCCGCAAGGACCCCAACTTCGGCTTCGAGGTGCCCACCCACGTGGAAGGCGTGCCGGACATGCTGCTCGATCCGCGCAAGACCTGGGACGACAAGGAAGCCTACGACGCGCAGGCCGAGAAGCTGGTCGGCATGTTCGCCGAGAACTTCGCCCAGTACGTGCCCTACATCGACGACGACGTGAAGGCCGCCGCACTCGGCTGACGCGTGTCGCATCGCATGAATTCCAGTCCTTCGCGGCCCGACCGCGGAGGACTTTTTCATATTCAGGCGGTCTCTTGCCATGGTGCGGAAATCCTGCCTGCGTCCGCCTTCGGAGCCGTGCTAGACATGGGGGGCAACCGGTTCTCGAAAGGGAAGACCATGTTTCGCACCTGCCTGATCGCCGCCCTCCTGACGACGTCCGCTGCCGCCTCCGCCCAAGAGACCGGCGGCTTCGTTCGCCATCCGCTGTCCGACATGCAGTTCGGTGTGCATTGCGACGTGGCAAAGAACGGCAGCCGCGAAGAGCCGGGCACGGTTTCGGGCATCATCAACCTTATCGACCAGCACCAGACTGTCGACGTGGTGACCCAGATGGTTCCGGCGGAACTGGGCATCTCTTTCGGCATCGGTGCATGGCTGGACCCGGAGTCGGAGCCGCTCCTGCTCGAGGTCGTGGTACAGCATCCGCCCATGGGCGAGAACGGTCAGGAGGTCGAGGTCTGGTTCGCACCGCTCGACCCGGGCGAGCCCGCCGTGAACCTCTTCACCTTCGAGAAACCCTTCGAAATGGTGGAGGGGCCGTGGCGCTTCCAGCTTCGGAAGGATGAGGAGGTGCTGCTGGAACAGAATTTCCTCGTCACGCCCCCGGGCACCGTGCCAGCCGTGCAGAAAGCCTGCTTCAGCGCGATGATCATGTCCTGAGAGAGCCCGGGAGACCCTGCCATGCGCCACGCTTCGCCGATCCTTGCCCTCGTGCTGGCCGCCTCCGGCGTCGCGGCGCAGCCTGACGCCCCTCCAAACACGGGCGCGACGCTATACGCAGACGCCTGCGCCCGGTGTCATGGTGATGAAGGCAAAGGCGGCAAGGCGCCTGCGCTGTCGAACCCGTCGATGGAGGCCATGACCACGGCGCACAACTATGCCCGGATGCTCGACGCCGAAGATGTCGACGCGGCGCTTGTCGCCATCGCCGCGTACCTGTCGCAGGACTGACCGCGCCTCAGGCGGCGCGCAGACCCAGCATCTCGCGCGCCTGCGCGTAGGTTGCCACGGGGCGCTCGTATTTCTCGCATAGCTTCACGGCACGCTCCACCAGCGCGGCATTCGACGGCGCAAGCGTGTCGCGGTCCCAACGCACGTTGTCCTCGAGCCCCGTGCGGGTGTGGCCGCCTGCGGCGATGCACCACTCGTTCACCTCGACCTGGTGCCGGCCGATCCCGGCCGCACACCACTCGGCGTCCGGCGCCAGCCGCTCCACCGTCTTGATGTAATAGTCGAAGACCTCGCGGTCGCAGGGCATGGCGTTCTTCACGCCCATCACGAACTGCACGTAGAGCTTGCCCGGAATGCGCCCGTCGCGGTTCATCTCGGCGGCCTTGAAGATGTGGCTGAGGTCGAAGGCCTCGATCTCCGGCTTGATCTCGTAAGTCTTCATCTCGGAGGCCAGCCAGTCCACAAGATCCGGCGGGTTCTCGTAGACGCGGGTGGGGAAGTTGTTCGAGCCCACCGACAGCGACGCCATGTCGGGGCGCAGCGGCAGCATCCCGCCGCGCGTCTGACCGGCGCCCGACCGGCCGCCGGTCGACAGCTGGATGATCATGCCGGGGCAGTGTTTCTTGATGCCCTCGACCAGCCGCGCGAACTTCTCCGGGTCGGAGGTCGGCGTCTCGTCGTCGTTGCGCACATGCGCGTGCATGATCGTCGCCCCCGCCTCGAACGCGGCCTGCGTGCTTTCCACCTGTTCCTCGATGGAGATCGGCACCGCCGGGTTGTCCTTCTTCTTCGGCACGGAACCGGTGATGGCGACGCAGATGATGCAGGGTTTGGTCATGTGGATCCTCGGGCGTTGGTCTTTCTGGAACCGACAGGATAGTGAGTATTTGCGAAGCAGAGAAGCCAGAGGACCGAGAAAGTCCCCCGGCCTTCGGGAATTATCAGATATCGAAAAAGATGGTCTCGTCCGGCCCCTGCAGGTGGATGTCGAAGCGGTAGGTGTCGCCATCCTTCTTCGCCAGCAGCGTCGGTACACGCGACTGGTGCTCGATCCGGGTGAGGATCGGGTCCTCGGCGTTGGCCGCTTCCTCGTCCGCGAAGTACATCCGCGTGTGCAGGCCGAGGTTGATGCCGCGGGCCACGATCCAGAAGGTGACGTGCGGCGCCTGAAGGCGGCCATCGGGAAAGGGCACACGGCCGGGCTTCAGCGTCTCGAAGGTGAATTCGCCGGTGTTCATGTCACCGGGCGAGCGGCCCCAGCCGGTGAAGCCCTCTGCCCCGCCCTTGCCTGCGAACTTGCCCTGCGAGTCGGCCTGCCAGACCTCGATCAGCGCGTCCTTCAGTGCGTTGCCTGCGCCGTCGAACACGCATCCTTTGATGGTGATGCGCTCGCCGGCGGGGTCGCCGGTGATCATGCGCGTGCCAAGGTCCTCCGGGAAGACGCCCACGATCCCGAGGAAGTTGGGCGTGCAGCCGATGTGGACGTAGGGGCCTGCCGTCTGTGACGGGCTTTCCTTGGCGCGGTTCGTCATGGGTCCGGTCATTACATCCCCTCCATGCGGTTCTCGAACATCGTCTGGCGGCGGCCGCGCAGGGTGATGTCGAACTGGTAGCAGAGCGAGTCCATCGGGATCGACCCTGCGCGGTCCAGCCGGGCGACCAGAGTTTCAATCGCCTCGCGCGACGGGATGGTCCCGACGATGGGGCATTGCCAGATCATCGGGTCGCCCTCGAAATACATCTGCGTGATCAGCCGCTGCGCGAAGCTGTGGCCGAAGACGGAGACGTGGATGTGCGCCGGGCGCCAGTCATCCGGACCGTTGGGCCATGGGTAGGGACCAGGCCTCACCGTGCGGAACTCGTAGAAGCCGTTCTCGTCCGTGATGCAGCGCCCGCAGCCGCCGAAGTTCGGATCGAGCGGCGCGAGGTAACCTTCCTTCTTGTGCCGGTAGCGTCCGCCGGCGTTGGCCTGCCAGACCTCCACCAGAGTGTGCGGCACCGGGCGGCCGAATTCGTCGCGCACCGTGCCCTGGACGACGATGCGCGGACCGATGGCCATTTCGCCGGGCGCGGCGAAATTGGTGATCAGGTCGTTGTCCTTCGGTCCGAGCAGGTGGTGTCCGAAGACCGGGCCGGTCTCTTCGGACAGGGATGTCGCGGCACCGATGGGGGCGAAGCGCGGGCTGCGCGCGACGCTGGTCTTGTAGAGCGGGGTCAGCGCGGGCGGGTGCCAGCCTCGATCCCGCGCGGTGTATCCGTTGGTCATTCGGGTCTTCCTCCTCAGGGGTGCGCGTTTCCCTGGTCTTCCATTTCGGCGTAGGTCTGCTTGGCAAGTTTCAGGGCGTGGTTTGCCTTGGGCACACCAGCGTAGATCGCCACGTGCTGGAAGGCCTCGGCCACGTCCTCCTTCGATGCGCCGGTGCGCGCGGTGGCGCGGATGTGCATCGGGATCTCTTCGAAATTGCCGGTCGCCGCCAGCAGGGCCAGCGTCAGCATCGAGCGTTCCCGGTCGGTGATCCTGTCCGACGCCCAGAGATTGCCCCAGGCGGTTTCGGTGATCATCTCCTGGAACGGCGTGTCGAACGGCGTCTTGGCAGCTTCGGCCCGGTCCACATGCGCATCGCCAAGGATGCGGCGGCGCACGTTCATGCCGGTTTCGTAACGGTTGGTCATGTATCCTCCGCGGGGCGCGATGATCCTGAGGCCATCGGTGCCCGTCTCAGTATGGCAGGCCAACGTAGTTGATGGCCATGGTTTCCTGTGCGCTTTCCACAGTGGCGAGATGCTCTATCTCGGCCCGCTGGATGCGCAGCTCGTAGGGGTCGGTGTCGGGGAAGCGGTGCAGGAGCTTCGTCATCCACCACGAGAAGCGCTGCGTCTTCCAGACCCGGGCCAGCGCCCGTTCGGAATAGCCCCCCATCGCGGCGGCATCGTCTTCCTGGTAGCGTGCCTTCAGCGCCTCGAAGAGGTAGTGGATGTCGGAGGCCGCCGTGTTCAGACCCTTCGCGCCGGTGGGCGGCACGATGTGGGCCGCGTCGCCCGCAAGGAACAGCCGCCCGTATTGCATCGGCTCGCAGACGAAACCACGGAGCGGCGCGATGCTCTTTTCGATCGACGGGCCGGTGACCAGGGTCTCGGCGATGCGGCTCGGGATGCGGCGCTTGAGCTCGGTCCAGAAGGCGTCGTCGGACCAGTCCTCGACCTTGTCGGTCAGGGGGGCCTGCAGGTAGTAGCGGCTGAGCTTCTCGTTCCGCATGGAGCAGAGGGCAAAGCCGCGCTCGGAGTTTGCGTAGATCAGCTCGTGGTGCGCGGGCGGCGTTTCGGACAGGATGCCGAGCCAGCCGAAGGGATAGACCCGTTCGAACTCGCGGCGCTTCTCTGCCGGGATGGCCTGGCGGGAGGGGCCGTGGAACCCGTCGCAGCCGGCGATGTAGTCGCATTCGATGGTCTTGCGCTGGCCCTCGTGGGTGAAGGAAACCGTGCAGCCCGCGTCGCCGTCGAGAGTGGCGTTGCCAAGTTCCACCTCGTCCACGTCGTGCAGGGTCATGCCGCCGGTCAGATCGCGCGCTTCGTAGAGGTCGCGCGTCACCTCCGTCTGGCCGTAGACCATGACCGAGGTGCCGGTGTGTTTGCGGAAGTCGACGCGTACTTCCATGTCCTCGAAGGAAATCACGGTGCCGTCGTGCGGATACCCTTGGGTGTCCATCCGGGTGGCGACCTTGGCCTCCTTCAGCAGATCGATGAACCCCTGCTCCAGCACACCCGCCCGGATCCGGCTGAGCACATGCTCGCGCGAGCGGCGTTCGAGCACGATGGCGTCTATCCCGGCCTGGTGACAAAGCTGGCCCAGCAACAGCCCGGAGGGCCCGCCGCCGATAATGCAAACCTGAGTTTTCATGCTGATCTCCCTTGGTACGATTAGACACTGAACCAATTGACATTGTAAATTGAGATTTCAGGCTGTTTAGTTTACCATTATGATAACAAAAAACCGCATCACGCAGGTCAAGCTGCGCCATCTGGAGGCTTTCTCGGCCATTGCGCGCCTCGGCAGCCTGAAGGCCGCCTGCACGGCACTGCACCTGTCGCCGCCCGCCTTGTCCAAGACTCTCAAGGAGTTGGAGGAAGGCCTCGGCACCACGCTGATGACGCGCGACCGGGGTGGCACCCGGCTGACGCCGCAGGGCGCCCTGTTCCTCGACTTCACCAACCAGAGCCTCGCCGCCCTGCATCGCGGGATCGAAGGCGTCACCGACCTGCGCGATGGCGGGCGCGAGACGCTGCGCGTCGGCGCCCTGCCCAGCGTCGCGGCCCGGTTGATGCCGGAGGCAGTTGCACGCTTCCGGCAGGCGGCGCCGGACACGCAACTGATGCTACGCGACGGGTCGCACGGGGTGCTGACGGATGCCCTGAAATCCGGGGCGCTCGACATGATCGTGGGGCGGATGGGTCCGGCAGAGGCCATGCAGGGGCTGTCCTTCACACAGCTTTACCTAGAACCCGTGGTCTGCGTCGTGCGGGCCGGCCATCCCCTGACAAAGGCGCCGGTCAGCGTGGATGCGCTGGCGGACTGGTGCATCCTCTACCCGCCGGAAGACGCCGCGATCCGCCCCCTGCTGGACCGCTGGTGCCTGGCCCAGGGTCTGGCGCCTTTCCCCGAGCGCATCGACTGCGTGTCGGGCGCGTTCGGGCGCAACTACCTGAGGGTGTCGGACGCGCTGTGGTTCATTTCCGAAGGCGTGGTCGCCCAGGACCTTGCGGACGGGCGGCTCGTGTCGCTGAACTTCGATCTCGGCTTGACGGCGGGGCCGGTCGGCCTCATGACGCGGCCCGACACGGTGACATCCCGCAGCCGGCAACTGTTCGAGCAGGCTTTGCGCCATGCGGTCCACGATTCTACATCATACGAGTCCGAATCGGAAAGAATCCACAAGTAAATCAAGTTATCACCAAAGTTTTGCTTTACACTGCCCCCTAGCCACAGGCACGATATCTAGTGAGGGCATGGGGTACGCCCCCAAGACCCTTGAGCAGGCAGCAAGTGCTGGGGGCGCATACAACCACCCGGCGCTACAAAAGAATAATGAGGTGGCGGCATGGCACTATCCGAGCAGTATCTGACGGACGAATTGCATCCTATCGACATCGTCGAGAACATCGCCCAGTTCAACGACTGGGATTTCGACCGCGTGACCGACGACCAGATCGCCATGGCGGTCGAGGGGCAATGGCGGACGTATTCCGTCACGCTGGCATGGAGCCACGGAGACGAGACCCTGCGCCTCATCTGCACCTTCGAGATGGAGCCCCCGGCGGACCGCATGCACGTTCTGCACGAAGGGCTGAACGCGGTGAACGACCAGTGCTGGGCCGGGTGCTTCAGCTATTGGGAAGAGCAGCGTCTGATGGTCTACAAGTACGGTCTGATGCTGGCGGGCGGCAACATCGCCTCGGCCGAGCAGATTGACACGATGATCACCGCGGCAGTGCTGTCCGCAGAACGCTATTACCCGGCATTCCAGCTCATGGCGTGGACGGACCGCAGCGCCAAGGACGCCCTGCAGATCGCCATGGCAGAGGCCTACGGACGCGCCTGAGGGCCAGATCCAAGACAGTTCCCGGAAGGGCGCCCCGCACGGGCGCCCTTTTTGCTTGAGAACGCGCGCCTGCCCCGCAATTCTACCCAAGGGAGAAAACCCGACGGGAGGACAAGATGAAGACCACATTTGCCACGCTGGCGCTTTGCGCCGGCGCCACCCCGCTGTTTGCGCAGCAGACGGAGGCGGACTGCACCGCGCTGCGGGATGTCGTGTTCAGCGGCGGTTATGTCACTTCGGCGCGGTCGGTGGCGGCGCAGGACACCTTGCCCGCGTATTGCGAGGTACGCGCGACCGCCCTGCCCGCCATCTCCATCGAGGTGCGCCTGCCACTCGAGAACTGGAACGGCAAGTATTACCAGGCGGGCTGCGGCGGTTTCTGCGGCATTCTCGGGCGGGCAGATGCCGGGGCAAGCTGGGTCAATGCCATGCGCCCGGGTCTGGAACTGGGCTACGCCACCGCCACATCCGACAGCGGGCACCACGCGTTGTCGGTCGTCGATGCAGGCTGGGCCGCCAACAATCCGCACGCGGAGCGGGACTGGGGCTGGCGCTCCATCGGAGAGACCAACCGCGTGGCGGGCCTCCTGATCGACGCGTTCTATGGCGGGCAGGCAGAGCAGGCGATCTTCCAGGGATGCTCCACCGGCGGGCGCATGGCGCATGTCGCCGCGCAACGCTATCCGGAGATGTTCGACGGCATCATCTCGGGCGCTCCGGCGATGGACTACACCGGGCTGGTGGCCACCGCGATGGCCTTCTTCGTGCAGGCCAACACCGCCGACGACGGCAGCCAGATCCTCGGCCCCGATGACGCGCAGGCGATCGGCGACCTCGTGATGCAGCAATGCGATGCGACGGACGGCACGGAGGACGGGCTTATCGAAGACCCGCGCGCCTGCGAGATCGACTACAGCCCGCTCGGACTGTCGAACACGAAGATGGATGCGCTGATGAAGTGGCGCGAAGGCCCCCGGAACGCGGCTGGCGACCAGCTTTACCCCGGCGGCATTCCGGAAGGGTCGGAACCATTCTGGTGGCTCTGGCTGACCGGAAACGCAGAGGGAGCCGCGCCGCTGGTGCCCGCCTTCACCACCGGCTTCACACAGTACATGGCCTTTGCAGACGATCCCGGCGCGGAATACTCGCCGCTCGACTTCGACATGGAAAGCGACCCGGCCCGGCTGGAGACGATGGCCAAGGTCTACAACGGCGACAACCCGGACCTCTCGGCCTTCCGCGCGGCGGGCGGCAAGATGATCGTCTATCACGGCTGGGCCGATGCCATCGTGACGCCCTACAAGACAGTGGACTGGTACGAACAGGCATCCGAGGCCGCGGGGGGAGAGGAGACGCTGAAGGAGAACGTCCGTCTCTTCATGATCCCCGGCCTCGACCATTGCGGCATCCTGCCGGGGCCCGGCGGCGTGAATGCGGCCTCCCTCGATCCGATGGGCCCGATGGAGCGGTGGCTGAACGAGGGCACCGCGCCCATGTCGATCATGGCCGAGTAGGCCCTCACATCGGAAAGAAGAAGCTGATCGCCAGCACGGCGGTCAGCCCAACGATCAGGTTCATCGGCACGCCCATGCGCAGGAAGTCCGAGAACTTGTAGTTGCCTGCACCGTAGACCAGCGTGTTCGTCTGGTAGCCGATGGGCGTGGCAAAGCTGGCACTCGCCGAGAACATCACAGCCACCACGAAGGGCCGCGGATCGACCCCCAACTGCGCCGCGAGCGAAATCACGATGGGCGTGAAGATCACCGCGACGGCGTTGTTCGTCACGACCTCGGTCAGGATCGAGCCCACGGCGTAGATCGCCACGAGCGTGACGAAGGGGGACAGGCCGTCGAGGAACGGCATCATCCAGCCGACCAGCATCTCGACCGCGCCGGTGTTCTCCAGCCCCTGCCCGACGATCAGCATGGCAAAGATCAGCACGAGCACACCACCGTCGATGGAGTTCCACGCCTCGTCGTTGTCGATGCAGCGCAGGACGAGGATCGCCGCCACCCCGATCAGCGCCAGCACGCCGATCGGCATGAGGTTGAGCGCGGCAAGGACGACGATCCCCACCAGCGCCAGCACCGCGATGGGCGCCTGCCGCCTGCGATAGGCCCGGCCACCGGGTGCGGTGACATTCACCACATCGCCGGAGCGGGTCAGTTCCTCGAAGCCTTCCGGCGTACCCTCCAGCAGCAGCTTGTCGGCAGGCCGCAGGTGCACGCTCGACAGGTCGGCGCCCGCGATGTGGCGCGGACGGTAGGCGCCCAGAACGCGGACACCGGCGCGCCGCCCCAGCGCAAGATCGGCGATCCGCAGGTCGGAGCTGCGCCGCGAGGGGGTCACGATGGCCTCGACCACCTTCACCTCGGCCTCCGGGTCCAGCTCGATGGAGCGTCGCAGGCCGACCCGCAGCCCGGGCTGTTCGGCCAAAGTCAGAAGCTCGGACGTCTCGGCGACGACGATCAGCGCGTCGCCCCGTTCAATCACCCGTTTCGCTATGTCGCTGCGTTCGATCCTGCCGCCGCGCCGGATGCCGGTCACGCGCACGCCAGACCGCTGGAAGTCGGCAATCTTGCCCAGGGCCGTGCCGATGTGCGGGTAGTTGGACCTGACCGTGATCTCCGACAGGAAGGCCGTCTCTGCGTCCTCCGTGCCGCTTTCCTTCTGTGCCCGGTCGGGCAAAAGCACCTTGCCCAGCACCAGCATCGAAAGCCCGCCGACGACGGCGACGGTCAGGCCGACCGGCGCGATCTCGAAGATCGAGAACGGCTCGATCCCCGCTTCCTGCGCCACGCCATCCACGAGGATGTTGGTCGACGTGCCGATCAGGGTACAGGTGCCGCCGAGGATCGCGGCGTAGGACAGCGGGATCAGCAGCCGCGTCGGCGCGATGGCAAGGCTCTGTGCCAGCCGGATGACCACCGGGATCAACACCAGAACGACCGGCGTGTTGTTCATGAAGGCCGAGGCCGCGATGGTGGCGAAGATGAACAACCCGATGGCCATCACGGGGCGGGCCTGCGCCTTGTCGATGACGATACCCGCCAGCGCGTCCAGCACCCCGGTCCGCACCAGCGCGCCCGAGACGACGAACATCGCCGCAATCGTGATCGGCGCCGAGCTTGAGAACACGGCCATGACCTCGTCGCTGGGCACCATGCCCAGGAGGATGTAAAGCGCCGCCGCCCCCGATGCGGTCACCTCGGGCGGGAATTTCTCGATGGTGAAGGTGATGAACAGGATCACGAGGATCGCCAGTGCGACCAGCGGTGCATCCGTTCCGTAGAGATGGTCGAGCATAAAGGTTCCCCGGGTTCGCAGAGCACACACCCTTCGTCACAAGTCCCGAGCGCCGTCAAGGTTCCGCCCGGTCGCTGGATCCGCGTGTGATCCTCTGTCCTTTCGCGCAGAAGTGGGGCCGGGCGCGGCGCGAAGTCAATGGGTTGCGAAATGGCGCCATCGCTTTGCCAGCGGTATTCGTCTGCCGCTGCTCATTTGCGATGCGGCGCTTCCGTGCGCCTGTCTGCGGCTGTGCCGGGACACTTTCAGGCCGTCTTTCCGCGCGCCCCGCATTGCCCTTTCTGTCCCCCTCGGGCTACCTCTTGGCGCGCAAAGTGTTTTCAGGAGGAACAGGCATGAAAGACGGAATCCTGGCCGAAAAGGGGCTCGTGCTGCTGGGATGCGGCAAGATGGGATCGGCGATGCTCGAAGGCTGGCTGAAGCGCGGCCTCCCCGCATCCTCCGTCTGGGTGACGGACCCCAACCCCTCCGACTGGTTGAAGGGCCGGGGCGTGCATCTGAACGAGGAACTGCCGCCCGAACCCGCCATCGTCCTGATCGCCGTCAAGCCGCAGATGATGGGCGAGGCCCTGCCCACGCTGCAGGCCATGGGCAATGGCAAAACGCTGTTCGTCTCCGTCGCGGCGGGCATCTCGATCGCGACCTACGAGCACATTCTCGGCAGCGCGACACCGATCATCCGCGCCATGCCGAACACCCCCGCCGCCATCAGCCAGGGGATCACCGCCATCATCGGCAACCCGAAGGCCTCGGACACCGATCTCGACCTTGCCGAGACGCTCCTGTCCGCGGTTGGAGAGGTCGTACGGCTGGAGTCGGAGGTCCAGATGGATGCCGTCACCGGTCTGTCGGGCTCCGGCCCCGCCTATGTGTTCCACATGATCGAGTGCATGGCCGCCGCAGGTGAGGCACAGGGGCTGGCGCCGGAGCTGGCCATGACGCTGGCCAAGGCAACCGTCGCGGGCGCAGGGGCGCTTGCCATGCAGGCCGACGACGATCCGACGCAGCTCCGCCGCAACGTGACCTCCCCGAACGGTACGACGCAGGCCGGTCTCGACGTGCTGATGGACGAGGAGAAGGGCCTGCCGCCCCTCATCAAGGACACCGTGGCCGCAGCGGCCAACCGATCCAAGGAACTGGCCAATGGCTGAGATTACGTTCGACGACTTCATGGCGGTGGATATCCGCGTCGGCACCGTCACGCGTGCCGAACCGTTCCCCGAAGCGCGCAAGCCCGCGATCAAGCTGTGGATCGACTTCGGCCCGGAGATCGGAGAGAAGAAATCCTCTGCCCAGATCACCGTCCATTACATGCCCGAAGATCTTGTCGGTCGCCAGGTCTCGGCGGTCGTCAACTTCCCGCCGCGCCAGATCGGGCCGTTCATGTCCGAAGTGCTGGTCCTGGGTTACCACGACGCGGATGGCGCGGTGACACTTGCGCGACCCGATCATCCTGTTCAGAACGGCGCGCGCCTCTGCTGAGGGCGCGCCGGACGTCGCATTGTCATAGTTCCGGCTTCAGAGTTCCGGCGCCTTGGGATCGGGCACGATGCCCATCCCGCCGGAGTAGTTCCAGTTTGGGTCGTCCTTCTTGATCCGGACAGAGATCAGCTTGCCCACCGGCCAGGCCAGAGCAAGGCCAATGACTCCGGCGGTGGCCACTGCCCACCAACTGTACCAGCCGAAGATGAAGAAGACGATCAGCGCGGCGCCTGCGATGCTGGCCCCGGCCATGTGCGCGATGAAATACGCCAAGCGGTCCATGTCGTTGCTCCTTTCGGGTCGTCCCTCATATGGAAAACGTGCGAGACGAACGCAGGTTCCGCCACGCCCCGCTTGACACCCCCCGTGCCGTGCGGATGCTGGCGCAAACGCAGGAGGAGACCATGTTCAGACCCGCCATCACGGGGCACGGGGTATTCACCCCGACCGAGAACATCACCAACGACGAACTGGTGGCGGCGTTCAATGCCTATGCCGATCTGTGGAACGAACGGCACGCCGACGAGATCGCCGAAGGCAAGGTGCAGGCGATGGATCATTCCAGCTCCGACTTCATCTTCTCCGCTTCCGGCATCGAACGGCGGTACGTGATGGACAAGTCCGGTGTGCTCGATCCCGAACGCATGTTTCCCCATCTGCCCGCCCGCCCGGACGAGGCACCGTCCATCATGGCGGAAATGGCGGTCGACGCCTGCGGCAAGGCACTGGCCATGGCGGGCCGGGACGGTGCGGACGTCGATCTGGTGATCTGCGCTGCGTCGAACCACGAACGCGCCTATCCCGCCATCGCGATCGAGATACAGCAACTGCTGGGCGCGCAGGGCTTTGCCTTCGACATGAACGTCGCCTGTTCCTCCGCCACCTTCGGCATCCAGGCGGCGGCGGACATGATCCGGTCGGGCAGCGTGCGGCGCGCGCTCGTGGTCAATCCGGAGATCTGCTCCGGCCACCTCGAATGGCGCGACCGCGACTGCCACTTCATCTTCGGCGACGTGTGCACCGCCGTTCTGATCGAACGTGCCGAAGACGCACAGGGCGCGCGGTTCGACATCGTCTCCACCCGCTGCGCGACGCAGTTCTCAAACAATATCCGCAACAACAATGGCTTCTTGCGCCGGACGCACGACCAGATGGAAGACCGCCGCGACATGCAGTTCATGCAGAACGGCCGGAAGGTCTTCAAGGAGGTGCTGCCGCTGGTCTCCGCGCATATCCTCGGCCACATGGAGGCAGAGGGCTGGGAAGCAGACGGGCTGAAGCGTCTCTGGCTGCATCAGGCCAACAAGACGATGAACGATTTCATCGGAAAGAAGGTGTTGGGCCGCATGCCCGAAGAAGGCGAACAGCCGAACATCCTTCAGGACTACGCCAATACCTCCTCCGCCGGGTCGATCATCGCGTTCTCCAAGAACTCCGGCGATCTCGCGCCCGGGGACAGGGGCGTGATCTGCTCTTTCGGCGCGGGCTACTCAGTGGGGTCGGTGCTGGTGGAGCGCGGCTGAACCGGCTTTTCGAAGAACACCCGGTCGAACCCGTCCTGCACCATACGATGCGTCTCGACGTAGCCGAAGTGCGGATACATGGATAGGTTCTCCGTCATCTTCGCATTGGTGTAGAGGCTGATCCGCTCAAGTCCCAGCCGGGCCGCTTCCCCCTCGCAGAAGCCGATCAGCGCCTTGCCGATGCCACGTCCCGACGCCTCCGGTGCCACACCCACGGCATCGAGAACCATCGCCCCGCCCTCGGGCCAGAAGGCGATGTACCCCAACGGTTTCCCGTCGTCGTAGACGTATAGGACACCCTGCCCGATCTGGGCGTCGACATCCGCATCCATCGGCGCCGGGCGGCGCCCGATGCGCGGCACGTACCGCGCGTAAGACGCCTCGGCGATCTCCCGGATGGCTGCCGCGTCGTCCGGTTTCGCCTGCCGTATCATTTGCCGCCCCGCATGTTCAGAAGGTGTACGATCCCGCCGACCAGCAGCCCCCAGACCGCGCCGCCAATCCCGAAGAGCGTCAGGCCCGACGCGGTCACGATGAAGGTCAGCACCGCCGCTTCGCGGGTCTCGTCCGCCCGGAGCGCGCCGGTCATCGACGTCATGAACACACCGAACAGCGCCACACCCGCCAGCGTTGCCATGGCGAAAGGCGGGGCGGCGGCGGCGACGAAGGTCACAAGCGCCGCGAAGATACCGAATACGCAGTAGAAGACACCGGCCCAGACAGCCGCCCAATAGCGCTTCGCGTGGTCAGGATGGGCGTGCTCGTCCGAACACATGGCTGCGGTGATGGCGGCGAGGTTGGTCTGCACCGCACCGAAAGGCGCCGACAGGATCGAGATCGCGCCGACCGTGGCGAACATCGGACCGGGCGGAGGCGTGAACCCATTGGTGCGGAGCACCGCAACGCCCGGCATGTTCTGCGTCGCCATGGTCACGATGAACAGCGGCACGGCCAGGCCGATCACCCCTTGCAGGGACAGCGTGGGCATCACCCAGACCGGCGCGGTCAGGGCGTGATCCGGCAGGGGCAGCGTGCCGTTGTGCCAGATGACCAGCCCGAAAGTGACGAGCACCGCGGCAGGCACCGCAAAGAGCCGCCGGATGCGGGTCGCCACGAACCACGTCAGAAGGATCGGAAGGGCCACCGCCGGCGCCTCGGCCACCGCGCGGATGGGGGTGAAGCAGATGGGCAGCAGCACCCCGGCCAGCATCGCTTGCGTGATCGGGCCGGGTACGCTTTGCGCCAGCCGCACCAGCGGTTTCCAGAACCCCGCGACGACCGTCAGCGCACCTGCCAAGGCAAAGGCCCCGACCGCACCGGAAAAGCCCTGCGGGTCCGCAGCGGAGGCCGCAAGCAGTGCCGCCCCCGGGGTCGACCACGCACAGGACGCGGGCGTCTTGGTCCACAGCGCCAGAACGATTCCGGCAAGCCCCATCGCCAGCGCACCGGCCATCAAGGCGGAGGAGGCCTGCGCCTGTGTTGCGCCCATGGCCTCGACCCCTGCGAGGAAGATCGGGAACGACGAGAAGAAACCGACAATCGCCACCACCAGACCCGCGGTGAACGCCTGTGATCCGCCCATGTCTAGCGTCCTACCGCTTGTCGCCAGTGGCGGCGGCACAGGCTGACGTAGGCTTCGTTGCCGCCGATCTGAACCTGCGCGCCATCCAGCAGCGCCCGGCCCTCGGCGTCCTGCCGGATCACCATCGTCGCCTTGCGGCCGCAGTGGCAGATGGTCCGGACCTCCCGCATCACGTCCGCCAGCGCCAGCAGCGCGGCGGAACCGGGGAACAGCTCGCCGCGGAAATCCACCCGCAGGCCATAGGCCATCACGGGAACGTCGAGATCGTCGACCACTCGGGCCAGCTGCCAGACCTGTTCGGTCGTCATGAACTGCGCCTCGTCGACGAAGATGCAGGCCACATCGCCCTTCGCCCGCCGCGCCTCGATCATCTCGAAAAGGTCGGAGTGGGTGCCGAAGACATCCGCTTCCCGCGCGAGGCCGATCCGCGATCCGATCCTCCCCTTGCCGGCGCGGTCGTCGAAGGCGGCGATCATCAGGTAAGTCTCCATCCCGCGTTCATTGTAGTTGTGCGCCGCCTGCAGAAGCAGCGTCGACTTGCCCGCGTTCATGGTCGAGTAATGGAAGTGCAGCTTGGCCATGACCCGCTTTTGCGTCAGCCGCCCGGGAGAGGCAAGAGTGCCTCGAAACGTCACCGCCGGAACGCAGGACAGCCCGGCGCGGGCGTGAGCGTGCTGTTGCCGGCGGGTTGATTTTGCCATGACGGCGGCGCGCTCCGCGGGTATTGGGACTGCAACGCGCCGCCCCGGACGCAGGCGCACCTGCCGAGAGGATCACGATGGCGAACGTCGGAAACTACCTGAAGAAGCACAGCGAAGCCTTGGTGAAGGACGTCGGGATCGAGACGGCCTGTGCGCTGTCAGGCAAGTCGAAGGCGACGCTGGGCCGGTATTATTCCGATCATGTCGAACATGCGGACCGCTTCATGCCGGTGGACGTTGTCGCCGCGCTGGAAGAGAAGGCCTCCTACCCGCATGTCACCGCCGCGCTGGCAGAGCTGAAGGGCATAACGCTGCACTTCGACGAGGACCGCCGCAACACGCGGTCGCCGGGTGGGATGAATTCCGACGTGATCGCCCTGTCGCAACGGTTCGCCATGCTGATGGCCGAATATCACACGTCAATGGTCGACGGAGACATCTCCGTCAACGAAGCCAAGCGGATGCTGAAGGAAACCCTGGAGATCCAGAAGGTGCTGATCGACATCAAGATGCACCTCGAGGACGAGACAGCCCGCTAGGCCAGCCGTCCCCAGAGGTCGTATTCCCCGGCCTCGTCGACCTCGACGGTCACGATCTGACCCGGCTGCAATGCCTCCGCGCCTTCGTCGATAAACAGGTTGCCGTCGATCTCCGGCGCGTCCGCCTTGGTCCGGCAGGTGGCGATGCCGTCCTCGTCCACGTCGTCGACGATGACATCCATGCGTCGACCGACCTTCGCGGCCAGCTTGGCCTCCGAGATCGCCTGCGCTTTTTCCATGAAGCGCGCCCAGCGTTCGGCCTTCACCTCGTCCGGGACGTGATCCGGCAGCGTGTTGGAGCGCGCACCGGCGACGTTCTCGTACTGGAAGCAGCCCACGCGGTCGAGTTGCGCCTCGTCCATCCAGTCCAGAAGGTGCTGGAACTCCGCCTCCGTCTCTCCGGGGTAACCCACGATGAAGGTGGAGCGGAGCGCGATGTCAGGGCAATCCGACCGCCACGCAGCGATCTCGTCCAGCGTACGCTCGGCGGCGGCGGGCCGGGCCATGCGGCGCAGGGTGTCCGGGTGACTGTGCTGGAACGGAATGTCGAGGTAGGGCAGCACCTTGCCCTCTGCCATCAGCGGGATCACCTGCCGCACGTGCGGGTAGGGATAGACGTAATGCAGCCGCACCCACGCGCCCAGCTCGCCCAGGTCGCGGGCCAGGTCGACGAAGGGGAACTTTGCGTCGCGGTCCTTCCAGTCCGTTCCGTAGGCGGATGTGTCCTGGCTGATGACCAGCAGTTCCTTCACACCGGCCTCAACCAGCTTTTCCGCCTCGCGCAGGACGGCGCGGGCGGGACGGCTTTGCAGTCGGCCGCGCATGTCGGGAATAATGCAGAACCGGCACTTGTGATTGCAGCCTTCGGAGATCTTCAGATAGCTGTAATGCCTCGGCGTCAGGGACACGCCGCTGGCCGGCAGAAGATCGATGAAGGGATCGGGCGACGGCGGCACCGCGCCATGCACGGCGTCCAGCACCTGCTCGTACTGATGCGGTCCGGTGACCGCCAGAACCTTCGGATGCGCGCCGGTGATGTACTCCGGTTCCGCGCCAAGGCAGCCGGTCACGATGACCCGCCCGTTTTCAGCCAATGCCTCGCCGATGGCGTCGAGGCTTTCGGCCTTGGCGCTGTCAAGGAAACCGCAGGTGTTCACGATCACCGCATCGGCGCCGGCGTAGTCTGAAGAGATGCCGTAGCCCTCGGCGCGCAGGCGCGTCAGGATGCGCTCGCTGTCCACCAGCGCCTTCGGACAGCCGAGGGAGACCATGCCGATGGTCGGCTGGCCGGCGCGGACGGTGTCGGTGATGCGGGCGCGCGCAAGGTCAGGGCGGAGATCGGGGGGATTCTGCATGGGCCGCCTATACTGCACCCTTAGCCGCCGGTGAAGCCCCGGTCGTCACGCCCCCGGACACAAACGGCGATGGCGGGCGCCTTCCCGCCAGTCCGCCGTTGCGTTGGGATCAGCGGCGCCGGTCGCGGCGCGCGCTCATCGGCTGGAAGGCGACGCCGACATGGGCCTCGCAGTAGGGCTTGCCCTGCTGGACCGGCAGCCCGCAGAACCAGAAGTCCTCCGTGGCGGGATCGCCGACGGGCCACTTGCAGGTCCGTTCGGTCAATTCCATCAGGGTCAGCTTCTTCGCCTTCTTTTCCACTTCGTTGACTTTCGCCAGCGCCTCGGGGCTGATCTCGTTCGTCGAAGGCTGCGGCGGAAGAGGCTGGCCCGCCGGAATGATCTGCTTGCGCGCCGGGGACTGCGGGGCTGGTGCTGCCGCGGCGGCCGGTGCGGGCGCGGGTTCTGCCGGTTTGGCTTCGGGGGCCGCGGCGGGCTTCGGTGCCGGTTTCGGCTTGGCGGCCTGCGGCTTGACTTCCGGTTTTGCCTCTGCCGGGGCGGGCGCGCTGCCGGCCCGGTTCGACAGCCCGAGGCGATGCACCTTCCCGATCACCGCGTTGCGGGTCACGCCGCCCAGCTCCTTTGCGATCTGGCTGGCCGACTGACCCTCCGACCACATCTTCTTGAGCATTTCCACGCGTTCATCTGTCCACGACATCGGAGCTTCCTATTGAAAAAGCGGCCGCGCTTGTCCGGGCCGCCTGACGGTCTATTCGTTGAGACGATATTCTAATCATCACGCCCAAAGTTACAAGGCGGTGCGATTCTCCTGGGCCTCTGCCCGCCGGTCAGCGCAGCACGTCGGCCACGTTTCCCCTCACTGAAAGCGGCTGCGTCACCTGCCGCTGACTGCCCTCCCCGTCGAAGCGCGGCAGATCGAGGATGAAGCGCGCGCCCTCCCCCGGCACGGAGGTGCAGCCCAGATGGCCGCCGTGGCGCGCGGCGATGCGGCTGCACGTCGCCAGCCCCAGCCCGCTGCCCGGGAACTCATCTTCTGCATGGAGCCGCGCGAAGGGTTCGAAGATGCGCGTCCGGTGCTCCTCCGCGATGCCTATGCCGTTGTCCGCCACCTCGATCCGCCAGCCGAAGGTTGTCGTCGTGCCGGCGATCTCGACCCGGGGTCGCGCGGCGCGGTTGAACTTGACCCCGTTCGCGACGAGGTTCTGAAGCAATTGCAGGAGCAGGACCGGATCGGCCTGGACGCGGGGAGGCTCGCCGACGAGGATGAGTTCTGCCTCCCGCTCCCTCAGGTCCGCGCGCAGCGCCTGCGCCAGCTCCGCCACGAGGTCGGCGAGGTTGACGGGTCGTTGCCGCGGCTCGCTCTCTGCCTTGCAGAGCCCGTAAAGCGACATGATCAGCCGCTCCATTCTCAACGCGCCGCCCCGGATGAATTCCAGGACCTCGGCATGGTTCTGCCGTTGCGCCTGCGGCAGATCCTCGATCAGCATCTCGATACCGCCGCCAACCGAGCGCAGCGGCGCGCGAAGGTCGTGAACAAGGACATGCGCGAAGGTTCGCAGGCTGTATTGCTGGTCTTCGATCCTGCGCGCCATGTCCGTCCGCTGGACGGCATTCGCCACGGCGCGGGCCAGCCCCCCTGTCGTGATCTTCGTCAGCACGCAGTAGTCCTGCGCCCCCCGTTTCATCACGTCGACCGCTACCCCTTCGTCCACGAGGGCGGCGATATAAATCACCGCCGTCAACGGGCGCGTACCCGCGATCTGGCTGACCAGTTCCGGCCAGTGCGGATCGTCGCTGTCGGGGACGAGGATCACGCAATCGACGCGGGGCAATTCGCCGATCCGCTGCAGGCAGGCGGGGCCGTCGGTGGCGAATTCCAGATCCGGCGTCGGTGCCCCTTCTTTCAGCATTCCGGCCACCTGAGACCGTCGGGCGTCGGTCCTGCCGACGACAAGGATCCGCGTCATGGCCGCGGGCCATGCGGCAGCCTGACCAATACATGACCGATGCGTTGGCGGTGCGCGGCGCAAGGCATGGGCCAGTGGATCCTCCCTCACTTGGTACGAAAGCCGGTACAATCGGACCGGCACATGGACGCCGGGCCGTCCAACCAGGGACGGTGTCGCGAAACCGCGCCAGGTCGCCTTCGACTTTTGTAGCCAGAGGACGATTACCAAATGGTTATCCGCGGCCCTCCGGCATACCGGCCTCGCTTTCCGCTTGGCGGTTCGGCCCTGCGTGGTGCAATGATGTGCGCATGAAACCGCGTCACCGGAAAAGCATGCAGTACCAGCCTCCCCCGCACCGGGGCTGAACCCGTCGTCTGCCCTTTCATTCCGGAGAAAACACGTGACCCGTCCCAATATCGTCGTGATCATGGCCGATCAGCTTGCGCCGCATTTCCTTGGCGCCTACGGCCACAGGTCGGCAAAGACGCCGAACATCGACGCCCTCGCCGCGCGCGGCATGCGTTTCGACGCGGCCTACTGCAACTCGCCGCTCTGCGCGCCGTCGCGCTTTGCCTTCATGTCCGGCCAGCTCATCAGCAGGATCGCGGCCTTCGACAACGCCTGCGAATTCCGCGCCTCCGTGCCGACCTTTGCGCACTACCTGAAGGCGCTGGGATACCGCACCTGCCTGTCCGGCAAGATGCACTTCGTCGGCCCCGACCAGAAGCATGGTTTCCAGGACCGCGTGACCACGGACATCTATCCGGCCGATTTCGCCTGGACGCCCGACTGGGAGGCCGCGGACGAGCGCATCGACAAGTGGTATCACAACATGCAGACGGTCAAGGAAAGCGGCGTCGCCGTCGCCACCTACCAGACCGACTACGACGACGAGGTGGAATTCGCCGCCCGACGCTGGCTGATCGACCGCGGACGGGACCGGGCCGCCGGGGACAAGTCGCCCTTCTGCTTGGTCGCCAGCTTCATCCACCCGCACGACCCCTACGTCGCGAAACCGGAATGGTGGGACCTGTACTCCGACGACGAGGTCGACATGCCGGAATATCCGCTGTCACCGGAGGAGCAGGACCCCGGGTCGCGCCGCGTGATGGACGGGATCGAGGCGAGCTACATCCCCCTCACCGACGAAGAGGTCCACCGCGCGCGCCGCGCCTATCTGGCCAACGTCAGCTATTTCGACAGCAAGGTCGGCGCGCTGGTGAAGACGCTGGAGGACATCGGCGAACTGGACAACACGCTGCTGATCGTCACCGCCGACCATGGCGACATGCTGGGCGAGCGCGGATTGTGGTTCAAGATGAACTTCTTCGAGCACTCGGCCCGCATCCCGATGATCATGACGGGGCCGGGCGTGGCGCAAGGCACCGCTGCAAATGCCTGTTCGCTGATCGACCTGCTGCCGACCTTCATCGAGGCGGGCGGCGGGGACATGTCGATGCTGGGCGAACCCGTCGATGGGCGGTCGCTGATGCCGCTGGCACGCGGCGAAAGCGATCCGGTCGACCTCGTGATCGGCGAATACTGTGCCGAGATGACGCCGTGGCCGGTGTTCATGATCCGGCGCGGGCCACTGAAATACATCCACTGCGATCCCGATCCTGCGCAGCTTTACGACCTGTCGAAGGACCCGTTGGAGAAGGTGAACGTCGCGACCGACCCGGCCTATGCCGACGCGGCAGCCGCCTTTGCCGCAGAGGTCGCCGAGCGCTGGGACAGTGCCACGCTGCGGGAAAACGTGATGCGCACCCAGAGGTCCAGGCGCGCCCTGCACGCCGCGATGGAGGCCGGGGCGGGCGAGCACTGGGACTACAACCCGCCGCGCGATGCCACGCAGGAATACGTGCGCAATCACATGGACTGGGCCGTCGCCAACAACCGCTACCGTTTCCCGCCACTCTGAGGCGGAGCGTGGGCAGGTCTGCCGCCCGGCGCGGCGGGCCTGCCGTACAGCCTATGCGCCGCCCGGGTAGTGTGCGGGCGCCGTTGTGACCTGCGGATACGCAATGGTCATGGAGTCCTCTTCGAAGGCGTCGAAGCTCTTGGACCATTGCCTGCCGGGCCAGAAGATCTCGACCCGCCCTGTCCGGGGTCTGTAGGCAGCGGTGTAGAGCGTGCCAAACCCCCGGTCGAAGGCCAGCGAATAGAGCGGTGGCCGCAGGAAGGCGCGGATGAACTTGTCTTCCGGCTCCGGATGCAGCGTCAGGCGTTGCAGCAGATAGCGTTCGCGCTCGACCGTCGCGGTCAGCCGCGCGTGGCTGCGCCACTCGACACGTTCCTGGTGGTTGGTGGCGACCGCTGCATGGGTGATCTGAGGGGCGCGGTCCGGTGCCAGATAAGCCGTCGCGAACCGCCGCTTCGCATCCAGGACGGTTACGTTGTAGCTCATGTGGCTGGGCACCCGGGCGAGCACGTCGATCGCTTCGGGGACCGTGGTGCAGGTCTGCAGGATGTAGCGCAGCAGAAGCGGCACCCCGAAGCCCACACCGGCCTCGCGCCGCCCGCCGAAGGTCAGCGACACCGCAAGCCCGTCCTCGTTCATGCCGTCGACCAGCCCGAACAGCCCGTCGGACATGCCGATCACGCGGCGCCCCTGCCAGCGTGTCCGCAACAGCACGGCATCGACCGCATGCGGATTGTAGTCGTAGTTGCGAACCATCAAGGGTTTGTCGCCCGGCCAGATCGCCTGACTGCAGCCCGTCAGGTAGCGCGGCGGACAATAGAAACTGAGAAACCGCGCGTCACGGTCGCCACCGCCGGCCAGCTCGACCAGTTGCTCGTAGAGCGGCACGATCTCCGGCATGTGGGTCCGCATGGCGTTCAGACCTTCCATGTAGGTCGGACGCACGGCCACGCCTTCGCGCGCCCACCAAGTCAGGTAGGCGTTGCGGTATTCCGAGAAAAGCCCGGACCATTTCGGCCCGGGCTCATCTTCATGGATGGCGCGGAAAAGCATTTCCTGGAAACCTTACATGATCTTGAAGGCCGGATCCTCGAACGCCTGAGCCGAGGGCAGAGCCCGTGCCTTGTAGCTGGCCTTGATGCCGTCAATCCAGCGCTTGGACTTGTCGGTCAATTGGAAACCCTGCGTCATGGACCGGCCACGGGTGACGAGGATGCCCAGATCGGCGCCTTCGTAACGGTAGTCGCCGACGTTGGAGATGCGGAGGAAGAAAGCCTCGTTCTCGGTCTCCACGGCGCGGCGGTGATAGTCGAACCGGTCGAATTCCACCGTGCCGTCCTCTTTCATTCGGTAGATGCCGGACTGCGGCGCCTCGGTGATGATGTCGACGCTGTCCTCGGTGTGCTTGATGACCATCTGGCTCCATGAGTCGATCATGTCGGGATCGGCCCAGCGGGCGTTCAGTTCATCCACATCGAGTTGGAACGGCTTCTTCGAGAATTCGAGCAGGTGGAACAGGAAGAGCGGCGCGTCGGCATGGGCAAACGCGGCGTGGTTCGTCATCGACGACGCGCCGGTGATGCGCGGGTTCAGCTCGCCCAGCCAGATGTCGTCGTTCTTCTTGTCGATGAGGAAGTCCAGCTCGAAGTACCCCCGGTAACCTTCCTTGCGAAGCTGTTCGCCGAACTGGAAGGTAAGCGCACGCGCCTTCTGACGCTGCTTGGGACTGAACGCGGTGGAGAAGATCTCGTTCCCACACCAGCCCCCACGATATGGTGTCAGCTCCTTGAAACCCACGAGTTCGGTCATCAGCGGGCCGACGATGGTGCCCTGCGAGGTCGCGCACGCCTCGATCGCCGAACCTCGGCAATCGATGCGCTTCATGATCTTGATCTCGCCCTCGCCGACGATGTCGTGCTCGTACTTGCGGAAATCGGCCTCGGACTTGATGAAGAAGGTGGTGTGCCCGCTGTCACCGAAGGCAGACTGCAGCACGAGGTCGTCGCCCAGCCCGGCCTTCTTGCAGATCTCCTGCAAATGCGCGTAGTCCTTCACCTCCGACAGGGTGTTGGGCACAGAGGGCACGTCCGCCTTGTTGCCGACGCGGACGGTCTCGATCTTGTTGTCCATCGCCGTGCGCAGCTTTGCCTTGGGGAACCAGACCTCGCCGCCCAGGTCCTTGGCCAGCTTCTCCGTCTTTTCGTCGAACATCAGGAAGACGAACTTCGGCTTGCCGCCGCGCGACTTCACCAGGTCGACCACTTCCTTATGCTGGAGGAGGTAGTTGTTGATGTCCTCGATGGACTGGAATTCGTCGTGCGGCATCTCGGAGGGCACGAAGACGTTCGGATGCCGACCGTCGAAGCAGTCCATGTAGCAGATGTACTTGAAATTCTTCACCCATTCGTCGAGCCCGAGCAGGTTGAAGTTTGTCGCGGACACGAAATAGATCGGATCCTTGTTGGTGTGGAAATACCGGCGGATCTCCGAAATGTTCTTGAGCGTTTTCTTGGTCATCTGGTTCACCTCCCTCAGGATTTCTTGGTCAGCACGTCGTCGAGCGCGGCCTTCGTAAACACGCGCAGGCCGAGATCGGCCCGGTATCCGTGGATTTCGCTGACATCGAGCGCGCGCATGAATTTCAGGATTTCAGGACTGATCACCTGCCCCGGCACGAGGATCGGAAAGCCCGGCGGATAGGGGATGATGAAACTCGTCGACACGAGCTCTTCGCCGCTGTCGAGCCGCTCCATCAATGTATCGTCCAGCGCGAGATAGTCGCAGTTGTCCTCGTCGTAGGCCAAGAAGTAGGCCGTCCGGATATCGCCCTCGGGCGTGTCGCCGTCGGCGCGGAAGGCATCGTGGAACCGGCTGAAATCGGGCAGCGGCGGGACGTGTTCCACCAGTGCGGCGACGCGGTTCTCGAACGACCTCCGCTCCATCTTGGAGGCGTCGTCCAGCAGTTCGTCCAGCTCGTTGGCAATCTCGACCAGAACCTCGATCAGGTAGGCGACCGAAGACCGCGTCGTGCCGATGTTCGTCATGAACAGCACGGAGTTGCGCGAGGTCTTGTTGATCTGGATCCCGTACTTGTCCATCAGGATCTTGGTCTTGAAGGTGTCGCCGTCCCAGCCGGTGCCGCCCACCGCCAGCGTGATCCGCGTGGGATCGAGGACAAATTCGTCCTCTGCCCACATCGCCCACTTGTCGGTCCAACCCTGCTGCGGGTCGTAGTAATGCGTCGACTCGCTGGCCCGGTACGTCTCTGGCACCACATCGGCGATGGTCAGAACCTTGAAGTATTTTCCCAGCAG
Organism: Sagittula sp.; assembly: GCF_052825245.1. NCBI lineage: Bacteria > Pseudomonadati > Pseudomonadota > Alphaproteobacteria > Rhodobacterales > Roseobacteraceae > Sagittula > Sagittula sp. The sequence goes on from NZ_JBRBWD010000045.1 coordinate 48,385, forward strand.
GGGATGGGTCGATACCGCGCGCCGGATCGACATGGCGCTTTCGACCTGCCGCTGCACGAATTCGAATCCTTCCAGCTCCACCTGCCTTCGCCCCACGTCGAGCGACGCGATGATCTGGTAGTTGGGAGAGGTCGAGGTGTGCGTCATGAAGGCTTCGTGGAAGGCCTGCTCGACCTCGCCCTTGAAGTCCTGATCGTTGACGTGGATCATCGATCCCTGCCGCAGCGCGGTCAGCGTCTTGTGCGTCGATTGCGTCGCGTAGACGCGGACGCGCGCATCCGGCGGCGGGACAAGCCGTGTGTTCAGCCACTCTTCCTCGCCGGCATCGGCCAGCTTGGCCTGCTGCGCTTCCCAGGCGGCGGCGGTCTCCGGCTCCTTCAGCTTCTGGCGCAGGGTGTTGGCGGTCGCCATGGCGGTGCGCTGGCGGTAGGTCGGCTCGAACCGGGCGAAACCGAACCACGCCTCGTCCCAGAGGAAGACGAGGTCCTTCTTGATGGCGAGGCATTCCTCCATGACCCGCTGCACGTTGTACACGAGGCCGTCGAAGGTGCAGTTCGTCAGGGTGATCATGCGCACGCGGTCGAGCTTGCCCGCGGCCTTGAGCTTCAGCAGGTGATGCTTGATCTCGGTCAGCGGCACCGCCCCGTACATCGAATACTGGTGCAGCGGATAGCTGTCCATGTAGACGACGTTCGCCCCGGCCAGCACCATGCCGTAGTGGTGCGACTTGTGGCAGTCGCGGTCCACCAGCACGATGTCCCCCGGCCTGACCACCGCCTGCGTGACGATCTTGTTGCAGGTCGAGGTGCCGTTGGTGGCAAAATACGTGTGCTTGGCGCCGAACGCCCGCGCCGCCATGTCCTGCGCTTCCTTGATCGGCCCGCGCGGCTCCAGCAGGCTGTCGAGACCGCCGGAGGTTGCTGAGGTTTCCGCAAGGAAGATGTTGGGGCCATAGAAAGCGCCCATGTCCTGGATCCAGTGCGAGCGGCTGATCGACTTGCCCCGGCTGATCGGCATGGCGTGGAAGACGCCGGTCGGTTGCTTGGAATACTCCTTCAGCGCGGTGAAGAACGGCGTCTTGTAGCGCCGGTTCACGCCGCGCAGGATGTTCAGGTGCAATTCGAGGAAGTCTTCCTGATTGTAGAAGACCCGCCGGCAGATACCGAGGTCGAGGCCGGCAACGTCCTCCGCCGAGCGGTCGGTGATCAGGTAGGCGTCCAGCTCCGGACGGACCCGCGCGATCAGGCGGCAGGCTTCGGGGCCGTATTCGTGAGGCTGGATAGCCTCGACGTCTTCCGGATCGCCTACGCGCTTCAGGTAACGCGACAGGATCGGCAGGTCGTTGCGCGACTTAAGGGTCAATCCGGGCCGCACCACCACCGCCTGGACGTTGTGATTGAACAGGATGCCGATCAGCGCGTCCTCGATGGAGGGCACCACGACGGGTTCGTAGATGAAGGGGTCTTCGGACCGGCGCATCCGCAACAGGCTGTGGCGTAGGAAACGCTCCTGCTGTTCGCTGACGTCGTCGACGATCAACACCTCGAAATAGGGACGCCCCAGCGCGCGCGCCTCTGGCGAAAGGGCCGCCTCGTCCTCGTAGTCCTCGTTGTCGAGCTCGTCCGACGACAAGGGCACCGTGCGGCGGCGGTAGGCCCCGGAGGCGAGGGCCCGCGCCACCCGGCGCACCGCCGTCAGTAACTCATCGTAGTTGGCGTGGTTCAGCAGCCTGCGCAGATGCGCAAAGCTGCTGGCCCCGGGAAAGGCCCAGTAGGCCTCGATCACTTCGAGCGAGTCGAAGAGGTGCTCGGCGGTCTGGAGCAGTTTCTTGCCCTTGCGCCCCTCCGAGCCTTCGCGCGACAACCCCTCGGCGGCTTCCCTCAGCGCGCTCCACCTGTCGGATCGAAGCTGGGTCGCGCTGTAGTATTCGTTGATCGACGGAAGCGATCTGTCGCCGGGTTGAGAGTTCATCGCAAGCTCCTCTTCTTACGCGTCCGCTGCGTCCACGGCGTCTCCGGATCACTCCGATCCGGTCTTGCCGTGGAACACCGAGATGTTCTGGGGCGGTATGTCAGGGCGCTCGGAGTGTCCGAGAGCCGTGCGGGGATCCGATGTCCTCAGGCCCCGCGTGGCGCCCTGCCGGGGCATCTCCAGCGGGCCGAGCGTGTTGAGGTAGGCGTCGGCACCGCTGGCGCGGTCGTAGACCGTGAAGTCGGCCTCGCGGTCGCGGAAGCTCTTCAGCACCTGCCCCAGCCCCTTCAGGCCGGTCTCGCGCTGGCGGCGGACCTGCTCCAGGTCGACTTCGATCGGGAACATATCCTCCTGCCCTGCCGACTGGTGCAGCACGGTGGCCGACGGGTCGACGACAAGCGAACGCCCCACACCGCCCGCGGCCAGCCCGTTCACGTCGAAGACGTAACACTGGAACTGCGCAGCGGTTGCGCGGGCGATGGCCAGCTCCGCGTCGCGGTCCGTTGTGCCGGTCAGCACGGGGTGCAGCAGCACCTCAACGCCCTGGCTGGTCAGCTGGCGGGTGGTTTCGGGGAACCAGATGTCATAGCAGATCGACAGACCGAAGCGGCCCACTTCGGGCACATCGAAGACACAGAAGTTGGTCCCGGCAGAGATGCCCGCCTCATACGGGCGGAACGGGAACATCTTCGAATACTTGGCCACGATGTCGCCGTCGGGGTTGATGACCACCGAGGTATTGAAGATGCGACCGTCCTCCGTGCGCTCGAACATGGAGCCGGGGATCAGCCAGATCCCGTAGCGGCGGGCATCGTCCTGGAACTGCTGCAGGGCGTCGTTGGGGAAAGGCAGGGCGAAACGATCCAGGGGACCGTAGGGCGCCAGCTCGGAAAACAGGACCATCTGCGTCCAGGGAAAGCGGGCCATCAGAACTTCGATCCTGTGGCGCATGCCTTCTACGTTGGAATGCAGGGCCGCAACGTGCATCTGCACGCCCGCGATGGCGAAGGGTGTCATAGACGGACAATCTCCAATTGGTGTGGCCGACCGCACCCCCCGGAGCGGACAGGCCTTTGTGTATGGCGCAGAGGTGCGCCCTTGGGTTCAGCGCACCACCAGCACCGGCTGCTTCGCGTGACGCACCACCTTGTCGGCGTTGGACCCCACAAGGAAGGTCATCAGCTCGTCCGGCGGATGGGACGCCATGACGATCAGGTCCGCGCCCACTTCCCTGGCGGCGGACAGGATGTGTTCGGGCACATGCCCGTGGCCCACGTGGGCCACGGCGTTGCTCCCGGCAGGCATTTTGCTGGCGATGAAGGCGTCGAGATCCGACTTCATCTTCTGCAAGGCCTTGGTTTCGAAGTCCTCGGGCAGGAAGGCCGCGACCGAGGCCGCGCCGAGATCGTGGACAATGCCGAGAATGTGGATCGTCCCGGTCCCGCCGGCCAGCTTCTGCGCCATCGGCAGCGCCTTTTCCCATGAAGACGGGTGGTTCAGGTCGATCGGCAGGAGGATGTTGTCGAACATGGCCAGTCTCCTTCAGGCGTGCGCCATTTGCGGTTCGGCGCGGCGACGGCGCTGCAACCAGACCACCAGCGCCAGGACAAGCAGCGCAGGCAGGTAAATCAGGTACTTCGACGGCTGCGACTGCGGCGCGAGCACCTCGACGATTTCCTGATCCCAGTCGAGACCGACCTGCTGCGCGGGGCTGTCGAAGGCGACGTTGTCGATGATGACGCTGCCGTCTCGGTCGATGGTCTCGATCCCCGTGGCCATCAGCCTGTCGGCTCCGGTTTCGCCTTCGGGCACCGTCAGCGGCGCGGTGAAAGTCACCGGATCGCCCACGGCATTCAGGCCGTTCACGGTCAGCCGCATCTCTGTTCCCGGCTGCGCGTCGCCGAGTGCCTGCTCGAACCTTGCGGGTTCGACCTGGGCGAATGGCGGTGCCACCATGTCCATCCAGAACCCGGGCCGGAAGAACGTGAAGGCGATGAGCAGAAGCAGCACCGACTCCCAGATCTTGTTCCGCGCCAGGAACCAGCCCTGCGTGGCCGCCGCGAACAGCAGCATGGCTACGGTCGCCGTGATGAACACGAATATCCCGTGTATCCAGTCCACGTCGATCAGCAACAGGTCGGTGTTAAAGATGAACAGGAACGGCAAGGCCGCGGTCCTGAGCGAGTAGAAGAACGCCACAACGCCGGTCCGGATCGGGTCGCCGCCCGACACCGCCGCCGCCGCGAAGGAGGCAAGCCCCACCGGCGGCGTCACGTCGGCCATGATGCCGAAGTAGAATACGAAGAGGTGCACGGCGATCAGCGGCACGATCAGGCCGTTCTGCTGGCCTAGCGTGACGATGACCGGGGCCAGCAGTGCCGACACGACGATGTAGTTCGCCGTGGTCGGCAGGCCCATCCCGAGGATCAGCGACAGGATCGCGGTCAGGAACAGGATGGCCAGGATATTGCCGCCCGACAGCACCTCGACCACATCGGCCAGCGCGGACCCAACGCCGGTCTGGCTGACGGCGCCCACGATGATACCGGCGGTCGCCGTGGCGATGCCGATGCCGATCATGTTGCGCGCGCCGGCCTCGAGACCTTCGATCAGTTCACGGAACCCGTTGCGCATCGCGCCGCCCAGATTACCTTCGCCGCGGAAGATCGCTTCGAGCGGACGCTGGGTGATGAGGATGAATACCATGAAGGCCGCCGCCCAGAAGGCCGAGAGGCCGGGCGACAGGCGATCCACCATAAGCGCCCAGACAAGGACCACGACTGGCAGGAGGAAGTGCAGACCTGCGCGGATGGTCGGCCCCGGCACCGGCAGTTTCGTGACGGGCGCGTTGGGGTCTTCCATCTTCAGCCGGTTCTCGCGGCAGGCCACTTTCAGCAGGCCGATGTAGACCGCAACCAGCAGGGCAAAGACGATGTACCCGGCGGAGGCACCAAATGCCGGACGGATCCAGCCCATGCCGTAGTAGACCGCGAAGCTGAGCGCGCAGATGACGGCGATGGTAAAGGCGAGGCTCATCAGCCAGGCGACAAGCGGCTTCGGTTCCACCGCGCGGGGCAGGCCCTGCATGTTCGCCTTCATCGCCTCGAGGTGCACGATGTAGACCAGTGCGATGTAGGAGATGACCGCCGGCACGAAGGCGTGCTTGACCACGTCGAAGTAGGGAATGCCCACGTATTCGACCATCAGGAAGGCCGCGGCGCCCATGACGGGCGGCATGATCTGACCGTTGACGGAGGACGCCACCTCGACCGCGCCTGCCTTTTCGGAGGAGAAGCCCACACGCTTCATCAGCGGGATGGTGAAGGTGCCGGTGGTGACCACGTTGGCGATGGAGGAACCCGAGATCAGGCCTGTCATGGCAGAGGAGACCACGGCCGCTTTGGCCGGTCCGCCGCGCATGTGACCCATCAGCGAGAACGCCACCTGGATGAAGTAATTGCCGGCGCCCGCCTTATCCAGCAGCGAGCCGAACAGCACGAAGAGGAAGACGAAGGAGGTCGAGACCCCCAGCGCGATGCCGAAAACGCCCTCGGTGGTGATCCACTGGTGGTTCACGACTTCCGAAAGGTTGTTGCCCTTGTGCGCGATGATGCTCGGCATGATCGGTCCGAGGAACGTGTAGGCGAGGAAGACCGTCGCCACGATCATCAGGGCTGGGCCAAGCGCGCGGCGCGTCGCTTCGAGCAGAATGATGATGCCGATGACCGCCATGACGAAATCCGGCGTGATCGGCGCGCCTACCCGCTGGGCGATGGCATCATAGGCGAAGTAAAGATACAGGGACGTGACGGCGCCAAGCACGGCCAGCACCCATTCCCATGGCGGCACGCGGTTCTTGGGCGATCCCAGGAGAACGGCGGCGATCATGCCGATGCCGACCAGCGGGATCCACCAGATCGCCGTGTCGTCCTTTGCACCGTACATGAAAAGGAACGTCAGCAGCGCCGGAACACCAACGCCGAGGATAAGCTGAACCGTTGACCGCGCCGCCGGGTAGGCGAGGAAGGCAAGGAACAGTGCGAAGGCAAGGTGGAACGACCGGGCTTCGGTGTCGTTGAACACGCCGAACCGCAGCATGAAGGGCAGCGGGCTGGCGATCCAGAGCTGGAACAGAGACCAGACGATCGCGGTCCAGGTGATCAGCTTGCTGATCGCGGGCGATGGTGACCTGCCGCCGGTGTCCGAGGAGGCGACCAGTTCGTCGATTTCCGCCTGGGTCAATCCGCTTTTTCCGGCGGCTGCGTTTTCCACGGCGGCCGCTTCGAATTGGTTGTCTCTGTCAGTCATGTCCGTCCCCCGGTTGCCGCTGTTTGTTCAGCGCCGGCCCATCGTTCGTGGGCTCGGGGCACCCCCGCGTTTTGCGGAGGTGCCGGTCTTTTGACTCAGGTTCTTGGGATCACTCGATCCAGCCGCGTTCGCGGTAGTACTTCTCTGCGCCCGGGTGCAGCGGTGCGCTGAGACCGGCAGAGATCATCTCTTCTTCCTGAAGGGTGGAGAATGCCGGGTGAAGACCCTTGAAGCGGTCGAAGTTGTCGAACACCGCCTTCACGACTTCGTAGACCACATCGTCCGGAACGTCCGAGGAGGTCACGAAGGTCGCCTTCACGCCGAAGGTTTCCACGTCATCGGGGTTGCCCGCGTACATGCCGCCCGGGATCACCGCCTTGGCGTAATACGGGTTTTCGGACACCAGCTTGTCGATGGCTTCGCCGGTCACCGGCACGAGCTTCGCATCGACGGTGGAGGTCGCTTCCTGGATCGAACCGTTCGGGTGGCCGACGGTGTAGATGATGGCATCCACCTTGTTGTCACCCAGAGCCGCCGACTGCTCGGCCGGCTTCAGCTCGGATGCGAGCGCGAAGTCTGCATCGGACTTGCCCATCGCGTTCAGCACGACATCCATGGTGGCGCGCTGGCCGGAACCGGGGTTGCCGACGTTCACGCGCTTGCCGAACAGTTCGTCGAAGGACGACACACCGCTGTCGGCACGTGCCACGACGGTGAAGGGTTCGCTGTGAACGGAGAACACGGCGCGTTCCTTGTCGAACTGCTTGCCCTCGAATTCCGACGTGCCGTTGTACGCGTGGTACTGCCAGTCGGACTGGGCCACGCCCATGTCCATGTCGCCCGCAGCAATCGCGTTGATGTTCGCGATGGAGCCGCCGGTGGACGGCGCTGTGCACTTGATGCCGGTTTCGGCCGTATTACGGTTGACCAGACGACAGATCGACTGACCCACGACATAGTACACGCCGGTCTGACCGCCGGTGCCGATGGTGATGAAGCGTTCCTCCGCCGTCGCGACGGTGCCCATCATCGCAATCGCGGCACCCAAAGTGGCGAATTTAAATGATTTCATCATTTTCTCCCTGTTTTATGGGTCGCACCCGAGTTGGTGCGTGCGACCCTGTTGATACGGAAAAGGCTAGCAGCCTTTCGCCGCATGACAACCCAAAGTCGAAACCGACATTCGATATCCCGAAAACGACATCGCGTGTCGCTGATCGGATCAGAAAGTCGGCGGAGTGCAAGCGCTGATCACCACGCAGGGCGCATCGCTGATATTGCGGAACCGATGCGGGAGCTGGCTGCTGAAAAGATAGCCGTCACCCGGGTTGAGCACCCGGACCTGGTCGGCGACCGTGACCTCGATCAGGCCGGACACGACGATCCCGGCCTCTTCTCCTTCGTGGCGCAGCAGTTCCGGGCCGGTGTCCGATCCGGCGGGGTAGGTTTCATGCAGAACCTGGAGCGAGTGGCGCGAGGCATCGCCGAGTTGCCGCAGCGAAACCCGGGCAGCGCCGATACCCAGCCCGACGTCCTGAGGGGACAGTTCAATGTATTCGTCCGGGGCGTAGAAGTACTTCGGCGTCTTGCGCTGTTCGACGACCGAGAAGAACTCGGACAGGTTCATCGGTATGGCATCGAGCAGCCGCTTGAGCGAAGCGACGGAGGGGCTGGACTTGTTCTGCTCGATCAGGGAGATCGCGCTGCTGGTCAGACCGGCGCGCCCAGCCAGATCACGCTGGGACATCCCGCGCGATTCGCGCACCTCCCGAAGTCTTCCGCCGATGTCCAAGCGATGAATCTCCTTTGCCACTGTGTCAATTTTATTAAGCGATGGGATTGCCAAACGGTCAACCGAATTTTTGAAGCAAACGAATTCAATCGGTTGCAGCCACTATAAACTGAACGGCGAATGCAACTTCTAATTCTGTTGACAAATAAAGTGGCCAAGCATCAAGTATACTGATTGCATCGAGCGCAGGGAGACCCGCCATGACCACTGCAACTGAACCGCGCAAGGGCCGCTCCCGCAGCGCGGCCAAATCGTCCGGTAGCACGGCAAAGACACGCACCCGAACCGCAACTGAGAAGGCCAAATCCGCGCCTTCCGTCACCGCCCAGACATCCTCCGCCTCGAACGCGGCCTTGCTCGCGCGTCGCGAGGCAGCCGTCGCGCGCGGCGTGGCATCCGCCGCTCCGGTCTTTGCCGACCGTGCCGAGAACGCGGAGCTCTGGGACGTAGAAGGCAACCGGTTCATCGACTTCGCGGGTGGCATCGCCGTCCTGAACACCGGCCACCGTCACCCCGACGTGATCGCCGCGGCGAAGGCACAGGAAGACCGCTTCACCCACACCTCGTTCCAGGTCGTGCCCTATGAGCCCTACGTGGCGCTGGCCGAAAAGCTGAACGCGCTGGCGCCGGGCGATTTCCCGAAGAAGTCGCTGCTGGTCACCACCGGTGCCGAGGCGGTCGAGAACGCGGTCAAGATCGCCCGTGCCGCCACCGGCCGCCCGGGCGTCATCGCCTTCACCGCGGGCTACCATGGACGCACCCTGCTGACGCTTGGCCTGACCGGCAAGGTTTCGCCTTACAAGCGTGACGTCGGCCCCTTCCCGACCGACCTCTACCGCGTTCCGTTCCCGAGCCAGCGTGACAACATAACCGTCGCCGATTCGATCCGCGCGCTGGAAACGCTCTTCCTCACCGACGCTCAGCCGGATCGCGTCGCCGCGATCATCCTCGAGCCGGTGCTGGGCGAAGGCGGCTATCACCCCGTCCCGGCCGAACTGTTCCAGGCCCTGCGCGCTATTTGTGACCGCGAAGGCATCCTGCTGATTTCGGATGAGATCCAGGCAGGCTTCGGCCGGACCGGCACTTGGTTCGCGGTGGAGCATTCCGGCGTGGCGCCTGACCTTATCACTGTCGCGAAGAGCATGGCAGGCGGCTACCCGATCGCCGGTGTCATTGGCCGCGCCGATGTCATGGATGCCATGGCCCCCGGCGGTCTCGGCGGCACCTATGGTGGCAACCCGGTGGCATGTGCCGCGGCACTTGCCGCCATCGAGGCCATCGAGTCCGAGGGGCTTCTGGCCCGGTCGACCGCCATGGGAGAGGCCATGCGCGCGCGCTTTGCCGACATGGGTGCACGTGTTGCGCCCTACCGGATGTGGGACATCCGCGGCATCGGCGCCATGCTGGCGGTCGAATTCGTGACCGATTTCGAAACCGCCACCCCGGATGCGGCTCTGACAAAGGCGGTCGTGGCCCACGCCCTGAAGCGGGGCCTGATCCTTCTGGCCTGCGGCATGCACGGCAACGCAGTCCGCATCATGGTGCCGCTGACCGCGTCCGACGCGATCATCGACGAAGGCATGGCGATCTTCGAAGCGGCGCTTGCCGCGGCGATGGCCGATCAAGCCGCCGCACATTCAGCCTGAACCTGCTGAAACACAAAAGCCGGGGCGTTATAGCCCCGGCTTGATTCTTCGGGCCATCACAGGTCACGCTGGGTCAGGCCACAATCGCCGTCCAGCCACCTGGGAGCCCGCAATGTCACACATCTTTCCGCGCCACACCCGGCAAAGCCCGCCCGTCGCCGTAAAGGGCGAAGGCTGCTACCTGATCGACGCAAGCGGGAAGCGGTATCTCGACGGCTCTGGCGGCGCAGCAGTGTCCTGTCTGGGTCACAGCGACCGGACGGTGATCGACGCGATCAAGGCTCAGGTCGACGAACTTGCCTTTGCCCACACCGGGTTCTTCACCTCTGCCCCCGCCGAAGCTCTGGCTGATCTGCTGATCGCCCATGCACCAGAGGGCATTGACCGGGTCTACCTCGTGTCGGGTGGCTCCGAGGCCACCGAGGCCGCGATCAAACTGGCCCGCCAGTATTGGGTCGAAAAGGGTGAGCCTCAACGCAGCAAGCTAATCGCACGCAAGCAAAGCTATCACGGCAACACCATCGGGGCTCTCAGCGCGGGTGGCAACGAATGGCGTCGTGCTCAGTTCGGGCCGCTCCTGCTGGACGTGAGCCACATAGACCCATGCTACGAATATCGCTACCGGCACGATGGGGAGAGCCTCGAGGACTACGGCCTGCGCGCGGCCCAGGCATTGGAAGACGAGATCCTGAGGTTGGGACCGGAGACCGTCATGGCTTTCATGGCTGAACCGGTGGTTGGCGCAACCGCCGGTGCCCTGGCACCCGCGCCCGGCTATTTCAGGAAAATACGCGAAATCTGCGACCGCTACGGGGTTCTCCTGATCCTTGATGAAGTGATGTGCGGAATGGGTCGCACCGGGTCGTTGTTCGCCTGCGAACAGGACGGGATCGCCCCGGACATCCTCTGTATCGCGAAGGGGCTTGGAGCGGGTTACCAACCTATCGGCGCGATGCTGTGCTCTGCCGAGATCTATGGCGCCATCGAGGCAGGCTGCGGCTTCTTTCAGCATGGTCACACTTACATCGGCCATCCGACCGCCGCCGCCGCCGGCCATGCGGTACTTACGGCGTTGTTGGAGCGTGATCTGATCCCGCGCGTGCAGGAGCAAGGCCGCAAACTGGAAGCCTCCCTTGTCGATCGCTTCGGCCAGCATCCGCACGTCGGCGACCTACGCGGGCGCGGTCTGTTCCGGGGCATTGAGCTGGTCGCGGACCGGCCCACCAAGGCCCCGTTCGAGCCCGCAAAAGGCGTCGCAGGCAAGATCAAGAAAGCCGCATTCGAGGCCGGACTTATTTGCTACCCGATGTCGGGTACGATTGACGGGCGGAACGGCGATCACATTCTCTTGGCCCCCCCCTTCATCATCGAAGACGATCAGTTGCAGGAACTGGCCGACAAGCTGGCCGTTGCAATGGATGCGGTGATCTGAACGCGTGGGACGGTAGGGCGCTGGCTTTCATTGCGGCCTGCGGCCACCGAATTGACCTAGAGCACCAGTTGTACAGATCGTGTGTGCCGTTGCAGTAACCGCGTCGCGAGATAATCTTGCGCGGATAGCCACTGGTTTCGGTATACGGGGCAGCACAAAGAACAAAAGCCTCCCGAAGGAGGCTTTCATAGATGTTCTGGCATTGTGAATTTGGTTGCGGGGGTAGGATTTGAACCTACGACCTTCAGGTTATGAGCCTGACGAGCTACCGGGCTGCTCCACCCCGCGCCAATGCGGGGTAACTATCCAGCTTTGCGGCGGGTTGCAAGGGGGTGAAGCGACCTTTGTAACCGTTATTTAAAATCGACAGAAAATTAGCGTCAAAAAGCGATAACGCCAAATTTTCCTGCCCTGAGGAAGAGCAGATTAATCTTTTATTACCGGAGGCTTACGCCCCCTCCGTCGCCTGCATCACAGCGCCGTCGGCCACATGGCACGCAGCGTGATCAGATCGGCCCGCCCTCTTCGCTGACGCCTGCTCAACGGCATTTCTTCTGCGCGACGCAATCATGGCTTGGAGATGCACGTTTTGCGTGCTTAAACTTCTTGAAATTTTTACGGAGATTGCGTTGAGCCATTCGCTTCAGACCTTGCTGGAAGGGATTTACGCCTCTGTGCTCGAAGCACGGCGCTTCGTGAACCTCCAGCATCTCCAGCTCTTCCAGTCCTATTTCGAGACAAAGATCGTCAAGGATCCCGCCACGGGAGAGGAGGTCGAAGTCTATGTGCCCCGGTTGCTGGCAATGGCGACCAGCCGGGGTGTCGGGGCAGACGAACGCTACGACATCATCGAGGCCCCGGCGATCACGCTTGTGCCCATGTCGACGCTGAATATCGACACGCTGGAGATCGAGTTCGAAGCGAAGCTTGCCAGTTTCGAAATCAAGCCGCGCGAGGACGACACCGAAAAAGAGGCGCCGGAAGAGAACATAGAGGACAAGCCGGAAGAGCCTGAACAGGCCGAAGCGGAGGAGGAGGACACCTTCACGGTCATCCGCCGCACGATCGACGATCTCTTCGATACTGCCAGCGAAATCACCGTGATGACCAAGGGCGACAGCTTTGAATCCAGCGCATCGCCCGCCAAGGTGAAGGTCACCTTCAAGATGACCAACCCGCCGGAAGGCGTCGAACTCATTCAGGAACAACTGCTCGATTATTTAAGATCATCATCATAAGGGGGACACCCATGGCGAAGGCACCTGCAACCAATGGCGACGGCAATGGCTCGGGCGGAGGCGGCGGCACCGAAATCGGCAACGAGCTGAGCGGGGTTCCCTTGGAATATCTCATCGGTGCGCCGCTGGCCGCCGCGATCAAGGCGCAGAAGCAGCTGGGCCACGAGATGATCAATTTCATCAATATGCTGGCCTATGGCAAGGAAGGCGCCACAGGCAATGCCGGCAACAAGACGGTGATGACCCTGCCGCTGGAGCTGGAGCGCCCGGTGACCGAAGCGGACGGGTCGATTTCGACCCACAAGGTCACCGTGGCGCCGCCGGTGCTGGGGCTGGTGCCGATCCCGTCCCTGCTGATCGAGTCGGTGGATATTAATTTCACCATGGAAATCAATTCGGTGACCGGGTCTAAGGAAAACCTGGACACGGAAACCAATGTGAATGCGAAAGCCGAGGCAAACGGGCTGTTCTACAGCGGCAGCCTCGAGGTCAGCGGCAAGGTGGCGACCCAGCGCGAGAATACGCGCTCGACGGACAAGTCGGCGAAATACGACATCACAGTTCATGCCAGTCAGCAGCCGCCGACGGAAGGCATGGCACGGTTGATGGATCTGCTGGCGAGTGCGGTCGAACCGATCAGCACGACCAGAACCTGACCTCCGGTGCGCTATGCCTCCCAAGCGAAAGGCTGATGATCGCCCCAGGTTCTCACCTACACAGCTCGCTACCTTTTTTCCCGACTCTGGCGCCTGTAGCGAGTTTGTCGAAGGTCGCGGCAGCGCGCGATTGAAAGACATCGCGCACAATCAAACTGACGTCAGGACAATCGTCACCCGCGTCGACAACATGGCCTTTCAAGTTTCGACAAAAAAGGTGCGTGTAAGCATAAGCGGGGAAAGCGCAGAGATTACTCATGCAGAATTTGTCAGCCTTTACAAAAAATGCACCAAATTTCTCGGGAAGAAGGCGGATGGAGCCCATACTGTCTGGAAAGACACTTCAGATAGCTGGAAAGAAATCTATCTTCTAAAAGACCGGAAGTTGAACTTTTACAAGTCGGGCGGGAAAGGCACCCAGAGTAAGTTGGTCTCTGATACGATGCCGTGCCATGATTGCGGTCTAATTTTGCCGATCACCATGATTCAATCGGATCACCACCATCCGAAATCCGGTGGAAAATCGCGGGCGATGACCAAGGTGTTGCGCGCTTTGGGGAATGGAATTTGCAAAGGATCGCCGACGGGACAAAAAGGGCAGTTCGCCCGTGACCAACCGCCGGGGATTCCTCCGACTGTCGCACCCCACAATCATCGTGGCAGATCCGTCACACGCGACTATGGGAAGTTCGAACTGGAGTTGAAAGGCAAGCTCTTGCTGACCCTGATACTGGAATACATGGACAAGGCCGACCCTGGGCGCAAATCAGAGAACTTCCCAGACTATTGCTCAAATTCCTTTATGAACATTGTACCGAAATGTCCCAACTGCAACGGAAACAAGAGCAACACCTATAAGCAGATCCGCTGAGTTTGGAAGCCGTCTCCCCCTATTCGGAAGCTTGGTCTGCTTTTTGAACGCAAAAAGCGCCCTATGGGCGCTTTTGTTGGGTTCTGGTTTTCATCGTAAGAGAGATAGTTTGGTATTTACTAGGTTTGGCGGTGACCTACTCTCCCACGACTTGAGTCGCAGTACCATTGGCGCAACGGCACTTAACGGCCGGGTTCGGAATGGGACCGGGTGTTTTGCTCGCGCTATGACCACCAAACCGAGGAAATACCAAATCGCTACGCGATTTGGTATTTGCGGGAGGCAGCGTTTCGTCGCAGACGATAACGCGTTCCCGCACCTATCCATTCCAGGCGCAGCGATCAAATCACGTTGTCCAGGTCACACTTTATTGGTGTGTATGCTTCTGACCAGTTTTCAGAGAGGCGTGAGCCTGTCTGTTACTGGATCAAATCAAGCCTATCGGGCCATTAGTACCGGTCAACTGAACATGTTACCATGCTTACATCTCCGGCCTATCGACGTGGTGGTCTACCACGGCCCTCAGGGATACCTTGTTTTGAGGGGGGCTTCCCGCTTAGATGCCTTCAGCGGTTATCCTGTCCGATCATAGCTACCCAGCACTGCCGTTGGCACGACAACTGGTCCACCAGTGGATCGTTCACCCCGGTCCTCTCGTACTAGGGGCAACTCCTCTCAAGTATCCTACACCCACGGCAGATAGGGACCGAACTGTCTCACGA